>NZ_JAWNCA010000082.1:0-507 GCF_034106185.1 Enterobacter sp. 296B2 | reverse complement strand
AAGGACGGCGATCTGACGGCTAACAGTACCGATGCGGTAAACGGTTCGCAGCTTAAGGCCACCAACGATCAGGTTGCGACCAATACGCAGAATATTACGCAAAACACGAAGGATATCGGCGATGTCGATAACCGGGTGACCAATATCTACGACACGGGTACGAAGTACTTCCATGCTAATTCCGTTGGTAGTGACTCCAGCGCGCAGGGGCTGGACTCCGTCGCCATTGGTATGGGGGCCGTCGCCCTGCACGCTAACGATATTGCGTTGGGAGCAGGCTCAAAGACGGCGAAGGCTGTAGGAACGGATAAAACCACCCTGGCAGGTACTGAATATACATTTGCCGGTACCAATCCGCTAAGCACGCTAAGTATCGGCGACGTTGGCAGCGAACGTACCATCACCAACGTGGCTGCCGGGCGCCTGACGGATACCAGCACCGATGCCGTCAACGGTTCACAGCTGTATGCCACTAATTCAGCGCTGAATACGCTCAATAACAACGTG
>NZ_JAWNCA010000081.1:0-564 GCF_034106185.1 Enterobacter sp. 296B2 | reverse complement strand
AGCCATGCCTGAGCATAATGCTTTCATTGGTTAGCGCCCCGCATCCATGTCACATTGCATATGGTCCCAGCCGGTGTAACCTTTCACTTCAGGGACCTTATCGGGTAAATTTTGATAATTGGATTCACGCCTGACGACTTTTCCCTTCAGCCATCCTTTTGTGAAATACACCATCCCCCATTTCCAGCCAGGTGCATCTGAAGTTATTTCGTCCACCTCACCATTTTCAAGCTGGTACTTAATTCCAGAACCACCTGGCAATACGCGCGGATCGTCAAATGGTCTGGATGACATATAAAGGCTGTGCTTTGTCTGCAGAAAGCCCTGGTCATTCACCACTGTGAAAGAAACAACATCATCTCGCGGAGGTGAGTTCATTCCATCCGGTTCGTTTCCTCCGGGAGAAAATTGTGCAACCTGCCACGTTTTCCCGTAGTCCTTAGAGACACGAAACCCACCGACTCCCCAGCCTGTAATAGCGATGTATCGTTCTGAGGGATGGACAAACTTTTTAGTAAATATTCTGTAAAACTGGCTGACAGGTTCAGAATGAATCCCCCGCTG
>NZ_JAWNCA010000080.1:0-640 GCF_034106185.1 Enterobacter sp. 296B2 | reverse complement strand
CGGGAGGGCGCTTACCACTTTGTGATTCATGACTGGGGTGAAGTCGTAACAAGGTAACCGTAGGGGAACCTGCGGTTGGATCACCTCCTTACCTTAAAGAACCTGCCTTTGTAGTGCTCACACAGATTGTCTGATGAAAAACAGCAGTAAAAATCTCTGAAGGCTTGTAGCTCAGGTGGTTAGAGCGCACCCCTGATAAGGGTGAGGTCGGTGGTTCAAGTCCACTCAGGCCTACCAAATTTTCCCTGATACTGCGTTGCGGCAACGCTCACATACTGATGTATGCTTCGCGTTTCCACGCCTTGTCTCAGGAAAAATTACCGGTACAGAGATTAAAACGATGGGGCTATAGCTCAGCTGGGAGAGCGCCTGCTTTGCACGCAGGAGGTCTGCGGTTCGATCCCGCATAGCTCCACCATCTTTTACTGCGAACACAAGAAAACTTCAGAGTGAACCTGAAAAGGTGCACTGCGAAGTTTTGCTCTTTAAAAATCTGGATCAAGCTGAAAATTGAAACGACACACAGTTAATGTGTGTTCGAGTCTCTCAAATTTTCGCAATCAGAAGTGAAACATCTTCGGGTTGTGAGGTTAAGCGACTAAGCGTACACGGTGGATGCCCTGGCAGTCAGAGGCGATGA
>NZ_JAWNCA010000079.1:0-660 GCF_034106185.1 Enterobacter sp. 296B2 | reverse complement strand
GAAGGTGGCCTGTGAGGGCTGCTGGAGGTATCAGAAGTGCGAATGCTGACATAAGTAACGATAAAGCGGGTGAAAAGCCCGCTCGCCGGAAGACCAAGGGTTCCTGTCCAACGTTAATCGGGGCAGGGTGAGTCGACCCCTAAGGCGAGGCCGAAAGGCGTAGTCGATGGGAAACAGGTTAATATTCCTGTACTTGGTGTTACTGCGAAGGGGGGACGGAGAAGGCTATGTCAGCCGGGCGACGGTTGTCCCGGTTTAAGCGTGTAGGTGTGTGTTCCAGGCAAATCCGGTTCACTTTAACACTGAGGCGTGATGACGAGGCACTACGGTGCTGAAGTGATAAATGCCCTGCTTCCAGGAAAAGCCTCTAAGCATCAGGTAACACGAAATCGTACCCCAAACCGACACAGGTGGTCAGGTAGAGAATACCAAGGCGCTTGAGAGAACTCGGGTGAAGGAACTAGGCAAAATGGTGCCGTAACTTCGGGAGAAGGCACGCTGATATGTAGGTGAAGCCCCTGCGGGCGGAGCTGAAATCAGTCGAAGATACCAGCTGGCTGCAACTGTTTATTAAAAACACAGCACTGTGCAAACACGAAAGTGGACGTATACGGTGTGACGCCTGCCCGGTGCCGGAAGGTTAATTGATGGGGTTAGCGG
>NZ_JAWNCA010000078.1:0-965 GCF_034106185.1 Enterobacter sp. 296B2 | reverse complement strand
CACATACTTTGTTTTTTGAATTTCTCTTGAAAAAAATTAGATGTCTGCTACTTTGAATATTTGTATAGGATAAGAATATTGAAAAAGGACGCGATATATCATGCATAATACATGGTACAAATTTCACGTTTTTTCTGAATCTTTATAGGCCGTTAACATGCAAATACACCCAGTAGCGATAAAAGTAAACATCCTAGCCATTATTTGTGTAATTCTTCCGTTTGGAATAGCTTCTTATGCTGCAGTATCTGATGCAGAAATAAGTAAGCCGATTTTTTCAGAAAACAATGATTCAGTATATTTAAAATTTATAAACAACGACAATTTAAGTGGTGATGAGACTGCGCCGAAGTTGTTTGTCTCATTTCCTGACGGTGCTGAACGAGAGGTAGTAGTTGATACTGGCTCTACAGGTTTAGTGATTTCATCTTCAGCAATACCAAATGCAAATAATTTATCAGCTAGACCAGGTAAAATCACGTACAATAGTTCCGGACGTATTATGATAGGTTCTTGGCTCAATACTACTCTCACAATTGGTGATGGGGAAAAATTCGTATCTACGAATATTATCCCAGTATTGGCTGTTAACGAAATCCAGTGCCTTGCTAAGGCAAGAAATTGTAAACCTGAACTAAACCCTGAGCATGTATCAATGATGGGCATCGGTTTTGATCGAGAAAGTAGCTTGCAGAGCGAAAGCACTCCAAGTACAAACCCCCTTTTAAATACAAAATCAGGAAGCAACAATGGATATACACTAACGCGCAATGGCATATATGTTGGAATTAATAAGGATACAGCCAAAGGATTTTCCTTTATTAAATTACAACCTTCAAATGAAAATAAACACGAATGGATCGCACCGCCAGCTTGTATCAAAATAACTGGTTGGCAAGGGTATCAATGTGGTACTGTCCTTATTGATACAGGAGTAAAAAGTATGTTTTTAACAATACCTAACT
>NZ_JAWNCA010000077.1:0-1047 GCF_034106185.1 Enterobacter sp. 296B2 | reverse complement strand
CTTCGGCGTTGTAAGGTTAAGCCTCACGGTTCATTAGTATCGGTTAGCTCAACGCATCGCTGCGCTTACACACCCGACCTATCAACGTCGTCGTCTTCAACGTTCCTTCAGGAGACTTAAAGTCTCAGGGAGAACTCATCTCGGGGCAAGTTTCGTGCTTAGATGCTTTCAGCACTTATCTCTTCCGCATTTAGCTACCGGGCAGTGCCATTGGCATGACAACCCGAACACCAGTGATGCGTCCACTCCGGTCCTCTCGTACTAGGAGCAGCCCCCCTCAATTCTCCAGCGCCCACGGCAGATAGGGACCGAACTGTCTCACGACGTTCTAAACCCAGCTCGCGTACCACTTTAAATGGCGAACAGCCATACCCTTGGGACCTACTTCAGCCCCAGGATGTGATGAGCCGACATCGAGGTGCCAAACACCGCCGTCGATATGAACTCTTGGGCGGTATCAGCCTGTTATCCCCGGAGTACCTTTTATCCGTTGAGCGATGGCCCTTCCATTCAGAACCACCGGATCACTATGACCTGCTTTCGCACCTGCTCGAGCCGTCACTCTCGCAGTCAAGCTAGCTTATGCCATTGCACTAACCTCCTGATGTCCGACCAGGATTAGCTAACCTTCGTGCTCCTCCGTTACTCTTTGGGAGGAGACCGCCCCAGTCAAACTACCCACCAGACACTGTCCGCAACCCGGATTACGGGTCCACGTTAGAACACCAGCCATTAAAGGGTGGTATTTCAAGGACGGCTCCACGCAGACTGGCGTCCACGCTTCAAAGCCTCCCACCTATCCTACACATCAAGGACCAGTGTTCAGTGTCAAGCTATAGTAAAGGTTCACGGGGTCTTTCCGTCTTGCCGCGGGTACACTGCATCTTCACAGCGAGTTCAATTTCACTGAGTCTCGGGTGGAGACAGCCTGGCCATCATTACGCCATTCGTGCAGGTCGGAACTTACCCGACAAGGAATTTCGCTACCTTAGGACCGTTATAGTTACGGCCGCCGTTTACCGGGGCTTCGATCAAGAGCTTCGCGTT
>NZ_JAWNCA010000076.1:0-1098 GCF_034106185.1 Enterobacter sp. 296B2 | reverse complement strand
TCAGATGTCTTACAACAGTCAATTATAAAGGTAAGAGAAGTTTTTGGTACGAATACTTAAATAATAAGCATTGATATATCTTTAGCAGAGATTAGGATTTAAGTACAAACTCTCTGCTATGCTCGATAATCCATTCCTTAAAAACATTAAGTGCTTCACTATTATGATTAACCCGAGATTTCTGTAAAGTCAGCCAATAACCGCCAAGCGTGGCATAAATTTCAAAAGGTTTTGCTACGGAGCGCTCATTTAATTCTTTTTGAAACATATGATAAGGAACTAATGCTGCATAATCACCTAATTTTACAGCATCTATCATATGTCTGGTAGAATCAAAGATAGGCCCGTTAACAGTCCAAGAGTCGATCCCAGCAGCTTTAAACCAATTATTCCATTCATCCTTTCGATAGGAGCGCAGTAAGCAAACTTTTTTTAAGTCTGATGGAATGCACAGTTTCTTGGATGTTTCCGGGGAACATAATACTGTATGCGGCGCCTGAAAGAGTAAAATATTTTCCGTATTAATCCAGCCGCCTGATCCAAATCTAATAGATGCATCAATACCTTCTGCAGCTAGATTGACAACGTTATTATGCGTTAAAATTCTAATATCAATCCATGGATTTTCATTAAGGAACTCAGTAATCCGAGGAAGAAGCCAACCTATTGCAAAAGTCCCAACGACAGCAATAGTAAGCACTTCTTTAATCTTACCTTCATGGAATTTATCCATGGCAGAACTCATCATCTGCAAAGCTTCTGTAATCGAAGGCAAAAGATGCAGGCCTTCGTCTGTCAACTGTAACCCACGCGGTACTCTTGTAAAAAGAGCCACACCAAGCATCTGTTCAAGTGTTCTTACCTGCTGGCTTACGGCGGCCTGGCTTACATGAAGCTCTAGTCCGGCTTTAGTAAAATTTAGATATCTTGCAGAAGCTTCAAAAGCTCGTAATGCATTTAAAGGTAATCTGGCACGCATAGTAACCCAAAGAAAAAGTTATGGCTGTATAAAAATTATATTGCTTCAAAGAAAAAATAACAACTGTATAATCGCCCTCTGTTGAAAGTTAATACCCGCCATGTCCTAGTAAAAATAGA
>NZ_JAWNCA010000075.1:0-1227 GCF_034106185.1 Enterobacter sp. 296B2 | reverse complement strand
ATGTGTGTTCGAGTCTCTCAAATTTTCGCAATCAGAAGTGAAACATCTTCGGGTTGTGAGGTTAAGCGACTAAGCGTACACGGTGGATGCCCTGGCAGTCAGAGGCGATGAAGGACGTGCTAATCTGCGAAAAGCGCCGGCGAGGTGATATGAACCTTTGACCCGGCGATGTCCGAATGGGGAAACCCAGTGTGATTCGTCACACTATCGTTAACTGAATACATAGGTTAACGAGGCGAACCGGGGGAACTGAAACATCTAAGTACCCCGAGGAAAAGAAATCAACCGAGATTCCCCCAGTAGCGGCGAGCGAACGGGGAGCAGCCCGGAGTCTGAATCAGCTTGTGTGTTAGTGGAAGCGTCTGGAAAGTCGCAGGGTACAGGGTGATACTCCCGTACACGAAAATGCACAGGCTGTGAACTCGAAGAGTAGGGCGGGACACGTGGTATCCTGTCTGAATATGGGGGGACCATCCTCCAAGGCTAAATACTCCTGACTGACCGATAGTGAACCAGTACCGTGAGGGAAAGGCGAAAAGAACCCCGGCGAGGGGAGTGAAAAAGAACCTGAAACCGTGTACGTACAAGCAGTGGGAGCACCTTCGTGGTGTGACTGCGTACCTTTTGTATAATGGGTCAGCGACTTATATTCTGTAGCAAGGTTAACCGTATAGGGGAGCCGAAGGGAAACCGAGTCTTAACTGGGCGTTAAGTTGCAGGGTATAGACCCGAAACCCGGTGATCTAGCCATGGGCAGGTTGAAGGTTGGGTAACACTAACTGGAGGACCGAACCGACTAATGTTGAAAAATTAGCGGATGACCTGTGGCTGGGGGTGAAAGGCCAATCAAACCGGGAGATAGCTGGTTCTCCCCGAAAGCTATTTAGGTAGCGCCTCGTGAACTCATCTTCGGGGGTAGAGCACTGTTTCGGCTAGGGGGCCATCCCGGCTTACCAACCCGATGCAAACTACGAATACCGAAGAATGTTATCACGGGAGACACACGGCGGGTGCTAACGTCCGTCGTGAAGAGGGAAACAACCCAGACCGCCAGCTAAGGTCCCAAAGTCATGGTTAAGTGGGAAACGATGTGGGAAGGCACAGACAGCCAGGATGTTGGCTTAGAAGCAGCCATCATTTAAAGAAAGCGTAATAGCTCACTGGTCGAGTCGGCCTGCGCGGAAGATGTAACGGGGCTAAACCATGCACCGAAGCTGCGGCAGCGAC
>NZ_JAWNCA010000074.1:0-1260 GCF_034106185.1 Enterobacter sp. 296B2 | reverse complement strand
TATATCAAGAATATATTTATGTTAATCAAATCCTGAGGATGAGAGAGAGAACGGAAGTTAATTTGCAATGAAAAAAAATAAATAGAAATACTCGGCAATTGGATTTAATATCCAAGCCGACATTGTAATGGAATACTTGCTTGAGTCTTTTAGATCTCCCTGCAAGGAGAGAAGTAAAGCGGAAGTCTCAGCCAAGTCTATCAACTTTAAGTGTCTTTATCGAGGCTGCAACCCCGATAAAGACTATGTAAAGCATGCTTTTAGTAAGGCTGCAACCTTCTAAAGGCTTGATCAAACTCATTTAACTAACTGTTTACAGCGTTTGGAATTCTACCAATCATCATGAAAAAATCAATTCTTTCATTCGTAATTGCAAGCGTGATCGCACCGATTGCAACTAGTGCTAATGCGGACACGGGCTCTTACATCACTACACCCGTTAATGTAAGCAATGCCCAGAGCAATTCACACAAAGCCATCGCAGAAATGAATCACTGGCGGAATGTCTATAATTCTGCGCCGGAAAGCGAACGTTCATATGCGGCATCTAAGCTTGATGCTGCCACCAGAGCAGCACAAACGGCAGTGATGGCTGAGAAGATTGCAATTAAAGATTGGCTGCATCCTCAGGCAGGATCGGAATCCGCATCTATTCATGATGATTCTTGGAAATACGCAGGGGAAATTCCAGCTAAATTTCAGAATGAAAATCCTGAACATAAAGCACCTTCAAATACCGTTGTAGCCTCTGTTCCTAAAGTACAAATTAATATAACTAGCCAGACGCCTGAGCAGAAATCACCTACTTCAATTACTCCAGAGATTTCTCCATCGGCTTCCCCTTCCCCGATGCCCAGCGCAGTACCAACACAACGTGCACCACATGCTAAGCCCGTTGCAGTGCCAGCACCTGTTGTAAAAATTGATACAGGCGCACCCTCAAATTACGCACCTTACGCAATTCCACAAGCCATCCCCACAGCAGGAGCTTACCAGGTTTCTCCGACTGAAATCACCGCTGTAGCTAAACCTGCAGCTATACCGTCGAAAGTCGAAGAAGAACAGATTCCATCTCAGATTAAGCCATTAGCGACTCCTGCAGCGGTACCTTCTAAACCTGCAGAACAGGCGGTGCCGGTTGCCGCACCTCAGGCCATCCCGGCTGCAGTTCCAAACGCGCCAGTTGTGACCGCTACTGTCACACCAAACCGCGCGCCGATCGCGACTCCTGCAGCGGTACCTTCTAAACCTGCAGAACAG
>NZ_JAWNCA010000073.1:0-1426 GCF_034106185.1 Enterobacter sp. 296B2 | reverse complement strand
TAATGCCAGTCAGTTAAGCAACTGACTGGCTTTTTTTCGGGGCTGTGGGGTATCTCCAGGGCCTTTCCTTTACCACCCTCGGGAAGGCCCTTTCCCTTCTTGTCGGCAACTTTACCAGTTGCGCCATGCTTTCAAGATCACGCATCAGCTCCGGGATACGCCCTGGTGAAGCGCCCTGCAGCGTCATCAGCATTCTCATGACCATGCCGCATGATTCTGAGAAGCTCAGCTGATTCGGCCAGTATCCTTTCAGATGGCCCGCCATTTTAATCATCTGATATCGCACCAGATTATACGCCAGTAACACGCCCCATAACTCCTGCTCCACAAGCTCCGGCTTTTTACTTCTCAGCGTCAGCCTGCTCAGTTGCATCGTTTGTTTTATCTCCCTGTACCCCAGCTCTATTTCCCAGCGATGGCTGTACAGGTCTGCCATTTCTCCTCCGGGATAGCGCATGGCGTCCGTCATCGACGTCAGCAGATGGCTGACTTTCCCTTTGCGCGTCACGGTCAGCAGGCGGGCTGTCATCTCATCTCCCAGACCCGGCCATTTTTTTCGTGCCTGTGGGCTGGTTTTCAGCTTCACCAGATAGTCGCCTTTACCCAGCTTTCTGACCTCTTCATACTGTGCTCCCTTTCTGAGAGGGAGCATCCAGTGACGGTGTTCTCCTGCCTGGCTCCATGCATTCAGCAACCCCAGCGAGTAGTAGCCTTTATCCATTAACGTCAGGGTGTTATCGCCGGTCTGCGCTATCAGTTGCTCTGCGAGCTCATTTTCGCTGTTTTTCATCGTGCCGAAGGCCGCTGCCGTCAACAGATGGCTGGTCAGCTCCATCTGACAGACCATTTTAACCTGCGGGTAGAGGGCCGGGTTTCCGCCATGCGTCTGGCGGGGAAAGGCGCTGTCGTTTTCCGGCGTGTCCGGTGTTCGCCAGAACACACCATCGATGGCCAGCAGGGTCAGGCCACACCAGTGCGGATGCGGCGTGGCGTTATGCCAGAGCTGCGCTGTTTGCGTGAACACGCGGCGGACGGCTTCGCTTCCCAGCCGCTGACGGGCCTGGATCACGGCGCTGGGGGCAACGAACGGACGGTTGCCGGGTAACATGATATCCAGCCGGTTAACGATCTGATGAAGCGGCTCCTTGCGCTCAAGGGCCATACCGATAATGCACCAGACCATCATTTCCAGAGGAAGGCGCCGTTTGCGTAACGTGACGGTGCCGGATTCTTCAAGGCAGCGGGAAATCAGTTCCGGGTCAAGACAGTCGCCCAGAGAAGTCAGAGGGTTACGCAGAGAATCGTAACGGGATACCAGATCAAGAGCCTGTCCAATGTGCATAAAAAAATCCGGAAACGGGTGAGCATTTCCGGATTCTTACACAGCCACTGGATCGGTCAACCGATCCTTAACTGATCGGCATTA
>NZ_JAWNCA010000072.1:0-1600 GCF_034106185.1 Enterobacter sp. 296B2 | reverse complement strand
CGTAATTCATTACGAAGTTTAATTCACGAGCATCAAACTTAAATTGAAGAGTTTGATCATGGCTCAGATTGAACGCTGGCGGCAGGCCTAACACATGCAAGTCGAACGGTAGCACAGAGAGCTTGCTCTCGGGTGACGAGTGGCGGACGGGTGAGTAATGTCTGGGAAACTGCCTGATGGAGGGGGATAACTACTGGAAACGGTAGCTAATACCGCATAACGTCGCAAGACCAAAGAGGGGGACCTTCGGGCCTCTTGCCATCAGATGTGCCCAGATGGGATTAGCTAGTAGGTGGGGTAACGGCTCACCTAGGCGACGATCCCTAGCTGGTCTGAGAGGATGACCAGCCACACTGGAACTGAGACACGGTCCAGACTCCTACGGGAGGCAGCAGTGGGGAATATTGCACAATGGGCGCAAGCCTGATGCAGCCATGCCGCGTGTATGAAGAAGGCCTTCGGGTTGTAAAGTACTTTCAGCGGGGAGGAAGGCGATAAGGTTAATAACCTTGTCGATTGACGTTACCCGCAGAAGAAGCACCGGCTAACTCCGTGCCAGCAGCCGCGGTAATACGGAGGGTGCAAGCGTTAATCGGAATTACTGGGCGTAAAGCGCACGCAGGCGGTCTGTCAAGTCGGATGTGAAATCCCCGGGCTCAACCTGGGAACTGCATTCGAAACTGGCAGGCTAGAGTCTTGTAGAGGGGGGTAGAATTCCAGGTGTAGCGGTGAAATGCGTAGAGATCTGGAGGAATACCGGTGGCGAAGGCGGCCCCCTGGACAAAGACTGACGCTCAGGTGCGAAAGCGTGGGGAGCAAACAGGATTAGATACCCTGGTAGTCCACGCCGTAAACGATGTCGACTTGGAGGTTGTGCCCTTGAGGCGTGGCTTCCGGAGCTAACGCGTTAAGTCGACCGCCTGGGGAGTACGGCCGCAAGGTTAAAACTCAAATGAATTGACGGGGGCCCGCACAAGCGGTGGAGCATGTGGTTTAATTCGATGCAACGCGAAGAACCTTACCTACTCTTGACATCCAGAGAACTTTCCAGAGATGGATTGGTGCCTTCGGGAACTCTGAGACAGGTGCTGCATGGCTGTCGTCAGCTCGTGTTGTGAAATGTTGGGTTAAGTCCCGCAACGAGCGCAACCCTTATCCTTTGTTGCCAGCGGTTAGGCCGGGAACTCAAAGGAGACTGCCAGTGATAAACTGGAGGAAGGTGGGGATGACGTCAAGTCATCATGGCCCTTACGAGTAGGGCTACACACGTGCTACAATGGCGCATACAAAGAGAAGCGACCTCGCGAGAGCAAGCGGACCTCATAAAGTGCGTCGTAGTCCGGATTGGAGTCTGCAACTCGACTCCATGAAGTCGGAATCGCTAGTAATCGTGGATCAGAATGCCACGGTGAATACGTTCCCGGGCCTTGTACACACCGCCCGTCACACCATGGGAGTGGGTTGCAAAAGAAGTAGGTAGCTTAACCTTCGGGAGGGCGCTTACCACTTTGTGATTCATGACTGGGGTGAAGTCGTAACAAGGTAACCGTAGGGGAACCTGCGGTTGGATCACCTCCTTACCTTAAAGAACCTGCCTTTG
>NZ_JAWNCA010000071.1:0-1724 GCF_034106185.1 Enterobacter sp. 296B2 | reverse complement strand
ACGGATGGCTTTTCACAACGCCTTCCAGCGCCAGCTTTAACTCGTCGAGATGCGCCTGGAAAAAGGTATCACTCATCCACGCCACCCCGAACACCGAGAAGATCGCCACCATGCCGGCCTTGAATACCGCGCCGTTTGAGATAGCTGAGGCATTGACCTTGCAGACCATCAGCATCACGGCCCCGGCAATGAGCATCATCATCTGAATGACAAGGTTCATCGACAGCGCCGTCATTTTGCCTTTCAGCTCGAAGGCGGGGCGCAGTTCAGGGAAGGCTCCGAGCAGGACCACCACCGCAATACCGGCAAAGAAAATCCATGTCGACCAGTAGGCCTGCTTCGGAAAACGCTGGTTCATCAACGTCTCCGTGCCGCCATAGATAAACTCGCGCTGCCTGGGGTCTTTTAGTTTTTCCTGAAACTCAATGTCGTCAGCCAAATCTTTCCCGCGGCGTAAACTCCACAGGGCCGCAATCGCCACCCCGAAAAGTGAAGCGGGAACCGACACGGCGAGAATTTCCAGGATCCCCCACGCGTGACCTATCCCATGCTGCGCGGCCAGGATGGAGACCAGCGACACGACGGCGACGGAAACCGGAGACGCGGTGATCGCCATCTGGGATGCCACCGATGCCACCGCCATTGGGCGTTCCGGTCGGATCCCTTTTTTAAGCGCGATATCCGCAATGATGGGAAACATGGTATAGACCACGTGCCCTGTGCCACACAGAAAGGTCAACATCCAGGTGGTAAAAGGGGCAAGTAGCGTGATGTGCTGTGGGTGTTTGCGCAGCAGGCGTTCAGCAAACTGCATCATGACGTTGAGGCCACCCGCCGTCTGCAGGGTGGCGGCGCAGCCAATCACCGCAAGAATGGTTAACATGACGTCAACCGGCGGCTTGCCGGGCTTGAGTCCAAAGACAAAACACAAAATAAAAAGGCCAATCCCGCTGATTAACCCAAGCCCCATGCCGCCGAAACGTGTACCCGTCAGCAGGCAGAGGAGAATGACAACAAACTCAATGGTGATCATGCTGCTCCCTCGTTAATGATTATGTAATTAAATAAATCATTACATTTTGTAAGGCTAATCATTGGGAGCGAGATCTGATTTGTTAAAATTCAGCAAAAGCAGAGGGTTGGTGAAAAGGGAGGGGAACCTGCCCCCCAGAATCAGGGAAAGGGCAGGTTAAAACGCTTAGTGATGCTGCACCGTCACCAGGTCAAGCAGGTGGCGGTCGGCCTGCTCCGGGCATAAACCTGCCTGTCGGGCATTATGGATCTCATCCACCAGCGTTTTCAGCAGCATGCCGTCCTGCTGCTGTTCTTTGTCCATATCGCGTAAAA
Organism: Enterobacter sp. 296B2; assembly: GCF_034106185.1. Taxonomy (NCBI): domain Bacteria; kingdom Pseudomonadati; phylum Pseudomonadota; class Gammaproteobacteria; order Enterobacterales; family Enterobacteriaceae; genus Enterobacter; species Enterobacter sp. 296B2. The sequence goes on along the minus strand of NZ_JAWNCA010000071.1, from coordinate 377 downwards.
ATTTAAGGGTGGTGATGTCATGCTGTGCTCTGGCTTCATCGGCCAGTCTGTTGAGCGTCGTGCAGCGTTGCTCATGCTCTTCCAGCGTTTTCTGAAACAGTTCTTCCAGAGAAGAATAATTTTCGTTGATCCCATCGAGGGCTTTAACTACCGGGTTAGCCCCTGCGGCCTTCAGGAAGTTAAAGACGCGCATCATATGGGTGACGTTGCTTTGTGCCTGTGAGCGAAAGAACGTGGCAGAGCCCGTGAGGCTTTTCTCAGAACACCATGCGCTTAAGTGAAGGTGCAGATTCGAGGCGTAGAACTCAAGGTTCATCTGCGCGTTAAGTTTTTGCATCATCGTTTGGGTAGCCATACTCATATCCTTATAGACTGTG
>NZ_JAWNCA010000070.1:0-2171 GCF_034106185.1 Enterobacter sp. 296B2 | reverse complement strand
TATTACCGGGGGACACAAAACAAACATTTCTCCCAAAGAGATATTTTTAAACACGACAAGGCAACAAATATTCGTTAATACAGGATTCAATTTTTTAAATAGATATGACATTTTGTATGATTATGAAAATGGTTATTTTGGATATAAAGATAATATATCCCTCCCGTAATTTATCATTTATAAAATAACGACACAAAAATAGGAATAGAAATGATAGTTAATTAATTCCGTGTTCAAAACATAAGAAAACAGCTATCATAACTAACGATAAAAAAGAATTCGAGAATAGCAATCGTATTCAATGAGTTATTATCTCTATTTACCAATGTTATATTGTTAATTTACCGTTTAAAAAAAACACATTAAAAGGTACTAAGCAATTGTTTATGTTCCTTTTCAACAAACGCTTTTTAATCATAGTCTAAGAGCTCATTTAAGATAGCTTGAGGATTATTTACAAACCGACGAGTCACAATGTAATGATCTGTATTCTCTAATTTAATAGATTCAATCCCGTTTTCACTAAAATGCAATATTTTCGAATCTGGATATGACATTAGTATAGGAGAATGGGTTGCTATTATAAATTGTGAATTGCTCTGAGCCAAGCGATGGATATGAGCGAGCGCAGCCATTTGTCTGGTAGGTGATAAAGCTGCCTCAGGTTCATCTAAAATATACAGGCCATTCGGTGCAAAGCGGTTCAATAATAATGACATAAAAGATTCCCCGTGCGATTGTTCGTGAAGGGAACGTCCACCATAGGCTCCTTGCACACCTAAACTATCAATCTCTGTTGCAACATTATAAAAACTTTCAGCTCTGAAAAAGAATCCATCTTTTGGTCGCCTTACTCCTCTTACTAGTCGAATTGCATGATGAAGTGAAGAATGACTTTCATTTGAATGAAAGTTAAAATTACGTGACCCTCCTTCTGCATTATATCCTGCGGCTATTGCAATAGCTTCAACCAAAGTTGATTTTCCACTACCATTTTCTCCCATGAGAAAAGTTACCCGCGGATGCAGATCCATACAATGAAAATTTTTCAAAGCTGGAATGTTATAGGGGTATTGTTCCCTTTCATAATCTGTGATTCTATCTTCCTGCAATAACACTGTTCGGAGATATTGTTCTAGAATATGCATTATGTAATACCAAACCTTTAGTTTATAATTAGCGTATAAAAAAAATAAAGCATAGCTTAAGTTAGTCAACAACAGCTAATAATTAACATCTAAAAACCAATAAAAATACTAATCAGACCGATATTCTTAGAACTAAGTCGAGATGAATGTCTAACTAAATTGGCTTTGATATTAGATGTACCTCTATGCATTGGAAGTTCTCAATAAAACATTTCAATCTCTTAGCTAATGTACGCACATAATGATTAAAGTAGTACATAAAAAACTATTCATGAGTGTCCGAATACTCTTTAAGTAAATGTGAAATAATAAATGATAATAAAATTAACAAAATCGCTGCAACAAGCATTACATTACCGTGAGAATTTAGAAAGGCAATTTTTGAAGCATGAATCAATTCTTGTCCTTGCCAGTTAGGTAATAGATCTGCAATACTGATCGCCTCACTTAATGATAATGGAGGAGCTTGTTTGATATCAGCAAGAAAATCAACAGACAGATTGGCTGTGAATGAAGCCGACATAATCATTCCGAATAATATGATACCAGTTCCTGCTCCAAGTTCATACGCCATTCCCTCAATTGCTCCAGCTTCCCCCGCTTTCTCTTTTTTTGCGGCATTCATAATTACATATGTAGAGGAGATTAGAGCTGCTTCTATGCAAAACCCCAATATAATCATTGTAAGCCAAACCTCCCATCCATTAGAACTAAAGTCCATAAACGCCATGAAAAAGAAACATAACGAGCTTAATAAAACACCATAAAATCCAATTTTTTTAACTCCTAACCATGTAAGTGTGAAACCAACGAAAGGACCAGATATAGAGCTCGCTATAATAAATGGAAATAGAAATAATCCAGCTTGAAAAGGTGATAACCCAAATGCTAATTGTAATTCCTGAGAAACAAAAAATTCGAATCCAACCAGCGTGGCCATAGCGATAAACGCAAGTATTAGCCCCGCTAATATAGGCTTATGTTTGAAGAGCTCAATATCAATCATTGGATGAAGATGCTTTG
>NZ_JAWNCA010000069.1:0-2293 GCF_034106185.1 Enterobacter sp. 296B2 | reverse complement strand
CCACTATTGAAGTTATTTCTATAATTTCTAGGTTTTCAATAAAAAAGCTTTTCATACATCATCAACCCAGATTCTTCATTGAATGAATCGGGAGTTGGAATTGATTTATCTTTTAGTTTATCAATTCCTTTATTAACTCCTTGACCTAGTTTTTCACCCATGGATTCACCCACCTTTTCAGCTTGTTTCCCGGCTATTATGCCAGTTCCAATGCCGGTTACAAGGCATAAGCCAGCTCCGATCGCACCCACTTCTGCCGTTGCCAAACCTAAAACCCACATACAAGCTCCCCTGGCAGCTACCCCAGCGGCACCTCCCGCTGTTATACCCGATGCTTGTTTAAGCGTGAATTTACTATATTCATTTATTGTTGCTTTTCTACATTCATTTTCTCTCCCCGTCGCACAAGCCTCATAAATATTGGATGTGTATGATGCAAAATCCAATCCTATTCCAACGTATCCTACGTTTTTCATTATTTTTATTAATTTTGCAGAGTTTTCAATATATGTAGCATATCCTTCAATATTATTAACTCCTGTTCTATCCCATTTATGCATTATAGAGCTTGTGGATAATCCTAAAGATTTTTTTATATCATTGTATTCTTCTAAATCAAGGCTGGATTTGCTGAATTTGGTTAATATTAGTTCTAACTTATTAAACAAGATTTTCCTTCTCCCGAAAAACTCTTGCCCTGAAATAATCCCGTTGTTACGGTTGTATGCATCTTTATAAAGATTTTCTATTTCTTTTAATATTCTATTAATTTCTTCATAGTAGCCTTTACCTACTTCACTGATCGCACCTAAGCTATCACCTGCATTTCCTAAATACTTACTATAAAGCTGATACGAAAAGGCATCTACTGCCCCTCTGTTATCATGCAATAATTTAGCTTCCTTCAATGTAAGCGGTTCTAATGCTTTATCTATCCTGTCACGCGCTTTTTGCAGTGTTTCAATTTGTTGCTTATCTTGCTTTTCGGGATCAACAACAATCAAAATCGAGCCTGGTTGTTTCTGTACATCTGGATTTAATTTGTGATAAAGCTCACGTGTCCCTGCTGGCGGATTTATAAAAAACCATGGTTCATATGACGCAGGTCTGGCCCCGAAGGGTAGTACACAAAATCCCGCATCAACAGGCGCACGTGGAGAGTTTACTTTTTCTTTGAACTGTGGCGTTACTTCTACTTTTGCTAGTGATACTTCTCTATTCTGAGCCACGCTTGTATGAGCATTATTTATTTGTGGTTTTGGCGTTGACGCTACTTTGCGCTCACTTTCAAAGTCATAGCTTGATTCGTACCTGGAATTTATAAATCTGCATTTGCATGGACAAGTTCCTCTGCTATGTAATGTTCCTGCCGCACTAACACCATGTATCATGTAATTAGGTATACCGCCAGCAATATGATATATCTTATTATCTTTTCCACAGATATATTTGTCACCGTTACGTGCCGTTGCTTTGTTGTAAAATGAGTGATTCTCACTGCCTGAAATTATTCTCCCCCCACAGCTTGTTTTATCACCTACTACCAAAAAATAGCCTGTAGCCATAATTCCCTCACTTGTATTACTTAATTTCAGTTAAATTATTTGGATTGGTATTAAACCATTCGTTGTTCCATGTTGTGATATACTTGCACTCGTCAATATCAACTACATCGCACTCAATTAGATTCATGGTTTCATATGCAATCACAGCTTGCTGCATTAAACATTCATTGTCAGACGAAATATTGTTCTTACAATAGCTTTCATAATATCCTACTCTATTTCTCCACATTTTTTGGAATTTTTCAGTCACTTGTTTTGGGATTTTTAGTGTTGCATACTTATCCTCAGTACATATTATTTTGGTGTTAAATGTAATTGGAATTGTTGCCTGTAGTATGTGACGCTTTGAAAATAAAACATTAATATCTTTGTTGGTCCAAAAGCCAGAATTGAGCAACACATGATATTGATCGGTATTTTGCACAGCTTGATTATGAGTCATCATTTCTTGTATGTTTAATTCGTTTAATGAATATACTGACCATTTTTCATTAAATTTTCTCTCAATAAACACACTATAAATTGCAGCTTCCATTCGTGACAGAAATACTGATATTCCCTTTATTTCTTCATTGTAACTACGCCACAGTGGTTCCAGCCATTTTATTCCTTTATCAGTATTGGAATCATATAAATCGGTCACTCGTGCTAAGACCCATAATTGATGGTCGCATATATATTGTTTAAAGTTTTTATTGCTTTGTACAAAATACATTTATGGATTATCA
>NZ_JAWNCA010000068.1:0-2424 GCF_034106185.1 Enterobacter sp. 296B2 | reverse complement strand
TGGTTTTTTTGTTGTGTGTGTTTTTTATGGCTCTTTTTCATGTCGTATGTTCTATTCTCCCTTTCGTCCTGGGCCGGCCCCGGCCCCGCCGGCGCCCGGCGGCCCCCCCCACTCCTCCCCCTCTGACTGAAAGCAATGGACGCATCATGATTAGCGTATTCGATATTTTCAAAATCGGTATTGGTCCTTCCAGCTCTCACACCGTCGGACCAATGAAAGCCGGTAAGCAGTTCACGGATGACTTGATTGCACGCGGCATTCTGCACGACATCACCCGCGTGGTTGTCGATGTGTACGGCTCGCTTTCCCTGACCGGGAAAGGCCACCATACCGATATCGCCATTATCATGGGCCTGGCGGGAAATCTGCCGGATACCGTTGATATTGACGCGATCCCTGGCTTCATCCAGGACGTGAACACCCACGGTCGTTTGCTGCTGGCAAACGGTGAGCATGAGGTTGAATTCCCGGTTGACCACTGCATGAATTTCCATGCGGACAACCTGTCGCTGCACGAAAACGGCATGCGCATTACCGCGCTGGCTGGCGACAAAGCGGTTTACAGCCAGACGTATTACTCCATCGGCGGTGGCTTTATCGTCGACGAAGACCACTTTGGTCAAACCAGTACCTCTTCTGTTGAGGTGCCGTATCCGTACAAAACCGCGGCGGACCTCCAGCGCCACTGCCAGGAGACGGGTCTTTCCCTCTCCGGTCTGATGATGAAAAACGAGCTGGCCCTTCACAGCAAAGAAGAGCTGGAACAGCACTTCGCTAGCGTCTGGGAAGTGATGCGCGGCGGCATTGAGCGCGGGATCACCACCGAAGGCGTGCTGCCGGGCAAGCTTCGCGTACCGCGTCGTGCGGCGGCGCTGCGCCGTATGCTGGTGAGCACCGACAAAACGACAACGGACCCGATGGCCGTCGTCGACTGGATCAACATGTTCGCGCTGGCAGTGAACGAAGAGAACGCCGCAGGGGGCCGCGTGGTCACTGCGCCAACCAACGGTGCCTGCGGTATCGTTCCGGCCGTGCTGGCGTACTACGACAAGTTTATCCGTGAAGTGAACGCCAACTCCCTGGCGCGCTACCTGCTGGTCGCCAGCGCGATTGGTTCGCTGTATAAAATGAACGCCTCCATTTCCGGTGCGGAAGTAGGCTGTCAGGGTGAAGTCGGCGTGGCGTGCTCCATGGCGGCGGCAGGTCTGGCGGAGCTGTTGGGCGCAAGCCCGGCGCAGGTGTGCATCGCTGCGGAAATCGGCATGGAACATAACCTTGGGCTGACCTGTGACCCGGTTGCCGGACAGGTACAGGTTCCGTGCATCGAGCGAAACGCGATCGCCTCCGTCAAGGCGGTGAACGCGGCGCGTATGGCGCTGCGCCGCACCAGCGAACCGCGCGTATGTCTCGATAAAGTTATCGAAACCATGTACGAAACCGGTAAAGATATGAACGCCAAATACCGCGAAACCTCTCGCGGCGGCCTGGCGATGAAGATCGTGACCTGCGATTAAGCCTCTCCGGAAGCCTCGTTTTGCGAGGCTTCTTCCTGTTTTTCCTCACGCTATTCGTTTCATCCTGCCGACAGTGATACCCTTTACCCATTAGATTTAAGGGAGAATATCTGTGGCTGTTCATTTGCTTATCGTCGACGCGCTCAATCTGATTCGCCGGATCCATGCGGTACAAGGCACGCCCTGCAAGGACACCTGCCTGCACGCGCTGGAGCAGCTCATTCGCCACAGCGAACCGACGCATGTCGTGGCCGTGTTTGATGACGAAGCGCGCAACAGCGGCTGGCGACATCAGCGCCTGCCCGACTACAAGGCCGGACGCGCGCCAATGCCGGACGATCTGCATGCCGAAATGCCCGCCTTGCGTGCCGCCTTTGAGCAGCGCGGCGTCCCCTGCTGGGGCGCACACGGCAATGAAGCTGACGACCTGGCCGCGACGCTTGCGGTAAAGGTGGCCAGCGCAGGACACCAGGCGACGATCGTTTCAACCGACAAAGGCTACTGCCAGCTCCTTTCACCCACGATCCGCATTCGCGATTATTTCCAGAAACGCTGGCTCGATGCCCCCTTCATTGCCAGCGAGTTTGGCGTTTCGCCAGAGCAATTGCCTGACTACTGGGGGCTGGCGGGGATAAGCAGCTCAAAGGTGCCGGGGGTTGCAGGCATAGGGCCGAAGAGCGCCGCCCAGCTGCTGACGGACTTTCAGAGCCTGGAAGGAATTTACTCTCGTCTGGATGACGTGCCGGAAAAATGGCGCAAGAAGCTGGAAGCGCATAAAGAGATGGCGTTTATCTGCCGGGATGTAGCGACGTTACGAACGGATTTACAGCTGGACGGGAATTTGCAGCAGTTAAGGTTAGCACGGTAATATCCGGCCCCCCCCCCCCTCACCCCGGCCCTCTCCCCAAAG
>NZ_JAWNCA010000067.1:0-2620 GCF_034106185.1 Enterobacter sp. 296B2 | reverse complement strand
CCGTTTGATGACCCCCGTCTATTGCCCGGTGGTAAGGGTATTCATTACGAACTTCAGGATGGGGTGCAGGGCGATATTACAGCAGGAACGGGTGGCTGGGCGTGGGGAATGATTTATATGACGAAGCAAGGCCTCAAGGACACCGTACAGTCATTACAAACTAATTGGGAAGACCAACCCGATAAGGTCCCTGAAGTGAAAGGTTACACCGGCTGGGACCATATGCAATGTGACATGGATGCGGGGCGCTAACTGATGAAAGCATTATGTTCAGGCATGGCTGTTACTGCTGTACTGATGACTTCAGGCTGTCAGGCCAATGAGCCGCCGACGCAGGTGGTTTACCGCTTTGATAACCATCGTTATCTGGAACTGAAAGGCTGGGACTGTGAAGGTGAGCTCTGGTACACCGATACTCAGAAAGCAATTCATTCTCTGCCGTACTTCCAGTTTTACCGTATATATACCAAACAATTCATTCATAGCTCTGAGCGTTATATTGCCATTCCAGCCTGGGAATCTGCGGGATTTATTGTATCAAAGGATTATGGCAAAACCTGGCACCCGTCCTCATTCTCGCCCGGAGAAAATGAACCTAATGGAGACAATGCACCTCCCTATGACGACATTCTTTCCTTTACTGTCGTGAATGACCAGGGCTTTCTGCAGACAAAGCACCGCCTTTATATGTCCTCCAGGCCGTTTGATGACCCACGCCTGGCAACTGGTGGGCCAGGAATTAATTATGTAGTTGAAGGCGTAACTCACAGAATTAAACCACAATCACCAGGGCCTGCGTGGGGGCTCGATTACATCACTAAGGAGGCACTGGAGAACGATACGGCAAAATTCCATACCAATTATCAGAATTTACCCGATAAGGTCCCTGAAGTGAAAGGTTACACCGGCTGGGACCATATGCAATGTGACATGGATGCGGGGCGCTAACCAATGAAAGCATTATGCTCAGGCATGGCTGCCGCTGCTGTACTGATGGCTTCAGGCTGTCAGGCGAAAGAGCCGCCGACGCAGGTGGTTTATCGCTTTGATGACCATCGTTATCTGGAACTGAAAGGCTGGGACTGTGAAGGCGAACTCTGGTACACCGATACGCAGCGGGGGATTCATTCGCAGCCGTATTCACAATTTTATCGCATTTTTACCAAAAAATTCATTCACCCTTCAGAGCGATATATTGTCCTCACATCATGGGGTGGGGGTGCCTTTACCGTATCAAAAGATTTCGGAAAGACCTGGCAGTTAGCGCAGTTTTCTCCCGGAGAAAACGAGCCGAATGGTGATTCCTCACCAGCTTATGATGAGGTGCTTTCTCTGACGGTAATAAACGATCAGGGCTTTCTACTGACAAAGCATCGCCTTTATATGTCATCCAGACCATTTGACGATCCGCGCGTATTGCCAGGTGGTTCTGGAATTAAGTACCAGCTTGAAAACGGTGAGGTGGACGAAATAACTTCAGATGCACCTGGCTGGAAATGGGGGATGGTGTATTTCACAAAAGGATGGCTGGAGGGAAAAGTCGTCAGGCGTGAATCAAATTATCAGAATTTGCCCGATAAGGTCCCTGAAGTGAAAGGTTACACCGGCTGGGACCATATGCAATGTGACATGGATGCGGGGCGCTAACTGATGAAAGCATTATTCTCAGGCATGGCTGCCGCTGCTGTACTGATGACTTCAGGCTGTCAGGCCAACGAGCCGCCGACGCAGGTGGTCTATCGTTTCGATGACCATCGTTATCTCGAACTGAAGGGCTGGGACTGTGAAGGCGAGCTCTGGTACACCGATACGCAGCGGGGGATTCATTCTGAACCTGTAAGCCAGTTTTACAGAATATTTACTAAAAAGTTTGTCCATCCCTCAGAACGATACATCGCTATTACAGGCTGGGGAGTCGGTGGTTTTCGTGTCTCTAAGGACTACGGGAAAACGTGGCAGGTTGCACAATTCTCTCCCGGAAGAAACGAACCGGATGGAATGAACTCACCTCCGCGAGATGATGTTGTTTCTTTCACAGTGGTGAATGACCAGGGCTTTCTGCTGACAAAGCACCGCCTTTATATGTCCTCCAGGCCGTTTGATGACCCACGCCTGGCAACTGGTGGGCCAGGGATTGATTATGTAGTTGAAGGTGTAACTCACAGAATTAAACCACAATCACCAGGGCCTGCGTGGGGGCTCGATTACATCACTAAGGAGGCACTGGAGAACGATACGGCAAAATTCCATACCAATTATCAAAATTTACCCGATAAGGTCCCTGAAGTAAAAGGTTACACCGGCTGGGACCATATGCAATGTGACATGGATGCGGGGCGCTAAACCAATGAAAGCATTATGTTCAGGCCTGGCTGTTGCTGCTGTACTGATGGCTTCAGGCTGTCAGGCCAATGAGCCGCCGACACAGGTGATTTACCGTTTCGATGACCATCGTTATCTCGAACTGAAAGGCTGGGACTGTGAAGGTGAGCTCTGGTATACCGATACTCAGCGGGGGATTCATTCTGAACCTGTCAGCCAGTTTTACAGAATATTTACTAAAAAGTTTGTCCATCCCTCAGAACGATACATCGCTATTACAGGCTGGGGAGTCGGTGGG
>NZ_JAWNCA010000066.1:0-3248 GCF_034106185.1 Enterobacter sp. 296B2 | reverse complement strand
CTAAACCTGCAGAACAGGCGGTGCCGGTTGCCGCACCACAGGCCATCCCGGCTGCAGTTCCAAACGCGCCAGTTGTGACCGCTACTGTCACACCAAACCGCGCGCCGATCGCGACTCCTGCAGCGGTACCTTCTAAACCTGCAGAACAGGCGGTGCCGGTTGCCGCACCACAGGCCATCCCGGCTGCAGTTCCAAACGCGCCAGTTGTGACCGCTACTGTCACACCAAACCGCGCGCCGATCGTGACTCCTGCAGCGGTACCTTCTAAACCTGCAGAACAGGCGGTGCCGGTTGCCGCACCGCAGGCCATCCCGGCTGCAGTTCCAAACGCGCCAGTTGCAACCGCTACTGTCACACCAAACCGCGCGCCGATCGCGACTCCTGCAGCGGTACCTTCTAAACCTGCAGAACAGGCGGTGCCGGTAGATTCAGTTAATGCGCATACGGATAACTGGAAATATAACAATGAAACGCCAGCAAAGTTTCATAATGAAGTAGCGGCAAAATATCAGAATGAAGTTGCTGCAACTAACCGCATGGCTAACACTTCAGGCCGCGCTAAATATGCAGTCCCGGTAATCGTTGATGCTAGCGTGACAGGCAATAACGGCACCTTCATTGTTGAAGGACAAAATGGGGTAACTTACGATCTCGACGGACTCAAAGTGCAGTCAGAACATGCTTATACAAACACTTTGACGTTGAGTAACCAACTTACTCAAGAAAAACAAGATCGCACCGACGCTGAATCTCAAATCACTTCTGATTTGCAAGATGAAGGAAAAACTCGCGCTGATGCAGATGTCCAACTTCAGAAAGAAATTGATGTTAAGGCTGACGCAGCACAAGTTAATCAACTTGCAATCACATCTCATGCTTACGACTTGGCAGTTGAAGGCAAAGCAGATGCAAACACAAAAGACATTGCAGTGAACAGAGCAGCGATAGCTCAGAAAGCAGATACTTCCACCGTATCTGCCATAGAGACAAAAGTAGCTACTAACGCCAAGGACCTCTCTACCGAATCTCAGCGTGCAACAAAGGCTGAAACGGCTAACGAAGCAAACATATCTTTAAACGCTGGAGCTATAAGTAATAACACCGCAAAAATTGATAATGTTTCAAACGACGTAAATCGTAACGCTCTGTTAGAAGATACGCACTTCAAGACACTGCAAACAGCTGTCAGCCAGAAAGTCGATACAGGTACATACCAGCAACGGGCTGCAGATGTAGATCAACGCATCGCGGAACGGAAAGCAGCACAGGAAAAAACCGATAAAGTAGTTGCCAGCCATACCGCTGAACTCTCTGACCACGAAGCGCGAATTAGCGATCTCGAGTCGAAGAATCAAACTAACTTCGGTAAGTTGAAAAACCAAGTCGAGAGCAACCGTAAACGCGCCTCCGCAGGCATTGCTGGCGTTGCAGCAATAGCAACTATCCCGCAGGTCTTAGAGTCACAGAGTTTCAACCTTGGCGCTGGTGTTGGTAACACAGACAATGAAAGTGCACTGGCAGTTGGTTTTTCTGCTCGAGTTTCGCGATCAACCGTTATTAAGGCAGCCGTTTCAAACGATACTCAGCATAACTTTGTAATAGGTGCTGGTGTAGCTTATGGTTGGTAACCGAGACAAACTTATATTATCTAATGGTATCCATAAGTCGTGAATATCTCCCCCCTTTCTAAAGGGGGGTACTTATGTACATCAGTCAGGTTCTTCTTGTTCAGAATTATCATTGACTTACAGTTAAAGGGTATATTATGAATGATGCTCAGCCTTTTCCTGGTGTCCCATGTATTACCTATGGCATGCAAAATATGCTGCATACAGATGCAATGTTCGACAACAATAATGTGTTGATACCTCGCCCAGCTTCATTTTGGCTTGAATATTCAAATGCCGAAAAGATGCTCTTCGGACAAACCCACAACATATACTTATTTCCTACTAATGAGTTGATAACGGAACTTGAACAAATCATCGATGGACGATCAGCTATAGAGATTTGCGCTGGTAACGGAGGAATTTCAGGAGCACTTGGAATACCTGGAACTGATAGTAAAAACCTAAACGATACCAATGAAAATTGCTCAAGTTTCGCTTTTGGCTCGCATGTTGAAAAATGTGAGGCTTCATTAGCCGTGGCAAAATATAAACCTAAGGTTGTAATTGGTGCGTGGGTAGACCATCTATATGACCCTAAGCGTCATGATTTAGGAGGTAATACTGTGGGTGTAGACGAACATCATATAATCTCAGAAGTCGATGAATATATATTAATAGGGAACACGTCAGTTCACCGCAAATCACCTCTTCTGGAGGATCTGCATAGCTGTCAAATTAAAACGCACCGAATCATGACCTACTTTGTAGGAACCGAAATGCTTCAGAGTCGTTCCCGCTGCGGTCTTAACTTTATGTTGCGATTGACCCGAAAATGAATCATAAACTTGAAAATTATCTCAAGGTGGCAGTATGTGTAGTAACTACATTAATGTTTATGGCTCTTTTAGCATCACTGGCGTGTGTATATGCGACCCCATAAACACAATTTTAAAAATCACAGTCCTAATATCTATAGAAGTCACAACTAGCATTCAGCGACGCATTAAAAAATTCTTTAGCTATTACATAGTGATTTAAGCTCTTAAAATTGAAATGCCTACTTAGTTTATTAAATTTAAGGAATTATAAGTGAAATCGGCAACCAAAATTGCACTAGCAACATTTGCTCTTACAGTCGTTGGATGTAAATCCACCACAGAAAGAATTTACGAATGTGAAGCTCAGGGCATAAGCCGTGACGCTTGCTACACCGCAGAACAAAATCGTCAAGCTACCTTGAATGCTGCGGCACAGAAACAGGCTTACGAAAATGCAAGTGCCGCTGTAAACACCGATACAACACATAAACATCATCAAAGAGGTTATTAATAAATGAAGAAGATTTTAATTGTTACTTTTCTCTTAACGACAACCATCACGCAAGCACATGCTATATCTGAAGCCTACCGACGACAGTTGCAAAAAGAACATAAAACACAACTGAGTGATATTGCTGCACCTCAGAATGTTGAGGCGTATAAGCCTGGCAAATTAAAACCAATACATGTAAATAAAAATGGAATTGACTTCAAACGTTCAGCTGATGGTTTTGCATATCTCGATGGTGTTTTAATGGCTAAGGATGAAGATAACTCTGACGCTACTGCCTATAGCTCTGGTCTTTACACTGTGATTGTA
>NZ_JAWNCA010000065.1:0-3447 GCF_034106185.1 Enterobacter sp. 296B2 | reverse complement strand
CCCTAACCCTCTCCCCAAAGGGGAGAGGGTTAGGGTGAGGGGCAAAGCTTTACCTCCCTCCCCCGCAGCGCTACAATGCCCGCCCTTAAAGTGGGGGATCTCCCCTTACCGCTGCACCTGGTGCACGCGGATCTGACCTGTCATCAGAACGAGAACAAACATGTTTAAACCGGAACTCCTTTCCCCGGCGGGAACGCTGCAAAATATGCGTTACGCTTTCGCCTATGGTGCCGACGCCGTTTACGCGGGCCAGCCGCGCTACTCGCTGCGCGTGCGTAACAACGAATTCAACCACGAGAACCTGCAGCTCGGCATCAACGAAGCGCACGCTCTGGGCAAAAAATTCTACGTGGTCGTGAACATCGCGCCGCACAACGCCAAGCTGAAAACGTTCATCCGTGACCTGAAACCGGTGGTGGACATGGGGCCGGACGCGCTGATCATGTCGGACCCGGGTTTAATCATGCTGGTTCGGGAGAACTTCCCGGAGATGGATATTCACCTCTCCGTACAGGCTAACGCCGTCAACTGGGCGACGGTCAAGTTCTGGAAGCAGATGGGGCTGACCCGCGTCATTCTGTCCCGCGAACTTTCGCTGGAAGAGATCGAAGAGATCCGCACCCAGGTGCCGGATATGGAAATCGAGATATTCGTTCACGGCGCGCTGTGCATGGCCTACTCCGGCCGCTGCCTGCTCTCCGGCTATATCAACAAGCGCGACCCGAACCAGGGCACCTGCACCAACGCCTGCCGCTGGGAATATAACGTCCAGGAAGGCAAAGAGGACGACATCGGCAACATCGTCCACAAGCACGAGCCTATTCCGGTGACTAACGTTGAGCCGACGCTGGGCATCGGCGCGCCAACCGACAGCGTGTTTATGATTGAAGAAGCCAAACGTCCGGGCGAGTACATGACCGCCTTTGAAGACGAGCACGGCACCTACATCATGAACTCGAAAGATCTGCGCGCCATCGCCCACGTTGAGCGTCTGACCCAGATGGGCGTGCACTCCCTGAAGATCGAAGGCCGTACCAAATCCTATTACTACTGCGCGCGTACCGCGCAGGTGTACCGCAAAGCCATCGACGATGCGGCAGCCGGTAAACCGTTCGATACCAGCCTGCTGGAAACCCTGGAAGGCCTGGCACACCGCGGCTATACCGAAGGCTTCCTGCGCCGTCATACCCATGACGACTACCAGAACTACGAGCACGGTTACTCGGTTTCCGAGCGCCAGCAGTTTGTCGGCGACTTCACCGGCGAGCGCAAAGGCGCGCTGGCGGCCGTCGCGGTGAAAAACAAGTTCACCAAAGGCGACAGCCTGGAGCTGATGACCCCACAGGGCAACATGAACTTCACGCTGGAGCATCTGGAAAACGGTAAAGGCGAAGCGATTGACGTGGCGCCGGGCGACGGTCATACCGTCTGGCTGCCGGTGCCTGAAGAGGTGGAGCTGAAGTTCGCGCTGCTGATGCGTAACTTCAACGGTGAAAGCACCCGAAACCCACACGGCAAATAGTTAATCAGGGAAATTTTTTCGCGCTGGGATAATTCTTAGAATCGGATCACATACCGCTTCGTTCAATACGGGTATTATCCCCCCGCTGAAAAACATAACCCATAAATGCTAGCTGTACCAGGAACCACCTCCTTAGCCTGCGTAATCTCCCTTACGCGGGCTTATTTTTTGCCTTCTCTTTCCTCAACCCAGGCAATAAGTTCGTCGATTTGCTTCTCTGAGAACACGGCGATCCCATGCTCTGCAAGCAACGATGCCGCAACCCCCCTCCCCGCTTTCTGTATACCGCGAAAAGAACCGTCATAAATAAACTCACTGCCGCACGTTGGGCTGCCATCGGTTAACAATGCAGCGCTACAACCCGACGCCTGAGCAGCGCGTAGCGCGAGCCAGGCTGCAAGCTGATAATGTTCAGTCACATCCTGCCCTGTATTTTCAATAATTCTGGCTTGTCCGTGCATCACGTCTTTGCCATCAGCGGACATAATCTCTGCCGGAGGACGAGGTACAGGCAGCCCGGCCGCAAGTTCAGGGCAGTGGATAACCAGACGTTGTTCCTGGTGCCAGCGAGCGAGTTGCTCATTCATTCGCGCTTTTTCACTTCCGTTATAACGGACCCTCAAGCCCATCAGGCAAGCGCTTACCAAAATTTTATTCATCATCACTTTCCTGTGATTACATTAATCTCATCGCTGAAGTGTAACGCGCTTTTGTGCCTGTTTTGTTCCTTTCATCCTGTTCTTACCCGCTTTTTTCCTCTCTGCTATACACTCTTACTAACGCTAAAAAAGGGAGCAGCGCGGATGGCAACCTATCCAGACAGTTTATTGATTCTCAATGGCAAAAGTGCGGGCAACGATCTGTTGCGTCAGGCGATTATTGGCCTGCGTGACGAAGGCGCGCGTATCCACGTCAGAGTGACGTGGGAAAAAGGCGACGCGGCACGCTACATCGACGAAGGCTTAGCGTTAGGCGTCAGCACCATTATTTCCGGCGGCGGCGACGGCACCATCAATGAGATCGCCTCTGCACTTATTGGCCTGCCCCCGGCAGACCGCCCGGTGATGGGCATTTTACCCCTTGGCACTGCCAATGATTTTGCCACCAGCGCCGGGATCCCGGAGGATTTAGAAAAGGCGCTCCAGCTGGCGATCCTCGGCAAAGCCACCGCCGTGGATATCGCCCAAGTGAATGATAAAACCTGCTTTATCAATATGGCGACCGGCGGGTTCGGCACGCGCATCACCAGCGAAACGCCGGAAAAACTGAAGGCGGCGCTGGGCGGCGTATCATACCTGATCCACGGCCTGATGCGCATGGACACCCTTAAGCCGGACCGCTGCGAAATTCGCGGCGAGGATTTTCAGTGGCAGGGTGACGCGCTGGTGATTGGGATTGGCAATGGCCGCCAGGCAGGCGGCGGGCAGCAGCTCTGTCCGGAGGCGCTAATCAATGACGGTCAACTACAGCTGCGTATTTTCACCGGCGACGGCCTGCTGCCCGCGCTGTTTACCACGCTGACGCAGCCGGAAGAGAGCCCGAATATCATCGCCGGGAAATCGGCGTGGTTTGAGGTGAATGCTCCGCACGGGATGACCTTTAACCTCGACGGAGAGCCGCTGAGCGGGACGCAGTTCCGCATTGAGGTGCTGCCCGGCGCGCTGCAGTGTCGGCTGCCGCCGGACTGTGTGCTTTTGCGCTGATGTTTTACACGGTGCGCGATGATGCCCTCACCCCAACCCTCTCCCACAGGGCTGAGGGATCCCCAGTAATTTTTAAGCAGAAGCAATAATGTTGTTTCAGAACGATTAAAGGCTTTCAGCGACGCCCTGGTCCGGCTGTAAATCGCCGAAGCGTTTCCGTAAGGCCGGGGCGAGGCGCACGGATGCGCCGAGAGGGCGTGGCCTGCAGGGATGCAGGCTCAT
>NZ_JAWNCA010000064.1:0-3776 GCF_034106185.1 Enterobacter sp. 296B2 | reverse complement strand
AATATCTTCATACAGGCATCAAACATGAAAACCATGACAAAGGGTAAAATTAAGTAAAAAATAAAGGGTATTTAACAGATTTCTGTTAGTTTAATGCCCTCAAAATCTATCTATAATTACAAGCACCTGCATTGATGGAGAAGCACATGACAGCAACACACGAGGCGGTAAAGACCCGCCACAAGGAGACGTCACTCATTTTCCCGGTTCTGGCACTGGCTGTGCTGCTCTTCTGGGGAAGCAGTCAGTCACTGCCAGTGGTGGTTGGTATCAATATTCTTGCTCTGGTCGGCATCTTAACCAGCGCATTTAGCGTCGTTCGCCATGCGGACGTCCTGGCCCACCGTCTGGGCGAGCCGTACGGCTCGTTAATTCTCAGCCTTTCTGTCGTTATTCTCGAAGTCAGCCTGATTTCCGCGCTCATGGCGACCGGCGATGCCGCCCCAACGCTGATGCGCGACACGCTCTACTCCATCATTATGATTGTGACGGGCGGCCTGGTGGGCTTCTCTCTTCTGCTGGGCGGACGCAAATTTGCGACCCAGTATATGAACCTGTTTGGTATTAAACAGTATCTGATTGCCCTCTTCCCGCTGGCCATTATCGTGCTGGTCTTCCCGATGGCGCTGCCGGGCGCGAATTTTTCTACCGGTCAGGCACTGCTGGTCGCGCTGATTTCCGCCGCCATGTACGGCGTGTTCCTGTTGATTCAAACCAAAACGCACCAGAGCCTGTTTGTGTACGAGCATGAAGATGACGGCGACGATGATGACCCGCACCACGGTAAGCCGTCGGCCCACAGCAGCGCGTGGCATACGGTTTGGCTGATCGTGCATCTGATCGCGGTTATCGCGGTCACCAAGATGAACGCCAACCCGCTGGAGACGCTGTTAACCGAGCTGAACGCCCCGGTGGCCTTTACCGGTTTCCTGGTGGCGCTGCTGATCCTGTCCCCTGAGGGTCTGGGCGCGCTCAAGGCGGTGTTGAACAATCAGGTGCAGCGCGCAATGAACCTGTTCTTCGGCTCCGTGCTGGCGACCATTTCCCTCACCGTACCGGTGGTGACGCTGATTGCCTTTATGACGGGTAACGATCTGCAGTTTGCGCTGGGCGCGCCGGAGATGATTGTGATGGTGGCCTCGCTGCTGCTGTGCCAGATTTCATTCTCCACTGGCCGCACCAATGTGCTGAACGGCGCTGCGCATATGGCGCTGTTTGTAGCGTATTTGATGACGATCTTTGCGTAGCCTTTTTGCCCAGCGGCGCTTCACTTGCAGGGCCTACGGGTTTTGTCGGCCGGGTAAGCGCAGCGCCACCCGGCAATATGCCCCATAAAAAAACCCGCCGAAGCGGGTTTTTTATTAGTTGCTGGTATCCAGCTCGTCGAAGCTCTTCACCAGATCGTCAATCGCTTTGATCTGCTTCAGGAACGGCTCCAGCTTATCCAGCGGCAGCGCGGAAGGACCATCGCATTTCGCATTTGCCGGATCCGGGTGCGCTTCAATGAACAGACCCGCCAGGCCGGTCGCCATACCGGCACGCGCCAGCTCGGTCACCTGGGCACGACGACCGCCGGACGCGGCGCCAAACGGGTCGCGGCACTGCAGCGCGTGGGTCACGTCGAAGATCACCGGGGACTGGTTAGAGACGTTTTTCATCACGCTGAAGCCCAGCATGTCCACAACCAGGTTGTCGTAACCGAAGTTAGCGCCACGATCGCACAGAATAATTTTGTCGTTACCGCCTTCGATAAACTTATCAACGATATTGCCCATCTGGCCTGGGCTCACAAACTGCGGTTTTTTCACGTTGATCACGGCACCGGTTTTCGCCATTGCGGCAACCAGGTCGGTCTGGCGAGCCAGGAACGCCGGAAGCTGAATCACGTCTACCACGTCTGCCACAGGCTGCGCCTGCCAGGACTCATGCACGTCGGTGATCACTTTCACGCCAAACGTCTGCTTCAGCTCCTGGAAAATTTTCATCCCCTCTTCCAGGCCCGGGCCGCGGTAAGAGTTGATGGAGGAGCGGTTGGCTTTGTCAAAAGAGGCTTTAAACACGTACGGAATGCCCAGCTTCTGGGTCACGGTCACGTAGTGCTCGCAGATACGCATGGCGAGATCGCGGGATTCCAGCACGTTCATACCGCCAAACAGCACGAACGGCAGGTCGTTTGCCACGTTGATATCACCAATGCTAACCACTTTTTGTTTCATAGGATCGCCTTATTCAGGTGTGAATCGGAATTAAGATTAATGCAGTGTAATTTGTTTGTGCGAGATCGCGTTGATCTGCGCGCGAATCATTTCGCTAATCGGATCTTCCGGGCACTGTTCGACGAAATAGCTCAGATCGTTCAGCGCCACGTGCTCGCAGTCGAGCTGGGCATAGATAAGCCCGCGGTCGCGTATTTCGTACGGATCTTCCGGATTAAACTGCAGCAGCACTTCGCTGGCACGCAAGGCCAGCTCCATCTGACGCTCTTCCATCAGCGCTGACTTCAGCGTATCCAGCAGCTTGCGGATGACTTCGGCGTTGTCGGCTTCGTCGAGATCTTCGTTAAAGAGCTCGGCCACCGGGCTGATGTTGCCCTTCAGCCAGACGTCCAGCGTATGCTCATCCAGCGTGTCGCCATTAAACGGATTAATGAGCCACATCTCACCGTCCAGCCACTCCGCACGCAGGATCATCTGCGTCGGAAAAATGACCGGCACCAGCGGAATATCCAGCCGGTGCGCAACCCACAGCAAAATAGAGCCCAGCGCAACAGCGCTGCCCTGACGATTTTTTAAGACCTGGTCCAGCCATAATGCGTCAGACAGGCGATACACGCCACGCGTGTCGCAGAAACCCCATTCGCCGTAGAAAAGTTCCAGAAGCTTCTCTAATTGCCAGTCCTGCGGGCGCGCCTGATTGATCTCTTCACGCGCCAGGCTGACCAGATTCTCCAGCTCATCGTAGACGTACTGCGACGTAAAATCGTCGCGTATCATCTCCGAAATCAGGATCATGCCATCGCAAAGCGGCACTTTATTAAATTCGAAATCGGCTAAGGACTTCATGACTTACCCCAGTAACGACTGAGCGAACAAGGACGCTCAGGCGCGATAAAACTCAAAACGATGTAGATGATAACGCCAAACTGCCTTTCAGTCAGCCTTACGCCTTTATCAGTAAATGGCAGATACCCGGCACTCAAGCCCACTGCCCCAGCGTCAGGCGTTCGTTGCCGCCGTAGTCGCGGCAGGTTTCGACTGCGGCGTAGCCTGCTTGCGTAAACAGTGACCGCACGGCTTCTCCCTGCGTCCAGCCATGCTCCACGAGCAGCCAGCCGCCAGGAAGTAAATGTTTCCGTGACATTGTCACAATGTGATCAAGATCGGCTAATCCCGCGTTGGCGGCAACGAGCGCCGTCAGCGGTTCGAAGCGAACATCGCCCTGCGCAAGGTGTGGGTCATGTTCGTCGATGTAAGGAGGATTGCTGACAATCATTGCAAATGAGCGATTCTCCAGCGCGGCAAACCAGCTGCTTTGCAGCACCGTCACGTTGCGGAGAGCGAGACGTTCCACGTTACGCTGCGCCAGCGCCACCGCGTCGGGCATCACATCTACCGCCGTCACATCGCAATCGGGGCGCTCGCTGGCGCGCGCCCCCGCGATAGCCCCAGTTACCGGCCCGAGATCGAGAATTGATCAGGGGGGTGTTTGTTAATCCGCCACCCCCAGCGGCACCCCACAATAACTGTCCCGCCGCCGGCTCAGCCGTTGCGCCTCGA
>NZ_JAWNCA010000063.1:0-4518 GCF_034106185.1 Enterobacter sp. 296B2 | reverse complement strand
GTCCAATGTGCATAAAAAAATCCGGAAACGGGTGAGCATTTCCGGATTCTTACACAGCCACTGGATCGGTCAACCGATCCTTAACTGATCGGCATTACAACTTCGGTTGCCGTTTTTGTGTTTGTTCCCTCTCCCCGTGGGAGAGGGTGAGGGCATCAGGCCGCTCTGCTTTAAACCGTGAACCCCAGCATCATCCCCGTATCTTCGTGCTCCAGCAGATGACAGTGGGCCATATAGGCAAACTCTTTAGGCGCGTCGTGGTCAAACTTCACCAGCACCTCGCTGACGCCGCCTTCTACTCTCACCGTATCTTTCCAGCCTGCGCGATGCGCATCCGGCGCTTTGCCGTTCTCAGAAAGAATGCGGAACTGGGTACCGTGGATGTGGAACGGGTGCAGCATCATGTCGCCTTCGCCTGAAATCACCCAGCGCTCAAACTGACCTTTAGTGGCAGCAAACATCGGCGCGTTCATGTCGAACGCTTTGCCGTTGATCGTGTTGGCGTTGTGGAAATCGAACCCGTGACCACCGTGATCCATGTTCCCCATGCCGCCCATTTTGCCGTGATCCATATTCATATGGCCCATCATCTGCCCGTGGTGCATCCCCGCCATCGCCTGATTGCCATACTTCTTCATCAGCGCCTGCATGCCCATCATGTCCAGCATCGGATCCATGGCAAGCTGAAGCTTGCGCTGCGTAAGGCCATCCAACGACGGGAGAGCAGGCAGCGTGGCTAAGGTGTCCGGCAGCGTACCAGAGGCCGTGACCTGTAGCGGCTGAATGCGCAGCACCGGATGCGGTTTATCAAACGGCGCAACCGCCATCCCCATCTGGCTGACCGGCAGCGTTACCAGGTCGAACGGCTTGCCGTTGCTGATGTCCACCAGCACTTCGAAGCGTTCGCCCATGAGCATCGGCAGCTCGCTCACCTTCACCGGCTCCGGCAGCAGGCCGCCGTCGCTCGCCACGACATACAGCGGGCGCTTATCGCTGGCAGCAAAATTCAGCGAACGCGCGTTACAGCCGTTAAGCAGACGTAAACGCAGCCAGCCTTTCGGCGCGGCATGCTGCGGATAGATCGCGCCGTTGGCCAGCAGCGTATCGCCGAACCAGCCGACCGCCGCGCTCATCACGTCCAGCTGATAGTCAATCTGGCCGTCCGCGGTGAATTTTTTGTCCTGCACAATCACCGGCACGTCGTCGATGCCCCACTGTTTCGGCAGGCGCAGCAGGCGGCTATCGTCGTCTTCTATCAGCACCAGTCCCGCCAGCCCCATCGCTACCTGATGGCCCGTTTTTCCATGCTGATGCGGGTGGAACCAGCAGGTCGCCGCGCGCTGGTCAGGCGTAAAGGTGACGCTACGTTTGCCACCGGCCTTGATAACCCCCTGCGGTCCACCGTCTACTTCGCCCGGGACTTCGAGCCCGTGCCAGTGCAGAGTGGTCTCTTCAGCGAGCGTATTGTGGATATCCACCGTCACCGCCTTCCCTTTACGTAACTGAAGCGCCGGACCGAGCAAATTGCCGTTATAGCCCCACGTCGTAGCGTTGTTCTCGCCGAACGTCGTTTTACCGGCCTGAACAACAAGCTGGATACGGCTGCGGGCGTCAGCGGTCAGTAAGTCAGGGATGGGTAAGGCAGGCCTGTCAGCCGCGAAAACCGCGCGGCTCCAGAGTGGTATTGCACTGGCAGCCCCCAGCACAGCGGAATATTTTAAAAAATCACGACGTTGCATGTTCATTTCCTTATTTCCAGCAGGCGATCTTTTGAGCATAAACCCTCCCCTTACCGGAAGGTCAAGTAAAGCGGCAATAATAAAGATCGTCGCACTGGCATCAAGTATGCTAACGTTAATTTTCCGTGAAGAAGTGGTAGAAGCAATGAAGACGTTTTTCAGGACAATTTTGTTCGGAAGCCTGATGGCAATGTGTGCGAACAGCTATGCGCTCAGTGAAAATGAAGCGGAAGATATGGCCGATTTAACGGCGGTTTTTGTATTCCTGAAAAATGATTGTGGCTACCAGAATTTACCCAACGGGCAAATTCGCCGCGCGCTGGTCTTTTTCGCCCAGCAAAACCAGTGGGATCTCAGCAACTACGACAGCTTTGACATGAAGGCGCTCGGTGAAGACAGCTACCGCGACTTGAGCGGTATTGGCATTCCCACGGCTAAAAAATGCAAAGCGCTGGCTCGCGATTCGCTCAGCCTGCTCGCCTACGTGAAATAACCTTCCCAACGCCCCCTGTTGAACCTATAACCGTGCAACCACGGTTATAGTTAGCTATCATGTTTCGCTCATTTTTTATGAGCGTTACGGAAGTTAACAAAGGAGGAGTCCGCGTATGGCCGACCACACGTTGTGGCATGAAACACTGCATGACCAGTTTGGTCAGTACTTTGCCGTTGATAACGTGCTCTATCATGAGAAAACCGATCACCAGGATCTCATCATTTTCGAAAATGCCGCCTTTGGCCGCGTGATGGCGCTGGACGGCGTCGTGCAAACGACCGAGCGCGACGAGTTTATCTATCATGAAATGATGACCCACGTTCCGCTGCTGGCCCACGGTCACGCGAAGCATGTCCTGATTATCGGCGGCGGTGACGGCGCAATGCTGCGCGAGGTTTCCCGTCATCGGTCCATTGAAACCATCACCATGGTGGAGATCGATGCAGGCGTGGTCTCGTTTTGCCGTCAGTATCTGCCCAACCACAATGCTGGCAGCTATGACGACCCGCGTTTTAATCTGGTCATTGACGACGGCGTTAACTTCGTTAACCAGACCACGCAGACCTTCGACGTCATTATCTCCGACTGTACCGACCCCATCGGCCCCGGCGCGTCGCTGTTTACCTCCTCGTTCTACGAAGGCTGCAAGCGCTGCCTGAACCCTGGCGGTATCTTCGTCGCGCAAAATGGCGTCTGCTTCCTGCAGCAGGATGAAGCCCTCGACAGCCATCGTAAGCTGAGCACCTATTTCGGCGACGTCAGCTTCTATCAGGCGGCCATTCCGACGTACTACGGCGGGATCATGACCTTTGCCTGGGCGACGGATAACGACGTGCTGCGCCATCTCTCCACCGAAATTATTCAGGCCCGCTTCCATCAGGCCGGTCTCACGTGTCGGTACTACAACCCGGCCATTCATACCGCAGCGTTTGCTCTGCCGCAGTACCTGCAAGACGCATTATCCACTAAGGGGGTGAGCTAATTGAAAAAGCTTAAACTGCATGGCTTTAACAACCTGACCAAAAGCCTGAGTTTTTGTATTTACGATATCTGCTATGCCAAAACAGCGGAAGAACGCGATGGTTACATCGCCTATATCGACGAACTCTACAACGCCAACCGTCTGACCGAGATCCTGTCAGAAACCTGCTCGATCATCGGTGCGAACATCCTGAACATAGCCCGACAGGATTATGAACCTCAGGGTGCCAGCGTGACCATTCTGGTCAGCGAAGAGCCGGTCGACCCAAAGCTTATCGACAAAACTGAACACCCGGGCCCGCTGCCGGAAGTGGTCGTCGCCCACCTGGACAAAAGCCATATCTGCGTGCATACCTACCCGGAGAGTCACCCGGAAGGCGGGCTGTGCACGTTCCGCGCGGATATTGAGGTGTCGACCTGCGGCGTGATTTCCCCGCTGAACGCGCTGAACTATTTAATCCACCAGCTGGAATCGGACATCGTCACGATTGATTATCGCGTGCGCGGTTTCACCCGCGATATCAACGGCATGAAGCACTTCATCGACCACGAGATCAACTCCATTCAGAACTTTATGTCCGAGGACATGAAATCGCTGTACGACATGATGGACGTGAACGTGTACCAGGAAAACATCTTCCATACCAAAATGTTGCTTAAGGAGTTCGACCTTAAGCACTACATGTTCCACACAAAGCCGGAAGATTTAAGCGAAGAAGAGCGCAAGGTCATTACCGACCTGCTCTGGAAAGAGATGCGCGAAATCTACTACGGCCGCAATATTCCGGCCGTGTAAGTGTTGCCCGGAGCAGGGACGCTTCGGGAGTTACTTCTGTTTCATGAACTCACGGTAGGCATTCACGACCTGCAGGAAGTCTTCCACGCCGCACAGCGACAGGCTCTCTTCGTCGTAGTAGCTCATCCCCTCTTCCATCTCGTCACCTGAAAACTCGAGCTGGTTAGCGCGCACCATCACCTCTTCGCCATCCATCCACAGCGTGTATTCATGTCCGGCGCGTTGCCAGGAGCGTTCACTGCCTTTTACCGTCTTCGCCGCCTGTTCGACTTCATCCAGCAGCGCGAGGTTCTCTTTCACCTCTTCGTTAAACCAGTGTCCAACGGCTTCGTGCCCCATCGACATACGCACTTTCACCACGCCAGTGATGTCGCGCAGAAATTCGTAATCCATAGCATTTTCCTCTGCAAAGCCATTAGGGTAATTATCGCAGCAGAGAGGAAGAAAAAAAGCGGGAGAGGTGGGAGGAATGAAAATAAATCCCCCCTCACCCCCAGCCCCTCTCC
>NZ_JAWNCA010000062.1:0-6403 GCF_034106185.1 Enterobacter sp. 296B2 | reverse complement strand
TCGTAAAACAGCCGTGGCGCGTTTTTATTAACCCCCCCGCCGTCCAGCCCCCTCCCCCGACGGGGTTGTGGGTTTGGTTGTGGGGCATTATTTGAATCCCATCACAATCACCGCATTCCCCTTTTCCCTTTTACTCCCCGCTGGCTAAATTAGTAACTCATCCGACCACATAACAATAATTTTACACTGGAAGAGACTATGAGCCGCTACCCGTCGTTATTCGCCCCTCTCGATCTGGGGTTCACCACACTCAAAAACCGCGTGTTGATGGGGTCGATGCACACCGGGCTGGAGGAGCATCCGGACGGGGCCGAGCGTCTGGCAGCCTTCTATGCCGAGCGCGCCCGCCACGGGGTGGCGCTGATTGTCACCGGCGGCGTGGCCCCTGCGCCTTCCGGTGTGGGCATGGAGGGCGGCGCGGTCCTGAACGATGCGTCACAGCTGCCGCACCACCGCATTGTGACCGAGGCGGTACACCGAGAGGGCGGTAAAATCGCCCTGCAAATCCTGCACACCGGACGCTACAGCTATCAGCCGAACCTGGTCGCGCCGTCGGCTCTTCAGGCTCCGATTAACCGTTTTAAACCTCACGCCCTGACCCACGACGAGATCCTGGCGCTGATCGACGACTTC
Source organism: Enterobacter sp. 296B2 (assembly GCF_034106185.1). NCBI lineage: Bacteria > Pseudomonadati > Pseudomonadota > Gammaproteobacteria > Enterobacterales > Enterobacteriaceae > Enterobacter > Enterobacter sp. 296B2. The sequence goes on along the minus strand of NZ_JAWNCA010000062.1, from coordinate 5,770 downwards.
GCCCGCTGCGCGGCGCTGGCGCGCGAGGCGGGCTACGACGGCGTTGAGGTGATGGGTTCAGAAGGCTACCTGATCAACGAGTTCCTCGCCGCCCGCACCAACCAGCGCGACGACGAATGGGGCGGCGACTATGCCCGCCGGATGCGCTTTGCCGTGGAGGTGGTGCGCGCGGTGCGCGAACGCGCGGGCGCAGACTTTATTATCATCTTCCGCCTGTCGATGCTCGACCTGGTAGAGGGCGGCGGCACGTTCGACGAAACCGTGCAGCTGGCGCAGGCGATTGAAGCAGCAGGTGCCACGATTATCAACACAGGCATTGGCTGGCACGAGGCGCGCATCCCGACCATCGCCACGCCGGTGCCGCGCGCGGCGTTCAGCTGGGTGACGCGGAAGCTGAAAGGCAAAGTGTCCGTTCCGCTGGTCACCACTAACCGCATTAACGACCCGCAGGTGGCGGACGATGTGATCTCACGCGGCGACGCCGATATGGTGTCGATGGCGCGGCCGTTCCTCGCGGATGCCGAACTGCTGTCTAAAGCGCAAAGCGGCCGGGCGGATGAGATCAACACCTGCATCGGCTGTAACCAGGCCTGTCTGGATCAGATCTTCGTCGGGAAGGTCACCTCCTGTCTGGTTAACCCGCGCGCCTGTCATGAAACCAAAATGCCGGTGGTTCCGGCGGTCAATAAAAAACGCCTGGCCGTCGTGGGCGCTGGCCCCGCAGGGCTGGCGTTTGCGGTGAACGCCGCCTCGCGCGGGCACAGCGTGACGCTGTTTGATGCGCTGGCGGAGATTGGCGGTCAGTTTAATATCGCCAAACAGATCCCCGGCAAAGAAGAGTTCTATGAAACGCTGCGCTACTACCGCCGGATGATTGAGCTGACAGGCGTCGAGCTGCGGCTTAACCAGTTTGTAAATGCGGCGGATCTGATCGGTTTCGATGAGGTGATCCTGGCGAGCGGGATCGTACCGCGAACGCCTGCGATCGAAGGTATCGATCATCCGAAGGTGTTGAGCTATCTGGATGTATTGCGAGACAAAACGCCGGTTGGCGAGAAGGTGGCGATTATCGGCTGCGGCGGGATCGGCTTTGATACCGCCATGTATTTAAGCCAGCCGGGCGAGGCCACCAGCCAGAACATCGCCGAGTTTTGCGTAGAATGGGGCATTGATACCAGCCTGAGCCAGTCCGGCGGATTACGGCCGGAAGGACCGCAGCTGCCGAAAAGCCCGCGCCAGATCGTGATGCTCCAGCGTAAGGCCAGCAAGCCGGGTGAAGGGCTGGGCAAAACCACGGGCTGGATCCACCGCGCCACCCTGCTCTCGCGCGGAGTGAAGATGATCCCGGCGGTGAGCTACCAGAAGATCGACGACGATGGGCTGCATGTGCTGATCGGTGGTGAACCGCAGCTGCTGCGCGTGGATCATGTGATTTTGTGCGCCGGACAGGAGCCAAAGCGCGATCTGGCCGATCCGCTGCGCGAAGCGGGTAAAACGGTGCATTTGATCGGCGGGTGCAACGTGGCGATGGAGCTGGATGCGCGGCGGGCGATTGCGCAGGGCACCCAGCTTGCACTGGTTATTTAGCGACGACGCCCCAGCTTCACCGCTTTCAGCACCACAAACTTGTTATTGGTCGCAATGGTGACGCAGTTGCCGAAAATCTTCTTCAGCTTGTGGAAGTAGTCCAGGTGGCGGTTCGCCACGATATACAGCTCGCCGTTGATTTTCAGGCAGCGTCGCGCGTGGTGGAACATCTCCCACGCGACGTTATCCGTCAGGGCGTGCTTCTGGTGGAACGGAGGGTTGCAGAACACGGCGTTGAAGCGGAAAGGCTCTACGCCGGAGAGCGCGTTGTTGATCATAAACTCGCAGCGATCCACCGCTTCCGGCATGTTGGTTTCCACGTTCAGACGGCTGGAGGCCACCGCCATCGGCGACTCGTCGCTGAACACCACGCTGGCTTCCGGGTTTTTCGCCAGCAGCGTCAGGCCAATTACGCCGTTGCCGCAGCCCAGATCGACGATTTCCCCTTCCAGGTTTTCTGGCAGGTGCTCCATAAAGAAACGCGCGCCGATATCCAGACCGGTGCGGGAGAAAACGTTCGCATGGTTGTGGATGGTCCAGTCGGTCCCTTCCAGCTTCCAGCTCAGCGTCTCCGGCGCGTCGGCCAGCTCCGGTGCGCTGAATGTGCAGTTGATCAGGCGCGCTTTTTTCCAGGCCAGTGTCGTGGTGGTTGGGCCAAGGACCTTCTCGAACAGCTCCAGCGTCGAGGTGTGAATATCGCGCGCTTTGGCACCCGCGATGATGCGGGTTTCCGGCGTCACGACCTTACGCAGCGCGCGCAGCTGCTGCTCCAGCAGCGCCATGGTTTTTGGCACTTTAATCAGAACCACGCCCGGTGCCTGCGGGTAGTCCGCGGTGCTGTCGAGGAACTTCACGCTGGACTCGTCGAGGTCGTTATGGCGCAGGTTTTCACGCGTTGCCAGCTCGCTTAAGTAGGAATCGCCGATGCTGTAAGGCGTGTGCTCCGCAAGGGCGCAGCCGAGCGCGCCAAACGCGTCATTCAGGATCAAAACCGGGCCGCGGATTTCAGTCTCATCCAACTGCTGCAGCAGATATTCATCCGCCGCTTCCCACGCCTGAAGCGGGTTAACGTCGTCCGTCTCCGGGAAACGTTTAAGGTTGAGTGAACGGAAACCGTTGTCTAAGTGGCTCATCGGCCCTCCTGAATGGTAAAATTTGGCGTATCCCTGAAAAGGGTGCGTGAGTATACCCGTTTTATTGTCGATTTGGGGCGTTGATGAACCAACTAACTTATCTCCAGGGCTACCCGGAGCATTTACTTTCTCAGGTTCGCACCCTGATTGCCGAGCAAAAGCTCGGCGCGGTACTGGAAAAACGCTATCCCGGCACGCACGATTTCGCGACCGATAAGGCCCTCTGGCAGTATACGCAGGATCTGAAAAACCGGTATCTGAAGAGCGCGCCGCCGATCAACAAGGTGATGTACGACAACAAGATCCACGTGCTAAAAAACGCGCTCGGCCTGCACACTGCGATTTCCCGCGTGCAGGGCGGCAAGCTGAAGGCGAAGGCCGAAATCCGCGTCGCGACGGTTTTCCGTAACGCGCCGGAAGCCTTTCTGCGGATGATCGTGGTCCATGAGCTGGCGCATCTGAAAGAGAAAGAGCACGACAAAGCGTTCTATTCCCTGTGCTGCCACATGGAGCCGCAGTACCATCAGCTGGAGTTTGACACCCGTTTGTGGCTTACGCATTTATCGTTAAATGGTAATGCGGAATAGCGCACTGGTTTTGCAATAATCCCGTGCTAAAGTGGCTTAAGGTTCCCCGCTACGGAGTACGTAAACGTTTATGATACGTTTCGCAGTCATTGGTACGAACTGGATCACGCGCCAGTTCGTCGACGCCGCCCACGAAACCGGCAAACTTAAACTCACCGCAGTTTACTCCCGCAGCCTTGAGCAGGCGCAGAGTTTTGCTAACGACTACCTCGTCGAACATCTCTTTACCTCCCTTGATGAGATGGCGCAAAGCGACGCCATTGACGCGATCTATATCGCCAGCCCGAACTCCCTGCACTTCCCGCAAACGGCGCTGTTTCTCAGCCATAAAAAGCATGTGATCTGCGAGAAGCCGCTGGCCTCGAATATTGAGGAAGTGGAAGCGGCCATTGCGCTTGCCCGCGAAAATCAGGTGGTGCTGTTCGAAGCATTCAAAACCGCAAGCCTGCCGAATTTCCTGCTGCTGCAGCAGTCCCTGCCGAAAATTGGCAAAGTGCGCAAAGCCTTTATCAACTACTGCCAGTATTCGTCGCGCTATCAGCGCTATCTCGACGGCGAAAACCCGAATACCTTTAATCCGGCCTTCTCAAACGGCTCCATCATGGACATTGGTTTTTACTGCCTGGCCTCTGCGGTCGCGCTGTGGGGCGAGCCGCACGGCGTCACGGCCACCGCCAGCCTGCTTGAGAGCGGCGTGGATGCGCACGGTTTGGTGGTGCTGGATTACGGTGATTTTAGCGTCACCCTGCAGCACTCCAAGGTGAGCGATTCCGTGTTGCCGAGCGAAATTCAGGGCGAAGCCGGGTCGCTGGTCATTGAGAAAATCTCCGAATGCCAGAAGGTGAGCTTTGTGCCGCGCGGCGGGAAAGCGCAGGAGCTGACGCAGCCTCAGCATATTAACACTATGCTCTATGAGGCAGAGGTCTTCGCCCGTCTGGTGGAAGACAACGAAGTGAATCACCCTGGCCTCGCGGTTAGCCGCACCACGGCGAAGCTGCAAACGGAGATCCGCCGCCAGACCGGCGTGGTGTTCCCGGCAGACGGCGTGAGCGCGGAAGCTATCGCGTAAAGGTGTGTAATGAAACGGCGCAGACCATTGACGAAACCAATGGTCTGACATATTTTGTTACCTGCAAAGGGGAGTAACTTCTTCGCCGGTGGATCGTCATTACGATGCGTGCAAAACCGCATCCGGTCGCCGGGCAACCTTCGTGGTTGTAAGTGAGACCTTGCCGGGAGGCGAGGTCTATGCATAAAAAGCTAACGGCTATCGTCTTCTGACCATAGCCGTTTTTGTTTTTTATGTGTAAGGAAAATAGTATGCATTCTGTCGGCACTCCAATGCTGTGGGGCGGATTCGCGGTTGTCGTGCTCATCATGCTGGCGATCGACCTCTTTTTGCAGGGTCGTCGCGGCGAGCACGGCATGAGCGTCAAGCAGGCCGCCGTCTGGTCGCTGGTGTGGGTTAGCCTCTCACTCCTTTTCTGCGCCGCCTTCTGGTGGTATCTGGCCTCGACCGAAGGCCGTGCGGTGGCCGATCCTCAGGCGCTCGCCTTCCTCACCGGCTATCTGATTGAAAAAGCCCTGGCGGTTGATAACGTCTTCGTCTGGCTGATGCTGTTCAGCTACTTTGCCGTGCCTGCGGCCCTGCAGCGCCGCGTGCTGGTATACGGCGTGCTGGGTGCCATTGTCCTGCGTACCATCATGATCTTCGCCGGCAGCTGGCTGATTACCCAGTTCGAATGGCTGCTGTACGTGTTCGGCGCGTTCCTGCTGTTCACCGGGGTCAAAATGGCGCTGGCGAAAGAAGACGATACCGGTATCGGCGATAAGCCGCTGGTGAAGTGGATCCGCGGCCATCTGCGCATGACCGACAAGATCGAGAGCGAGCACTTCTTCGTGCGTAAGAACGGCCTGCTGTTTGCTACCCCGCTGCTGCTGGTGCTGATTCTGGTCGAGCTGAGCGACGTGATTTTCGCCGTAGACAGCATCCCGGCAATCTTCGCGGTGACCACCGACCCGTTCATCGTGCTGACCTCTAACCTGTTTGCGATCCTCGGTCTGCGTGCCATGTACTTCCTGCTGGCAGGCGCGGCGGAGCGCTTCTCAATGCTGAAGTACGGCCTGTCGGTGATCCTGGTGTTTATCGGTATCAAGATGCTGATCGTCGATTTCTACCACATCCCGATCGCTATCTCGCTTGGCGTGGTGTTCGGCATTCTGCTGGTGACGCTGCTTATCAATACCTGGGTTAACCGCCAGCACGATAAGAAGCAGCAGGTGGAGTAAAACGTTCGGTGCGGGCTGATGCTCTCATCCCGACCCTCTCCCACAGGGCTGAGGGATCTCCACAAATTAATGCGAGCAGTGAACAATCCCCTCGCCCCTTTGGGGAGAGGGTTAGGGTGAGGGGGAACATACGGCTCTGGTGGTCATTCCGTTCACTTTATGTTCCTTGCTACT
>NZ_JAWNCA010000061.1:0-6778 GCF_034106185.1 Enterobacter sp. 296B2 | reverse complement strand
AACCTATCCTACAGTTGAAAATGATGACACCCGTCCTCTAGATGCTACTAATAATGAGACCAAGGCAGAGCTGCCGTCATCAACACCTCCCCATGTGAAAATTCAGACCGTTGAATATAAAGATAATGCAAGACATGAGGGAGATAACAATTTCTCATGACTATATCTCAAGTTAAATATCAAGACGGCGCATCGCATGACGGCGACAACAATTTTTATACACTGTCGAGTTTAGAATCGACCATTGATCAGGTTAAAAAGTCTTGTTTAGGCCATGACGAATTAATATCCATAATGGAAGATTTAGCAGAGTATCTAGATGATTATCCAGGAAGAGAGATCATTGGACTGGAAGGTAAACTTTTACGCGGTGACAGATCTGACTTAGTGGAAAGAGCAACAAGGCTAAAAAATAAATTTGCTCGGAGAGTTGCTAAAGATCAAATGTCTCTGGTTGAACAAACAGTATACATTCAGATTCTTTCCGCCATTTGTTCGAGCTGGCATCAGTGTATTTATCCAGCAATAATGAGTGGTCAAAGTAAAGTAGAAATCGATAGACTAGTTAATATTGAAATAATTCAACCAGTGCATAAAGCTATTGTTCGTTACGATAGCTTGATTACTACTGAGTTGGTATCAGGAATGCTTTATTTTTTGACTGGCTTATGTCATGTATCGTGGGGGATTAAATGTTAATATATCACCCAATATTCGATACCAGCCATTGCGTCTATAGATCGTTGCTTTTATTAGAAGAGCAAAATGACTGTGAAATTGATATTGAACTATTCAGGCTAATGGACTTTTATGTACTTTTCCCTAGTCTTTTAAAACTCATAAAACCATTTCCGAATGAATTAAGACGTTATAAAAAAGCAATACAAAAGATAAGTGAACCTTACGAGAACATTCAGAATCCTAATCGGATTTTCATTGAACTAAGACGAATTCAATCTATCGCGTTCCATCATCTTTTGTCCAAGAATTTAATTGATATGGAAAGTTATACAAATGGAAAGATAAAAAGGACTAAAACTGTTTTACCTGAAGATTTAAAACATTCTTTGATCGAAGTTTCTTACAGGAAGAGTGAATGGTTTGCCCTAATATCCAAAGGGTTCCAGCAAATTGAATTTTACGGCTCCAACGGACTAAAAAAAAGAACAGGTCTTATGGAATATAGATATGACGAGGTAGATACAAATGATTAAGCCTCATTTGATTGTTGAAAGATTCGCTGTATCCAGGAACGGCATTTTTGTGTATGACCAAGAATTCCACAAAGGCGTTAATATAATAAGAGGTTGGAATGGGACGGGCAAATCAACGATTGTAGATTTATTGTCTTATGCTTTAGGTTCAGTTATAACTGACTGGACTCAACATCAATCATATTGTGATAAAGTATTTGCTCAAGTTTCACTCAACGGAATTAGGATCACATTAAAAAGAGATATTGTTGAAAACGGACTGTCAAAGATGTACTTGCATGAAGGTACTATTGACTCATCCATCAAACTCAATTCTCACTGGACAGGTTATCCTTATCGCAGAAGTGATACATTACATAGCTTTTCTCAGCAGCTTTTTGAGCTTTTGAGTCTTCCAAGACATAAAACTGATGATGACCGAAATTTAACTCTCCATCAGATAATGCGATTGATGTACGTTGACCAATTATCAGCAACAACCAAGCTTTTAAAAGAAGAGAAGAACTTTGATAATCCTAACTTAAGAAGAGCTATTGGTGAATACCTTCTTGGCATTGATGACTTAGAAGCTCACAACTTAAGACAAGAACAGTTATCAGAAACAAAACGTTTCGAAAAATTCAATTCAGAAGCAAATTCAATATTTAAGATAATTGGCGGAGATGATGTAAAAGTAAGTGAACATTCATTAAATCAGCGCATTGAAAAATACTCACTTGAACTTGATAAACTTAATGAAGAGATGCAAACGTTGCTTTCTGGTGGAAACACGGATGATAGCAGCGAAGACAAATCCGTTTTAGCAAAATTACAAAATGAAAATCTTGAGTTGATATCTTTCCGATTCAAAATACAGGAAGAAATTATTTCTTTATCAAAAGAAATGAGCGACACGAAACTTTTCTTAATTTCACTAGAATCAAGGAAAGATGCACTATTACATTCTAAGTCCGTTAATAATTCACTTGGTAGTATTGAATTCAAATATTGCCCCTCATGTTTAAATCATATTGAGATAAGCACCGATTTAGAAAGCTGTGGATTATGCAAAAGTAAAAATAGCAAAAACTCGTCTGATGATGCTTATGTCAAACAACTCAACAACCTGAACTTTCAAATAAAAGAAAGCAGTCAAGTTATTGCAAGTCTTGAAAGTGAGATCAGAGACCTTAATGTTAATCTAGAAAAGACAAGCTTAAAAATAAATGAGCTATCTCGTAGCCTTAAGACTTTCTCATTGATTCCATCCGAAAAAGAAAGCTTGATTATTGAAATTGGAAAAAGCATCGGATTTATTGAGGGAGCCATTCTTTCTCTTGAAGAAAACAGAGGTGGCATTTCTAAAATAAATGCTCTCTTACTGGAGAAGCAACAAGCCCAAAAAAGAATTTTGGAAATTAAAGATAAACTTGCTTCATTAGACAAACTTCAAGCAGAAAGACAAGTGGCTGTATACTCCGATATAGAGCAAATAACCAAAAGACTGTTAATATCAGATGGTGGCAACGAGCCTGCATTCGATAACCCTGGCGATGTTATTATTGACTTTGCTCGAGACAGAATGTATTTGGACGGCATGAGTAAATTTTCCGCTAGTTCAATGGTTATTTTCAAAAACAGTATTCGGCTTGCTATCTTCCTCCACTGCGTTGACGATCCAGAGTCACGCCTACCTAATTTCATTATTATGGATAATATTGAAGATAAAGGAATGGTTGATGCACGAAGCCATAATTTCCAACACGTTATAATTAATGAATGCCAAAATTTACATGATGAGTATCAGTTAATATTTACAACATCCATGATATCTCCAGAGTTAAACGACACTTCATATTGTGTTGGCCCTTATTATCCTAAAGGCACTCACACACTTAATCTATAAATACATGTAAACCCGGAAATATTTCTCTCATAAAGCAATTTTCCGGGTTTCATCTATCTTTGTAGCAGATTCTAGAGCGCGTAATTAGTTTGTTACCGAATCTATACCAAGAGTGCTCCATACCCCCTCAAAAAAGCCTTGAATACCACTACGGAGAACTTTTAGGTGAAAACCAATAAAATGTATTCACATCCCATAAAAACGGCTCTTAAAGCGATACAGGAAAGATTTGACTGTCTTTGTTAATTTCCCGCTTTCATTCTGAGCTTGGATGTTGAAAAGATCCTGTGCCCTTCTCCAGATGAAAATTTACCGCTGTTTTTCGCAAGGTACGAAATACGCTCAACAAAATCAGCAAGGGAATCATGATGACCCCTTACGATAGAGTATCGGCCATTCTCAGCTAAATGCACACGGCTGGTATCGTCTGTCAATTCATTCCAAAGCTCACTTATCAACCCAATCATGCCTGTGTTACCAAAGCCAGCGGTTTGAACTTGGAAATGAGGTAATGCTATCCAGCAGTGGTAATGAACCTGCATAGCCCTTTCCTTTTCTCGAACCCAACCGTAAGCAAATTTTTTTATTGGTTGTCCATTCCACGCCTTCTTTTTAAAGCGCCCTCTCAATCGTTCAAAAAGATCACTCACTAATCCATTACTTTCCGAAACAGGCATTCCCTCCGGTACTGACAAATCGAACCGGAAAGCAAAAACCTTGCTGTAGTGCGATTGCATTGCATGGATCTGCTTAATGAACGCATCAATGATTTCTTTTCTGATCGGATGATAACCCTTCTTCATCGAATCATAGTTCAAACGGTATACAAGCCCATCAAGTACATATTCAGAGCTATGGATAAGTGAGTAACGACCATCATCACGATGATTGGTTATTTTTTGAACAGCAGGGAAAGGCAGATCTATAGACATACAACTAACACCACATAGCAGATATTAATAATAACCAGTATGAGGGAGAGACTCTTGGGGAGGACCAAGCCCAACAGCTACTGGCATAAATGCGGTGTTAGTAGATAAATAGAAACTCTGAAAAGTTTCCACAGTAAATTTCTTTCACTATACACCACAAAATTATTTATGGCAACGATTTTATGGTGAGGTTAGTTTTTCAAGATGGATCAAGTAAGCCATAGCCTCTTCGCGATTTTTATGGCACATATCGAGTGAAGGGCGCAGACTGCTACACACCGTGGGGCGGTGGATTGACCCAAAGATGTTGCATAGATTATCTTCCGATAACTGTACACATCTTACATTTGCTGGCTTTCCCTGTGGCATCCCTGGGATTGGAGATGAGATGGAAGGAGCAATACAACAAGCCCCACAATCGCTACGACAGTCCATTTAGCCTTCTGTTCAAAATTTAGCTCAATCGTCAACAATAACAGAAAGACACTTCCACAGACAGGTCACTGTTTAGAGGCAACTAAATCAAAATGGGAAATGCTTACTAACCAATTGAAAAATATAAAAATACGCAGTGCTGTCTTTAAGACATCTAGCCTCATCATTTTCTGATGTAGAATTTGTTAGGATTTTCGTTGACTCACATTCTCATGCTACCTATTACATGGAGTTACTATGGGCATTTACGTTAGGAAAAGCATTCGCGTTGGACCGATAAGATTCAACCTATCCAAATCTGGAGTCGGCGCATCTATTGGCATAAAAGGGCTGAGATTCGGTACTGGTCCAAGAGGAAATTACATCCATGTTGGTGCTGGCGGAGTCTATTATCGTGCTTCGCTTTCACCAAGCATGATCCCAGAGAACGGTAAAAAGGTCCAACGTGTACCTAATGAATCCCCAATAGAACATGACACTACACATGCACCTCTCGAGGAAATCGAGTCATCCCATATCTCGGAAATCGTTGATTCAAGTTCCCGAGAACTGCTTGAAGAGTTGAACAACAAACGTAAGAAGTCACAAATATGGCCCTTGGTCATGTGCCTTTCGATTGCGCTGTTACTTTACGGTTTTTCACAGACATGGCCTGAGTGGTGCCTCGCTATAGGCTTTATCGTAGGGGTAGCAATCTCTGTTTTTGCTTACATGTACGATCAGCTAAGAAAGACTACTGTTCTTTTTTATGACTTTGATGATCAAATGATGGCATGTTACCAGCAACTTCATGATAGTGGAGCCAAGCTCGCAAGCTGCTCAAAAGTATGGCATATAGAAGCTTCTGGAGCCGTTTATGACCCCAAGTATCATGCCGGAGCTGGTAACTTACTACGCAGAAAAGTCACCTCAATCAGCAAATCAAAGCCTCCCTTTGTTAAAACAAATATTGAGACGATTGCTATCAATGTCGGTCGCCAAACATTGCATTTTTTTCCAGATAGAGTACTGGTTTATGACCGTGAAGGTGTAGGCGCTGTTGGTTATAACCAGCTATTCGTTAATGTAGGTGATAGTCGATTCATTGAGAGCGAAGGTGTACCTGGAGATGCCATAGTCGTTGGCAGGACATGGAAGTATGTGAACAAGTCTGGAGGCCCAGACAGAAGATTTAAAGACAATTCAGAACTTCCTATATGTCTTTATGAAAACCTTTCGTTTACAAGTCATTCTGGACTAAATGAGTTATTACAACTGTCTAAAACTGGCTATGGAGAAAGCTTTTCACATTCAATTGAAACACTTAGCAAAAAAGTCATTTCTGCTTAGCTATGTCATTTTTTATACTGAGAATAATTGACTGTTAGGCTTGCCCTCCGGCATTCCTGGAATGGGGCTTGAAATGGACGGAGCGGTACAGCACGCGCCGCAATCTGGACGACAATCCATACATGCTCTCTCAGTGGCGAACGCCCGTACAGTCGGGCATCGGGCGCACAGTAACACCTTTTGCGTATTGATAGCAAAAGCCACGAATTCCGCTTGCCTGAAAGGCCGCGCGCGAGTAATTTGGCGCGATATTTTTTACCTCCCGTAGACAGGATTACTGCAATGCCAAGAGCGAACGAAATTAAGAAAGGTATGGTACTGAATTACAACGGCAAACTGCTGATTGTGAAAGACATCGACATTCAGGCACCGAGCGCCCGTGGTGCAGCGACGCTGTACAAAATGCGTTTCGCCGATGTGCGTACCGGCCTGAAGGTGGAAGAACGTTTTAAAGGTGACGATATTGTCGATACCGTGACCCTGACCCGTCGCTACGTTGATTTCTCCTACGTCGACGGTAACGAGTACGTGTTCATGGATAAAGAAGATTACACCCCGTATATCTTCACCAAAGATCAGATTGAAGAGGAACTGCTGTTTATCCCTGAAGGCGGGATGCCAGACATGCAGGTGCTGACCTGGGACGGCGTGCTGCTGGCGCTGGAACTGCCGCAGACCGTCGATCTGGAAATCGTTGAAACCGCACCGGGCATTAAAGGCGCGTCAGCCAGTGCCCGCAACAAACCAGCAACCCTGACCACCGGCCTGGTTGTGCAGGTACCGGAATACCTCTCCGCTGGCGAGAAGATCCGCATCCATATCGAAGAAAAACGCTATATGGGTCGTGCTGACTGATTATGGCATTTGTGGGGGGGGGGGGGCCCCCCCCCCCAAAATACGGGTTAGAACCCGCGGCGACTTGGGGGTGGTTAGCGCCCGCCCGCCCCCCCCCCCGCGCCCCCCCCCCCGCACGCGGGCCCCAC
>NZ_JAWNCA010000060.1:0-7372 GCF_034106185.1 Enterobacter sp. 296B2 | reverse complement strand
CGGGTCGCCAGGGCGGTGGCGATTGAGCCGCCCTGGCACGTTCACCGGTCATGTCCTTACAGAGTAGCAAGGAACATAAAGTGAACGGAATGACCACCGGAGCCGTATGTTCCCCCTCACCCTAACCCTCTCCCCAAAGGGGCGAGGGGATTACTCACTGCTCGCATTAATTTGTGGGGATCCCTCTCCCGGCGGGAGAGGGAACAGAACCGATTACGCGATGATATTCAGCGTGACGTCAATATTGCCGCGGGTCGCGTTAGAGTAAGGGCAAACAATGTGCGCCGCATCGACCAGTTTTTTAGCTTCAGCAGGATCCATACCTTCTACGTGGATATTCAGTTTTGCTTCGATACCAAAACCGGTTGGCAGCGGGCCGATACCCACTTCGCCTTCAATAAACGCATCTTTTGGCAGGGTAAATTTGTCGCGAGCCGCCACAAACTTCATCGCGCCCAGGAAGCAGGCAGAGTAACCCGCGGCAAACAGCTGCTCAGGGTTCGTGACTTCTCCCCCCATGCCGCCCATCTCTTTTGGTACGCCCAGTTTGACATCCAGTACGCCATCGGAAGAGGTCGCGCGGCCGTCACGGCCCCCGGTTGCTTTTGCTTTGGCGGTATAAACAACTTTTTCTAAAGACATGGCAGGTTCCTCATCTTACTTTTGTATGTGCTATTTAATAGCGTGCGATATATATGGGTAAACTAAGACGCGTAAAGTATAGCCTCACGCGCGTTGAATCTGTTGTCGCAAAAGTTCCAGCTGTTGCTTGAGCGCCAGCATGGTGTCGGTATCACACTGTGCGGCGCATCCCACCGCATGTGGGATACCCAATGCCTGCTGCTGAAGTTCACGTCCGGCTTCAGTCAGCGTGACGGCGACCTGACGTTCATCTTTGCGGGAACGGTGGCGGTTGATGAGCCCTGCGCTTTCCAGACGCTTCAGGAGCGGCGTCAACGTTGCGGAGTCAAGGAACAACCGTTCACCGATGTCCGACACCGTCACGTCATCCTGCTCCCACAGCACCAGCATCACCAGATATTGCGGGTAAGTCAGGTTCAGCGGTGCCAGCAGTTGCCGGTACAGCTTATTAAGCGCCAGATTTGCCGAATAGAGGGCAAAACAGAGCTGGTTATCCAGCAGGAGCGCAGCGGTCGTGTCGTTCGTTTTTGCGTTCATGAAATGAATATAGATTGTGTGCGATTTAATTGCAAGCAATATTATGGACAGGTATAACGCAGCGCCACCTGAACAGCCATTTTACGGTAGTGCTGGCGCTGGGCCTGTTCGTCTGCACCCTCTTCAAACAGCAGGGTGAAGGTGTAGCTGTTGGCAACGTAGTGAAAGCTGAAGCTGCTGATCAGACGGTGAAGATCGCGGGCGTTAACCGTCTGGCTGAATAGCAGCTTTTCTTTGCCCCGGCGCAGGATGCCTTCCAGCAGATCGAGCGCGCTGCGGTTGACCTGGCGAAGATAGTTTGACTGCTGCATAAAGCGGCCGCGCTGCATGTTTTCCATGCAGATTATGCGGATGTAATCCGGGTGGTCGGCGTGATAGTCAAAGGTGGCTTCAACCAGGTGGACCAGCGCTTCGACAGGGGGCATATCCGCCAGGCTGAGCGCTTTTTCACTGGCGCGAATTTGGGTGTAAACGTATTCCAGGACGATCAGGTAGAGATTTTCTTTGTTTTTAAAATGGTAAACCACCATGCGTTTGGTGGTACCCGCTTTCTCGGCGATCTGCTCCATGCGGGCACCGTTCAGTCCAAATTCGGCAAACAGCGCGATAGCGCTCTGAAAAATTTTTTCTTTCAGGCTCGATTCTTCACTGTGCTCGGGGTGTTCGCTGCCAGGGTTAGCCACATCCTTTCCTTATTTTTACCAAACGGACCAGAAAGATTATCTCCACGGCAGCGAAATAACACAAATATCAAACGCGCGGGCGCTTGCGGTAGAGCCATAGCCCGGGTATCGACAGCCCGATAGAGAGCGCGCCGACGATGGAGGACGCCTTAAGAAAGTTGCTCAGGAGAAGAATCATCTGCGGCTCGGTGTAGCCAAAATGGCTGATTTTCACCGCGGAAATCATCGCCGTATAGGCAGATATGCCGGGGAACATCGGAATAACGGCGGCGACGGTGAACACTTTCGGATGCGCCAGATACCAGCGCGACCACTGAATACCGATGCTGCCGACCAGCATAGAGGCGATAAACGTCGACCATTCGATGTTAAAGCCCGCCGTCATCATCACCATTCGTGAGCCATGACCGATTGCGCCCAGCAGGGCACACCACGGCAGCGCGCGTTGCGGAACGTTAAATACCATCGCAAAACCGACGGCAGGAATGGCGGCCAGGAGCATGTCCTGTGCCAGCGCCAGCAGAAAATCTATTACGCCCATCCGCGTAGCCCCCACAACGTCATCGCCATCACCACGCCGATGCAGGTCGCCAGCGTCAGCAGGCTGGCGATGGCCCAGCGTGCCAGGCCGGTATTAATGTGCCCTTTAAACATGTCGGCGACGGCGTTAATCAGTGGGAAGCCCGGCACCAGCAGAAGCACGCTGGCGGCCATCGCAATCGTTGGGGTAGCGGCAAACTGCGGCAGGCGCAGCAGCAGGCCAGACACCGTGGTGGCAACAAACGCGGTGATGCAGAAATTAATTTGTGGGTGCAGCTGCCGGTGCGTCAGCATCTGGCGCACGTACATGGCGATGCTGCTGGCGAAAAAGGTGACGATCGCGCCGTCCCAGCCGCCTTTATTGAGCTTACAAAAACAGGCGCACGACAGCCCTACCATGAGCACGACCAGCCAGCGTGGATAACGTAATGGCTTGATTTGGTTAAACCGTTTTTCAATCTCCTTGAGATCGAGAAGCTTATGCTCAGCCAGGATGACGATGTGCTGGACCTCGGTTACAACGTGCATATTAATGCCGCGGTCGTGGTTTTTACGGGTGGACGTCAGACACTGCCCGTCTTTAATGGTGGTCAGCACAATGGCGTTGGATGAGATAGCGCTTTCAACGCTGTCCATTCCCAGCGCCAGTCCCAGCCGGGTTGAAAGTTCCTCGACCAGCGCGCTTTCCGCGCCGTGCTGGAGCAGAAAAAGACCGCACTGAATACAGAGCCGCGTGATAGCACGCTGCGTTGACCGATCTGCCTGCATGTCGTGTCCCGAAGAGAAAGTGGATAGTTGCCGATTGGCCCATAATGCCTACTTTTAGCACAAAGTGCGGTGACCTTTGCTGTGGATCAGATCAAAGTTTATGCAAACAGTTGCGACTCCCGCCACGAAAGGTTTTTTGTATTAATTTATCAATGCGGTGAATTATTAATTTGGAAATATAAGATATTTGTATTTAGTTATTCTAATTTTATATTGTCGTTATTTTAATGACTACGTAATTAAATTTATTTGCGCTTTGTGAGATATTAGCGCTGTTTTAGGCGTTTCTTAAACCAAGAACATATCTCATCTTCTGCTTGTATTAATCCGTTTTACACTCAGGGACGAAAATACTTATACATTGATGCGTTAAAGGTTACTCATCAAATGAAAAATGGACACGGAGGGTCTATGTTGTCACTGCCTGGTAAGCATGGCGTTGTCATTAGCCGAATACCCGTAATGCAAAATGGGCTAGGGGACGTAATGGCGCGTCATTTCCCCGATTTTGAATTGACCTACTGCCGCTCACTGCAGGAGTTAACCCTGCTTCAGTTGCGCCGCGCAGACGTGATTATCGCCGATGTTTCAGGCGAATACAGGAACCCACGGGGTACGCTCGAAGAGTATTACCGCTTACTGAACCAGTACCGGGAAATCCACTGGATCTTTTTGGTCTCCCGGCCGTTTTACCCTATTGCCGTTGAGCTGCTTATGCGGCCGGAAAGCACGCTGCTTTCTGATATGGAACCTATTGAAGGTGTCGTTAACGCTATCCGGGCAGGGAGTGAACGCGCGGAGCGGATAAGCCAGACGTTATTAACCCCAGAACCTCAGGAAAGTGATGATGATGACGAACACTTTATTGCGCTCACGCACTCTGAACGTAAGGTGCTTCGCCTGTTAGGCAAAGGGTGGGGGATTAACCAAATCGCTACATTGCTTAAAAAGAGCAATAAAACGATCAGTGCGCAGAAAAACAGTGCGATGCGAAGGCTCTCATTGCGGAGTAATGCCGACATGTACGCCTGGATCAACAGTACACAGGGAATGAGAGAGCTGAGTTTAATGTCAGCCTATGGAGAGTTCGAGGAATGGAAAAAACCGATTCAACAAGACATATCGCCATCATCGAAAATTGCGCGATGAGTGCGGTCGGGCTGCAGCATCTTTTTACGCAGTCTGAACTCAGCCAATATCAACTGCACCTGTTTAATGATTTTGATGGCTTTAAGAAAGCACTGCATCACGTGAATTTTTTTTCGCTGATCTATTCGCTTTCCGATGCGCGAGAAGAGCGCCGTAACTGCCTGGCGCATCTGCGGGATCTTGCGTTTACGCATAGCCATATCCAACGCATTATCCTGGTCTCGGATGAAATGGAAGCGCGGTTGATTAGCCATCTTTCGCCTTCACGTCTGCACGGTGTGGTCAGTAAATCGGTGACCCTCGAACACCTGATGAAGGAATTCATGGTGTTGTTGAGCGAAACGCTGCGCATTAATGACAATATGCTTAACCACTGGTACTGCAGTCAGAACCGGATGTTAAGCCCAACGGAAAGAGCGATTTTGCGTTATATGTCATGCGGGTATTCCATCCCCGAAATCGCGGCGCAGCTTGAGCGCAATATCAAGACTATTCGCGCGCATAAGTTTAATGCGATGGTGAAGCTGGGGGTGAACTCTGACGTAGGGTTGCTTGACGCAGCGGATATTCTTACCCATCTCCCGGTTAGAGAACCGCGAACTGCGGGGCTAGGCAAACCGACATTTTTGTAACCTGCCTTTTGCGCGCCAGATACGTTCTGGCGCATCATTCAGATGCACACATCAACCCACTTTGCGGATGTCAGCTCTGCCATTCTGTCTGGAGAAATACGCACGGCACTATGAATTGCGCCAGCGGCGGGGAGCACTTCAGCGTATTGTTTTAAAGAGATATCGCAGTAAACCGCGAGCGGGTTTTCCAGCCCGAACGGGCAGACGCCACCAACGGGATGACCTGTAACGGTAACCACTTCATCGCTGCTGAGCATGCGTGCTTTCGCGCCAAACGTGTCTTTCAGTTTTTTGTTATCCAGACGCGCATCACCCTTCGCCACGACAAGAATCACCTCATTTTTAACCTTCAACGATAAGGTTTTGGCAATTTGTCCCGGCTCTACACGGTGGGCGGCAGCAGCCAGCGCAACGGTAGCCGTACTCTGGCTAAGTTCTATTACCTCTATCTCCGGCGCGTTGTCGGCAAAAAACTGCTGTACGGACTGCAAACTCATTGTTTCCTCCTGACAAATATCCTGCGTAATCTGTCATAAGAATTTATGCTCTGTAAATATCTCTTAAGTAACAAATATCCAGGATGGCTGATTTCTGGATCCTCTTCACAATCACAGAAACCGGTTACAGTAACCGGTTGCAGAGCGTGATGCGTAGATTAATACTGAGTATGTAACGTCCCCTGTATCCAATAATAAGAGCCAATTATGAAACCATTTCGTCTGAGCAGTACCGCTGGTACGCAAGCCAGCAAGGTTGTGAAGCTGATTTATGGAACAACGTGCGGCGCGAGTGCGCCCGTAATAAACGTCTGACAGGAGATCAACCATGTCTGCCAACCATGCTGCGTTTAATCTGATATTCCGTTTCGTTGAAAATTACGTGAGCCCGATTGCCGGGCGTATCTCGTCCCAGCGTCATGTCATGGCTATCCGTGATGGGTTTATCTCCGCGATGCCGTTCATGATTGTAGGTTCATTTTTATTAGTGTTTGCTTACCCGCCGTTTTCGCCTGATACCACCTGGGGTTTTGCGCGCGCCTGGCTGGATATGGCAAAGCAGTTTGAAGGCCAGATCCTGACGCCGTTTGATATGACGATGGGCATTATGTCCATTTATATCTGCGCGGCCATCGCCTATAACCTTGGCAAACATTATGTCAAAACGCACCAGCTGGATCCGTTCATGTGCGCGATGCTGTCTCTGATGGCGTTTCTGCTGGTTGCAGCCCCTAAAACCAAAGGCACGCTTCCCGTCGACAGCCTGGGTGGAACGGGTATCTTTACCGCCATTCTGGTGGCGATTTACTGCGTTGAGATGATGCGTTTCCTGAAAGCGCATAACATCGGTATTCGCCTGCCAGACCAGGTGCCGCCGATGATCAAAAACTCCTTTGACCTGCTGATCCCGGTGCTGGTGGTGGTGTTAACGCTTTATCCGCTAAGCCTGTTGATTCAGTCTCAGTTTGACATGCTGATCCCGCAGGCAATTATGTCCATCTTCAAGCCCCTGGTTTCCGCGGCGGACTCACTGCCCGCAATCCTGCTGGCGGTGTTGATTGGGCATCTGCTGTGGTTCGCCGGGATCCACGGGGCGGCCATCGTCTCCGGGATGCTACAGATGTTCTGGCTGACTAACCTCGGGGCTAACCAGACCGCGCTGGCTGCCGGTCATCCCCTGCCACATATTTTTATGGAAGCCTTCTGGACGTTCTTCATCGTGATTGGGGGGTCGGGTGCAACGATGGGGCTGGTGATTTGCTATCTGCGCAGTCGCTCAGCGCATTTACGCTCTATCGGCCGATTGAGCGTGGTGCCCAGCTTCTTTAACATCAACGAACCGGTTATCTTCGGTACGCCGATCGTGATGAACCCGGTGTTCTTTATTCCGTTCCTGCTGGCCCCGATGGTTAACGCCGTGCTGGCCTGGGCGGCGATGACGTTTGATCTGATTGGCCGTGTTATTTCCGTAGTACCCTGGACGGCACCGGCGCCGATAGGCGCAGCATGGGCGCTGGGCTGGGATTTCCGTGCCGCTATTCTGGTGGTCGTTCTGGCCTGCGTATCGGCAATCATCTACTTCCCGTTCTTTAAAGTGTACGAGAAACAGCTGCTGGAGCAGGAAGCGGAAGAAGCGCAGCGTAACGCGGAAGAGGACAATCAGCAGGTGGCCTAGGTAAAAGCAAAACGGCAACTTTCAGGTTGCCGTTTTTAGTGTTTGTTCCCTCTCCCACGGGGCTGAGGGAACCCCAGTAATTTTTTAGCAGAAGCAATAAGGTTGTTTCAGAACGATTTAAGGCTTTCAGCGATGCTATGGTCCGGCTGTAAATCGCCGAAGCGTTTCCGTAAGGCCGGGGCGAGGCGCACGGATGCGCCGAGAGGGCGTGGCCTGCAGGGATGCAGGCTCATGCCCGACCCGATAGCC
>NZ_JAWNCA010000059.1:0-8349 GCF_034106185.1 Enterobacter sp. 296B2 | reverse complement strand
TCAAGAGCCTGTCCAATGTGCATAAAAAAATCCGGAAACGGGTGAGCATTTCCGGATTCTTACACAGCCACTGGATCGGTCAACCGATCCTTAACTGATCGGCATTACAACTTCGGTTGCCATTTTGCTTTTACCTCGGGCTTTTTTACGCAAAAAAAAGCGGACCACGGGGTCCGCAAAAGTTCACGTTGGCTTTAGTTGTTCGAGTTTTGAGAGAAACTCGATGACGGTGCGGGGACGTCAAGGGTCAAACACGGGCCGCCTCGTCTATGTGGTGTATTATTCAACAGAAAGCTTGATAGGGATAATCGTTCGTTGCTATGCTATCTATCGCCATGAACTATCGTGGCGACGGAGGATGAATAATGAATATTCGTGATCTTGAATACCTGGTAGCGTTAGCCGAGCATCGTCACTTTCGCCGCGCGGCAGATTCCTGCCACGTCAGCCAGCCGACGCTGAGCGGCCAGATCCGCAAGCTGGAAGACGAGCTGGGCGTGATGCTGCTGGAGCGCACCAGCCGTAAGGTGCTGTTCACCCAGGCCGGTCTGCTGCTGGTGGATCAGGCGCGCACCGTGCTGCGCGAGGTCAAAGTGCTCAAGGAAATGGCAAGCCAGCAGGGGGAGGCGATGTCAGGCCCGCTGCATATTGGCCTGATCCCAACCGTTGGCCCGTACCTGTTGCCGCACATCATTCCGATGCTGCACCAGACGTTCCCGAAACTCGAAATGTACCTGCATGAAGCGCAAACCCATCAGCTGCTGGCGCAGCTGGACAGCGGCAAGCTCGACTGTGCCATTCTGGCGCTGGTAAAAGAGAGTGAAGCCTTTATCGAAGTGCCGCTGTTCGATGAGCCGATGATGCTGGCGATCTATGAAGATCACCCGTGGGCGAACCGCGATCGCGTTCCGATGGCCGATCTGGCCGGGGAAAAGCTGCTGATGCTGGAAGACGGCCACTGCCTGCGCGATCAGGCGATGGGCTTCTGCTTCGAAGCGGGTGCCGATGAAGATACCCATTTCCGCGCAACCAGCCTGGAAACGCTGCGTAATATGGTCGCGGCGGGAAGCGGTATTACGCTGCTGCCTGCGCTGGCCGTGCCGCGCGAGCGTAAGCGTGATGGTGTGGTGTACCTGCCGTGCATTAAGCCGGAACCGCGTCGCACTATTGGTCTGGTGTATCGTCCGGGTTCACCGCTGCGCAGCCGCTATGAGCAGCTGGCAGAGGCCATCCGTGGTTCGATGGATGGCCATTTCGACAGCGCGTTAAAACAGGCGGTTTAAGCCGTTCAGCGCGGCTACCCGATAGGCTTCCGCCATGGTCGGGTAGTTAAAGGTGGTGTTAACGAAGTATTCGATGGTGTTACCACCGCCTTTCTGCTCCATTATCGCCTGGCCGATATGAATGATTTCCGCCGCGCGTTCACCAAAGCAGTGAATCCCGAGGATCTCTTTCGTCTCGCGGTGGAACAGGATCTTCAGTGTCCCCACGCTCATCCCCACGATTTGCGCCCGCGCCAGATGTTTAAACTGCGCACGACCCACCTCGTAAGGCACCTTCATTGACGTCAGCTGCTGCTCGGTTTTCCCCACGGAACTGATTTCCGGGATGGTGTAGATACCCGTCGGGATATCTTCAATCAGGTGCGCCGTTGCTTCACCCTTCACCAGCGCCTGAGCGGCAATGCGGCCCTGATCGTAAGCGGCGGATGCCAGGCTCGGGTAGCCGATCACGTCGCCGACCGCGTAAACGTGCGGCAGCGCGGTCTGGTACATGCTGTTGACCTTCAGCTGGCCGCGGCTGTCGGTCTCAAGCCCGATATTTTCCAGCCGCAATGAATCGGTATTGCCGGTACGGCCGTTGGCGTACAGCAGGCAGTCTGCTTTCAGCTTTTTACCGGACTTCAGGTGCATGATCACCCCGTCGTCACAGCCTTCGATCTTCTCGTACTCTTCGTTGTGGCGAATCACCACGCCGCTGTTCCAGAAGTGGTAGGAGAGGGAGTCCGACATCTCCTGATCGAGGAACGCCAGCAGGCGATCCCGGGTGTTGATCAAGTCTACTTTGACATCCATTCCGCGGAAGATCGACGCATATTCGCAGCCGATGACCCCCGCGCCATAGATAATGACGTGGCGGGGTTCATGGTGCAGGCTCAGAATCGAGTCGCTGTCGTAGACGCGCGGGTGCGAGAAGTCGACGTCGGCCGGATGGTAAGGGCGTGAACCACAGGCGATAACAAATTTTTCAGCGGTGATTGTCTCAACCGATCCGTCGTGGCATTCGAGTGCCAGGGTATGTTCATCCACAAAATGCGCGTTGCCCTGCAGAATTTCACAGTGGTTACGCTCATAAAAGCCCTGACGCATGCGCGTCTGCTGGTTAATGACGGTATCCGCGTGATTCAGGATGTCGGCAAAGGAGGAACGAAGAAGTCGGGAGTGGTCGCTGTAAAGAGGGTTCTGGTTAAATTCGATGATGCGGCTAACGGCGTGGCGGAGGGCTTTCGAAGGGATGGTGCCCCAGTGGGTGCAACCGCCGCCGACATTATGGTAGCGCTCAATGACCGCTACTCTGGCTCCCTGTTTCACCAGACCCATAGCAGCACCTTCGCCGCCGGGGCCGGAACCAATAACTATTGCGTCGTAATCGTAGGAATGTGGCATGGTAAGGCTTACCTGTTCTTATACATAAAAGCAACAGAATCATAACATCATTACCAGGGTAACCCAATTATCGTTGTGCTTTTTTCCGGCAGTGGAGCACAAACCGCACGTAAACAATCATTCACAAAGCTGGGCAAACAGATTAATTTTATTCTCTGGTATAGTGCCATCAGGCCTTTGGAAGGATTCAACTATTGTGATGGGCGTAAGAGCACAACAAAAAGAGAAAACCCGGCGTTCGCTGGTGGAAGCCGCATTCAGTCAACTGAGTGCTGAGCGGAGTTTTGCCAGTTTGAGCCTGCGCGAAGTCGCTCGCGAGGCCGGGATTGCGCCAACGTCCTTCTATCGTCACTTTCGTGACGTGGATGAACTGGGCCTGACCATGGTCGACGAGAGCGGACTCATGCTGCGCCAGCTGATGCGCCAGGCGCGTCAGCGTATCGCCAAAGGAGGCAGCGTGATCCGTACCTCCGTGTCGACCTTTATGGAATTTATCGGCAATAACCCCAACGCGTTTCGTCTGCTTCTGCGCGAACGTTCGGGCACATCGGCTGCGTTTCGTGCCGCCGTCGCGCGGGAAATTCAGCACTTCATCGCGGAACTTGCCGATTATCTTGAACTCGAAAACCATATGCCGCGTGCGTTTACCGAAGCACAGGCCGAAGCGATGGTGACGATTGTATTCAGCGCGGGTGCCGAAGCGCTGGATGTCAGCATTGAACAACGCAAGCAGCTCGAAGAGCGACTGGTACTGCAGCTCAGGATGATCTCCAAAGGCGCGTATTACTGGTATCGCCGTGAACAAGAGAAACTGGCACATCAAACCGAAGAGTGAAGGTGAGTAATGAAACAGTCAGGTCAGGATAAAGGGACGCTGTTGCTGGCATTGATCGCTGGCTTATCCATTAATGGCACGTTTGCCGCTATTTTTAGCTCAATCGTTCCATTTTCGATTTTCCCGCTTATTGCGCTGGTGCTGACGGTTTACTGCCTGCATCAACGTTACCTGAACCGCACCATGCCGGTGGGGTTACCGGGTCTGGCCGCCGCCTGCTTTATTCTGGGCGTATTGCTGTATAGCACCGTGGTTCGCGCGGAGTATCCGGATATCGGCTCTAACTTCTTCCCTGCGGTACTGTCTGTGGCGCTGGTGTTCTGGATTGGCTCTCGCATGCGTAGCCGCAAGAGCCAACTGCCAGAGTAATGAGGCTTGAGTAGGGCAGGTAAGCGAAGCGCCGCCAGCCAAAAACGCCGGCTAATTACTTCGCCGTGAGCAGTACACCGCACTCCATGTGGTGCGTGTACGGGAACTGATCGAACAGCGCCAGACGTTCAACCTTGTGTGTCTGGCTTAATGTTTCCAGGTTCTTGCACAGCGTCTCCGGGTTGCAGGAGATGTACAGAATGCGCGGGTACGCCTGCACCATCTTCTCTGTTTCGCTGTCCAGGCCGCTGCGTGGAGGGTCGACAAAAATCGTCTCACACTGGTAGCTCTTGAGATCGATCCCTTCCAGGCGGTTAAACGCCCGCACGCCATTCATGGCCTGCGTGAACTCTTCTGCGGCCATACGAATGATTTGCACGTTGTCGATATGGTTGGCGGCAATGTTGTACTGCGCGGCGGCCACTGACGGCTTGGCGATTTCGGTTGCCAGGACGCGATCGAAGTTACGCGCCAGCGCCAGCGAGAAGTTGCCGTTACCGCAGTACAGCTCAAGCAGGTCGCCCTTAGACCCTTCCGTCGCCTTCAGCGCCCACTCCAGCATTTGCACGTTCATCGCCGCGTTCGGCTGGGTGAAGCTGTTCTCCACCTGACGGTAAATCATCTCTTTACCCGCCACCGGCAGACGTTCGTCGACGTAATCCTGATCCAGCATGATTTTGGTTTTGGTCGCGCGGCCAATCAGGTGCACGTTGATGTTCTGCGCGCGCAGCGCATCGCGCAGGGCTTCTGCCTGCTCGCGCCACTCGTCGGTCAATGCTTTGTGGTACAGCAGAGAGACAATCGCCTGATTGCTTTGCGTGGTCAGATAGTCAATCTGGAACAGCTTGTGGCGCAGCACCGGATTGTTGCGCACGCCTTCAATTATCAGCGTCATCAACTGGTTGATGAGCTCGCTCGCTGCCGGGAAGCTGTCCACGCGAATGCGGGATTTGGTCTGCTGATCGAAAATGATGTGATACAGGTCGTCGCCGTCGTGCCAGATGCGGAACTCGGCGCGCATGCGGTAGTGGCTGACAGGGGAGCGGAACACCTCGGGAACGGGCGCGTTGAAAGGCGTCATCATACTTTGCAGGCGGACAACTTTCTCTGCCAGCTGCGCGTCGTACTGTTCTGTCGGGAGGTGTTCGGGGGTCATGATGCGTCCTGAATGATAAAGAATTACGCGGGGATTGTAGGGATTGTGCAGTGGATGTCCAGATTTAATGGCCAATAGCTGTCTGGACATCTATACGTGTCTAATTGTAGCATTCTGTTTCCGGTCTCCTGAGAGTGAAAAGGGAATCCAGTGAAAATCTGGAGCTGACGCGCAGCGGTAAAGACTGGCGGGATGAGAGCTGTAGACACTGTGAAAATGGGAAGTCTTCATCCGTATAACGCCACCCAGCCCGAAGACCTGCCGGGATCACGTCGCATTTGGTTTCATCATCGCGTGCTATAGATGAGGCCTGCGGCATCCTTCTTATATTGTGGATGCTTTAACAATGATTAAAAAAGTATCGCTGTTGACGGCGCTGTCCGTCACGGCATTTTCGGGCTGGGCGCAGGATAGCGCTGACTCGTTGGTGGTGACGGCAAATCGTTTTGAACAACCTGAAAAAACTATTCTGGCAGCAACCTCGGTGGTGACGCGTGCCGATATTGACCGCTGGCAGTCAACCTCGGTGCTGGACGTTATGCGTCGCCTGCCTGGCGTGGATACGGCGCAAAATGGCGGGATGGGGCAACTCTCTTCTCTCTTTATTCGTGGCACAAACTCCAGCCACGTGCTGATTCTCGTTGACGGGGTCCGCCTTAACCAGGCGGGCGTCACGGGGTCGTCCGATCTCAGCCAGTTCCCAATCTCCCTGGTGCAGCGTATCGAATATGTTCGTGGACCGCGTTCGGCGGTGTACGGTTCTGACGCAATTGGCGGTGTAGTCAACATTATTACCACCCGCGCGAAGGATGGTACGACGCTGAATGCCGGCGTAGGCTCGCACGGCTATCAGAATTATGGCGGCAGTACCCAGCAAACGCTGGGCGACAGCACGCGCGTCACGCTTGCGGGTGATTACACTTATACCAAAGGTTTTGATGTGGTTGCGGACGGCAACAATGGCGGCCTTGCCCAGACCGATCGCGACGGCTTTATGAATAAAACGCTCTACGGCGCACTGGATCACGCATTCTCAGACCAGTGGAGCGGATTTGTTCGCGGCTTTGGCTACAGCAACCGTACGGCCTACGACGGTTACTACAGTTCATTTACCCCTGACGTACTGGTCGATACCCGCCAGCTCTATAGCCAGACCTGGGACGCAGGATTACGCTTCAACGGTGACATCTTCCATTCACAGCTGCTCACCAGCTATAGCCATAGCAAGGACTATAACTACGATCCAAATTTGGGCCGTTACGATTCAACGGCCACACTGGATGAAATCAAACAGTACAACGTTCAGTGGCTCAACTCTGTTGATGTGGGTCACGGGAACATTGGCGCGGGCGTTGACTGGCAGAAGCAGAGCACCGAGCCGGGTACAAACTACGTTACCAACGGCTACGACCTGCGTAATACCGGCGTCTACCTGACCGGACTGCAGCAACTGGGTGATTTCACCCTGGAAGGGGCGGTTCGCAGCGATGACAACTCGCAGTTTGGTCGCCACGGCACCTGGCAAAGCAGTGCAGCGTGGGAGTTCGTGGACGGTTACCGCTTCATTGCTTCTTATGGCACGGCCTATAAAGCACCGAATCTGGGGCAACTCTATGGCTTCTATGGCAATGACCATCTTGATCCAGAAGAGAGCAAGCAGTGGGAAGGGGCGTTTGAAGGCCTGACGGCAGGCGTGAGCTGGCGCGTGTCCGGCTATCGTAATGACGTTGAAAATCTCATCGACTTCAATAATAACCTTCAGCAATATTACAACGTCGGCAAAGCACGCATTAAGGGTGTGGAGGCGACAGCTTCATTTGATACGGGTCCGTTGACGCATACCGTTGGCTACGACTATGTGGATGCCCGCAACGCAGCGACCAACGAACTTCTGGACCGTCGTGCTAAGCAGCAGGTGAAATATCAGCTCGATACGCAGATCTATGATTTCGACTGGAGCCTGACGTATCACTATCTCGGCACGCGTTACGACACTGATTTTGGTTCTTATCCGTCAGAGAAAGTGAAAATGGGCGGTGTGAGCCTTTGGGATGTCGCAGTTTCATATCCTGTCACCTCACATCTCACAGTTCGTGGTAAAATAGCCAACCTGTTCGATAAAGATTACGAGACAGTTTATGGCTACCAAACTGCAGGACGGGAATACACCTTGTCTGGCAGCTACACCTTCTAATCCGCGTCCCACCGTGCTGGTGTTTGATTCCGGCGTCGGTGGGCTTTCGGTCTATGATGAGATTCGGCATCTCCTGCCGGATCTCCATTACATCTACGCCTTCGATAACGTCGCTTTCCCGTATGGGGAAAAGAGTGAAGACTTTATCGTTGAGCGTGTGGTTGAAATCGTCACCGCGGTACAAAAGCGCTATCCCCTTTCGCTGGCGGTCATTGCCTGTAATACGGCGAGCACCGTTTCCCTTCCTGCCCTGCGTGAAAAATTCCAGTTCCCGGTTGTGGGCGTTGTTCCTGCCATAAAGCCTGCCGCGCGCCTCACGGCTAACGGCATCGTAGGGTTACTGGCCACGCGTGGCACGGTGAAGCGTCCTTATACCCGCGAGCTGATCGACCGTTTTGCTAACGAATGCCAGATTGCAATGCTTGGCTCCGCAGAGCTGGTGGAGATGGCGGAAGCGAAACTGCACGGCGAGACGGTATCGCTTGAAGAGCTGCGTCGTATTCTTCGTCCGTGGCTGCGTATGCCCGAACCACCGGATACGGTTGTGCTGGGCTGCACCCACTTTCCGCTATTGCAGGAAGAGCTATTAGAAGTGCTTCCGGAGGGGACGCGCCTAGTGGATTCCGGTGCGGCAATCGCCCGTCGTACGGCCTGGCTGCTGGAGCATGAAGCGCCGGATGCGAAATCTACCGATGCGAATATCGCGTTTTGCATGGCCATTACGAAAGAGACTGAGCAACTTTTACCCGTTTTACGCCGTTATGGCTTTGAAACGCTCGAAAAACTGGCGCTGTAGCACGGTTTTGAGCAAAAAAGAGACGGTTGAAAGTTTTTTTTTAAAGAGGGGTTGTCAACGTCTGAGAACTCCCTATAATGCGCCTCCACTGACACGGAACAACGGCTTGCAAGCCGCCGGGTTAGCGGAGTTCAGAGATGAATGCCAACAGAGAAAAGTGAAAATAATCGCTTGACTCTGAATGAGGAAAACGTAATATACGGGACCTCGCAACGGTGAGCTGAAAGCCGCGTTGCACTGCTCTTTAACAATTTATCAGACAATCTGTGTGGGCACTCAAAGTGACATGGATTCTTAACGTCGCAAGACGAAAAATGAATACCAAGTCTCTGA
>NZ_JAWNCA010000058.1:0-8661 GCF_034106185.1 Enterobacter sp. 296B2 | reverse complement strand
AATGTCACAGGGCCTTCCGGAGGGTGGAAACGCAACGGCCCGGTAGATACCCCCCAGCCCCGAAAAAAAGCCAGTCAGTTGCTTAACTGACTGGCATTACTCCATCTGGAGTCGTTTTTTTTGCATAGCATATTGACCCTCACGTAACGTAAGGCTCCAGAGTGGCGGCACTGGCAAAGAAAAAAGGAGCAGTTATGTTGATTCAGGTGGGCGAACTTGCGAAACGAGCCGGTATCACCGTGCGGACATTGCATCACTACGAGCAAACAGGGCTGCTGCTGCCTTCTGCCAGAAGCGCGGCAGGTTACCGGCTTTACAACCTGGCGGATGTGCAGCGACTGCACATGATCCAGGCGCTGGCAAAAGCGGGGCTGGAACTTGCTGAAATCAGGGACTTTCTGGAAAAGGAGTCGCTGTCGTTAACCGAGCTACTCGATGCGCAAATTACGCTGCTGGATGAACAGCTGCGCAGCATACACACGCTGCGCGACCGGCTGGTGGAGCTGCGTACCGGGCTTACCGATGATGCGACGCCGGATCTGGAATCCTGGCTACAGACTCTGGAGTTGATGAATATGTACGATCGCTGGTTTAGCAAAGAAGAGTTACAGCAGCTGCCGTTTGCGGTGCAGAAGGACGCGCTGTCGGCTATCTGGTCAGGGCTGGTGGCAGAGGCCAACGCGTTGCTGGAACAGGATATACCCGTTGCTGACACGCGGGCGATGGATCTGGCGACGCGCTGGATGGAACGCCTGGAGCAGGACACGGCGGGCAGGCCGGAGTTTCTCACCCGCCTGAACGAGATGCACAGCGTGGAGCCTCAAATGCGCGAGCAGACCGGCATCACGCCGGAGATGACCGATTACATCACGCGCGCGTTTGCGGAATCTAAGCTCAGCATATGGGAGAAATACCTCACTGCCGAAGAGATGGCCTTTACCCGGGCGCACTACTTTGACCGCATGATGGAGTGGCCACCGCTGGTGGCGAAGCTGCATCAGGCACAGCGGGAAAATCTCGATCCTGCTGCGGAGGAGGCGCAAAAGCTGGCGGAAAACTGGCTGATGTTATTCCAGTCGTACGCAGGGACGAACCCGGAGACCCAGCAAAAGTTTCGCGTTGCCATGCAGCAGGAACCGCATCTGATGAAAGGGACGTGGATGACGCCTGCCGTGCTTGCATGGCTCCAGCAGGCGATCGGGGTGATGATGCAGAGACGTTTCTCTGCATCGGGTAACTCACAGATCCGCTAAGGCGGCTTCCCGGTTAGGGTAGAAGGATAAGCGGCCAGGGATTGGCTGCACGCCCGCGCGCGCCATGGTGCGCAGGGGCTGGAATTCGAGGTTACTCACCCGCAGCTCGCAGCCTTCCGGCAGACGTTTCACAAAGCGCTGGAAGGCATCCAGGCCGCCGGCATCCAGCACCGGTACGGCATCCCATTTCAGCACCACAACCCGTTTGCCCATGATGCGGGACTCCAGATCGCTGAACAGACCTTCCGCCGCGGCGAAGAACAGCGGGCCAATCACGCGCAGCACCAGCACATCGTCAGGCACCTCTACGTTAACCGGGGAAAGGCGCGTCATCTGCGCGATGCGGCGCATAAACAGCAGGGAAGCGAGTACGATCCCGACGCTGATGGCGATAACCATATCAAACAGCACGGTCAGCGACATGCAGATCAGCATCACGATGATGTCGTCTTTCGGCGCGCGACGCAGCAGGTTAACCACCTTATGCGCCTCACTCATATTCCAGGCCACCATCAGCAGCAGGGCGGCCATGGCGGAAAGCGGCAGCCAGGAGAGCTGCGGGGCGAGGATCAGCAGGGCGAGGATCACCAGCACGGAGTGGATAACCGCCGAAACGGGGGAGGTCGCCCCCGCGCGCACGTTTGCCGCAGAACGGGCGATGGCTGCCGTTGCGGTAATACCGCCAAAGAACGGTGCGATGAGGTTGCCTAACCCCTGACCGACCAGTTCGCTGTTGGCTTTGTGTTTGGTACCGGTCATACCGTCGAGGACGACGGCGCAGAGCAGAGATTCAATCGCCCCCAGCATCGCCATCGAGAACGCGGCGGGCAGCAATGCGCGCAGAGAATCCCAGCTCAGTGTGAAAGTGGAGCCCGGCATGTCCCACGGCAACACCAACTGAGGTAACAGTTGCGGAATGCCGCTACCCTGCGAGCCGTCCGCCAGGACATAGTGAAACTGCGAGCCGATAGTCGCGACATGACCACCGAACATATTGACGATGGCCATCACCGCGCAGCCCAGCAGCAGCGCGGGCAGATGGCCCGGCAGGCGAATACCGAGGCGAGGCCAGACGATCAGCGTCCCGAGCGTCACAATCCCGATGGCGGCGTCGCCCAGGTTGGCGGTCGGCAGCGCCATAAACAGCGCCCCCACTTTTTGCAGGTAGTGCTCCGGTACGTGGGGCATCTGCAGGCCGAGGAAATCCTTGATCTGCATGGTTCCGATGGTGATCCCAATCCCCGAGGTGAACCCGAGCGTGACGGAAAGGGGGATGTACTCAATCAACCGACCAAAGCGGGCCAGGCCAAACAGAATTAAAAAAAGGCCGGACATCAGGGTGGCAACCAGCAGGCCCGCCAGACCAAACTGTTGCGAAACCGGGTAGAGGATCACCACGAAGGCGGCGGTCGGGCCGGAAACGCTGAAGCGCGAGCCGCCCGTCAGAGCAATAACAATACCGGCAACGGCCGAGGTGTACAGACCATACTGCGGCGCAACGCCGCTGCCAATCGCCAGCGCCATCGCCAGCGGGATGGCAATAATGCCGACGGTGATCCCGGCAATCAGGTCACGGACAAAACGTGACGAGGTGTACTTTTCTTTCCAGCAGGCGTCGATGAGGGCGCGAAAGGGCAGAACATGTGAGGAGGCTACGTTTTTCACAATTATCTATCATCCGTATGCGCATCATCTGTCATATGAATGGCAGGTGAAGGAGGCATTAATCATACAAATAAAACCCAGAGACAAAAAAACCCGCCGCAGCGGGTTTTTTGGCCGTGTTCGATTAATGTTCGAACATTGCAGAGATGGATTCTTCGTTGCTGATACGACGAATCGCTTCGGCCAGCATCCCGGACAGGGTCAGGGTACGCACGTTTGGCAGTGCCTTGATCTCGTCGCTCAGTGGGATGGTATCGCATACCACAACTTCGTCAATGACGGAGTTGCGCAGGTTGTTCACCGCGTTACCGGAGAAGATCGGGTGAGTCGCGTAAGCAAATACGCGCTTGGCACCACGCTCTTTCAGCGCTTCGGCGGCTTTACAGAGCGTGCCGCCGGTATCGATCATGTCGTCAACCAGCACGCAGTCGCGGCCAGCAACGTCACCGATGATGTGCATCACCTGAGAAACGTTAGCGCGCGGACGGCGTTTGTCGATGATCGCCATATCGGTATCGTTCAGCAGCTTAGCGATAGCACGGGCACGTACCACGCCGCCGATGTCCGGAGAAACCACGATTGGGTTGTCCAGGTTCAGCTGCAGCATGTCTTCCAGCAGGATTGGGCTGCCGAATACGTTATCAACCGGGACGTCGAAGAAGCCCTGGATCTGCTCTGCGTGCAGGTCAACGGTCAGTACGCGGTCAACGCCGACGCTGGACAGGAAGTCAGCGACAACTTTAGCGGTAATTGGCACACGCGCGGAACGGACGCGACGGTCCTGACGAGCATAGCCGAAGTAAGGGATTACAGCAGTGATACGGCCTGCGGAAGCGCGACGCAGGGCGTCGACCATAACAACCAGTTCCATCAGGTTGTCGTTCGTTGGAGCACAGGTGGACTGGATGATGAAAATATCACCACCGCGTACATTTTCGTTAATTTGTACGCTGACTTCGCCGTCGCTAAAGCGACCTACAGCGGCGTCGCCGAGGGAAGTGTACAGGCGGTTGGCAATACGTTGTGCTAGTTCCGGGGTGGCGTTACCAGCAAAAAGCTTCATATCAGGCACGAGAAGAACCTCAGGCATGCGTCCAGTGGTGGATAGCGTTCGCCGTAAACTGTGCGGGCCAGGCAAAGGCTATCCAGGCGGTGTATTAAAGAGCGCGATGCAACGTCTGGAACAGGGTGACGTTGTCACCGAAACTCAGTCTGCGCCAGAATTGCCTGCTGTAGCGGGGAAGTGTTCATCCCGCGCGCTACGAAACCATGCAGCCAATCCGGCGCTTGCTCAAGCACCTGACGAGCGGCGGATTCGGTGTCAAATTCAGCAAAGACACAGGCCCCTGTACCAGTCAGGCGCGACGGCGCGTATTCTAACAGCCAGGAAAGCACCGCATCAACCTCGCGAAAACGTTTTCTTGCGATATCCTCGCAATCGTTGCTGAATTCACAATTTAATAACGTTTCTATTGACCGTACCGGGGTATTTCTTTTCAGGTCAGGATCTTTAAAGATGACCGGGGTCGGAATGCTCACGCCGGGGTGGGCAACGAGATACCATTTTTCCGGCGGGTTGACCGGGGAGAGGATCTCGCCCACGCCCTCGGCAAAGGCCGCGTGACCGCGAACAAACACCGGGACATCTGCGCCCAGCGTTAAGCCCAAAGCAGCCAGTTCATCCGTCGACAGCCCGCAGCCCCAGAGGTGGTTCAGCGCAACCAGCACGGTGGCGGCGTTGGATGAGCCCCCGCCGAGACCGCCACCCATCGGCAGACGCTTATCGATACGGATATCCGCACCGCTTCCCGCCGGCAGACGCCCTGATTCCGCGGCGGCGTTCATCAGCAGACGCGCGGCGCGCACGATCAGGTTTTCTTCATGCGCCACGCCGTCGACCGGTGTCAGCAGGCAAATCTGCCCGTCCTGGCGCAGTTCAATGGAGATCGTGTCGCCATAGTCAATAAACTGAAACAGCGTCTGCAGGGTGTGATACCCGTCAGCACGCTGGCCGGTGATGTATAAAAACAGGTTCAGCTTCGCCGGAGAAGGCCAGTGGGTCATCATTTAACGATCCAGTTGTCCATTTTCAGCTTGATGCGCTGGCTACCCTGGGTCAGCTCCATGTTCGATGGCAGCGACGGTTTACTCTTGCTGTCATAGGCGCTGTACACCACTTTCCAGGTTTTGCCGTTCTGGGTGTAGTTGACCTGGCTCAGACGGTACTGGTCGTCCAGCGTATAGTCGGTTGCTTCTCCCGGCAGGCCGAGGATCCACTGGCGCAGGCTGTTCAGCGGAATTGGCATCCCGGTCAGCTTGCCAATCATCTCTTCGGCATCGGTCGCGGTATAGTGCTGGCCTTTGTTATCGGTGATCTGCGCTTCGCCCGGTTTGGCGATAAGCTCCAGCTCGGTGCTGCCCAGTGGGTTCAGCAGCAGCAGGCGATAGTTGTCCTGCCCCGTTTGCTGCCAGAAGAAGCGGGCATAAACCTTTTGTTCGTCAGAGAGATAAGCGAAGGCGCCCCGCGTCTGGTACTGCTTCAAATTAAGGACGTCCTGCTGGTGCTGACGCCACTGCGGTGAATCAGGGCTTTTGCCCGGGCCTTTTGGTTGGGTGACAGTACAGGCGGTCAGAACCAGTGCCGCCAGCGGCAGCAGGCGAATCAGTCGGGTCATAATGAGGACAAATCCTTGAGATACGTTGCAGTTATAACTGTTAATGCTAGCGCCCCGCAGTGCTACCGTCTACGTTCAAATTATCTCAAAGCGTTGAGTAACCTATTACTCCGAAAGGAGGCGGTCTCTTTTATTGATCTCGCGCATCCTGTATGATGCGTCCTGCTAACCTTATTAACGCTGGTACTACTCCCGCTCAACATGACCCTATTAGCACTCGGCATCAACCACAAAACGGCCCCGGTTTCGCTGCGAGAACGCGTTACGTTTTCGCCGGATACGCTTGACCTGGCGCTGGACAGCCTGCTTGCACAGCCGATGGTGCAGGGTGGCGTGGTGCTCTCGACGTGCAACCGTACCGAGCTGTATTTAAGCGTGGAAGAGCAGGATAACCTGCACGACGCGCTGATCCGCTGGCTATGCGACTACCACAATCTTAACGAAGACGAACTGCGTAACAGCCTGTACTGGCATCAGGATAATGATGCGGTCAGCCATCTGATGCGCGTCGCCAGCGGGCTGGATTCGCTGGTGCTCGGAGAGCCGCAGATTCTGGGGCAGGTGAAAAAAGCGTTTGCGGATTCGCAAAAAGGGCATCTGAAGGCCAGCGAGCTGGAGCGCATGTTCCAGAAGTCCTTCTCCGTGGCGAAGCGTGTGCGAACCGAAACCGACATTGGTGCCAGTGCGGTTTCTGTTGCTTTCGCGGCCTGTACCCTTGCACGCCAAATCTTCGAATCCCTTTCCACCGTCACCGTGATGCTGGTAGGCGCGGGCGAAACCATCGAGCTTGTGGCGCGCCATCTGCGCGAGCATAAGGTGAAAAAGATGATTATCGCGAACCGAACCCGCGAACGTGCGCAGGTGCTGGCGGATGAAGTGGGTGCAGAGGTGGTTGCGCTGAGCGACATCGATGAACGCCTGAAGGAGGCGGACATTATTATCAGCTCTACCGCCAGCCCGCTGCCAATCATCGGTAAAGGGATGGTGGAGCGCGCGCTGAAGTCGCGTCGTAATCAGCCTATGCTGCTGGTGGATATCGCCGTTCCGCGCGATGTTGAGCCAGAAGTCGGCAAGCTGGCGAACGCCTACCTCTACAGCGTGGATGACCTGCAAAGCATCATTTCGCACAACCTCGCCCAGCGTAAAGCGGCGGCGGTGCAGGCGGAAACTATCGTTGAGCAGGAAACCAGCGAGTTTATGGCCTGGCTGCGCGCGCAAAGCGTCAGCGAGACCATCCGCGAGTACCGCGGGCAGGCGGAGCAGGTGCGTGATGACCTGACTGCCAAAGCGTTAGCGGCCCTGGAACAGGGCGGCGACGCGCAGGCAATTATGCAGGATCTGGCGTGGAAGCTGACCAACCGCCTGATCCATGCCCCAACCAAATCTCTTCAACAGGCTGCCCGTGACGGGGATGATGAACGCCTGACTATTCTGCGCAACAGCCTCGGGCTGGAATAGCGCCCTATACCCATTTTCTAAGACAAGGTGCACTTACGCCTATGAAGCCTTCTATCGTCGCTAAACTGGAAGCTCTGCACGAGCGCCATGAAGAAGTACAGGCGCTGCTCGGCGATGCCGGGACCATCGCGGACCAGGAACGTTTTCGCGCGCTTTCGCGTGAATATGCGCAGTTGAGTGATGTGTCTAAATGCTTTACCGACTGGCGACAGGTTCAGGAAGATATTGAAACCGCGCAGATGATGCTCGACGATCCTGAGATGCGCGAGATGGCGCAGGAAGAGCTGCAGGATGCAAAAGCGCGTTCTGAAGAGATGGAGCAGCAGCTTCAGGTGCTGCTGCTGCCGAAAGATCCGGACGACGAGCGTAACGCGTTTGTGGAAGTGCGCGCCGGTACCGGCGGTGACGAAGCGGCGCTGTTTGCCGGGGATCTGTTCCGCATGTACAGCCGCTACGCCGAATCGCGCCGCTGGCGCGTCGAGATCATGAGCGCCAACGAAGGCGAACACGGTGGCTACAAAGAGGTTATCGCCAAGATCAGCGGCGACGGCGTGTACGGCCGTCTGAAGTTTGAATCCGGCGGTCACCGCGTGCAGCGCGTGCCGGCCACGGAATCTCAGGGCCGCATTCACACCTCCGCCTGTACGGTGGCGGTGATGCCGGAGCTGCCGGAAGCGGAACTGCCGGACATCAACCCGGCGGATCTGCGCATCGACACCTTCCGTTCCTCCGGCGCGGGTGGACAACACGTTAACACCACCGATTCCGCCATCCGTATTACCCACCTGCCGACCGGCATCGTGGTGGAGTGCCAGGACGAACGTTCACAGCACAAAAACAAAGCCAAAGCGTTGTCCGTGCTGGGTGCGCGCATCCACGCGGCTGAAATGGCGAAGCGTCAGCAGGCGGAAGCCTCTACGCGTCGTAACCTGCTGGGCAGCGGCGATCGCAGCGACCGTAACCGCACCTACAACTTCCCGCAGGGCCGCGTGACCGACCACCGCATCAACCTGACCCTGTACCGTCTGGACGAGGTGATGGAAGGGAAGCTGGATATGCTGATTGAGCCTATCGTGCAGGAATACCAGGCCGACCAGCTGGCGGCGCTGTCCGAGCAGGAATAATGGATTTTCAGCGCTGGTTACGCGAGGCGGCCGGTGAGCTTTCAGAAAGCGAAAGCCCGAAGCGTGATGCCGAAATTTTGCTTGAGCATGTGACGGGTAAAGCCCGCACGTACCTGCTGGCATTCGGTGAGACGCTGCTGACCGCTGAGCAGGAAGTACGGCTCGCCGCGCTGCTTGCCCGCCGTAAAACGGGCGAGCCGGTGGCGCACCTGGTCGGTGAGCGCGAGTTCTGGTCGCTACCGCTGTACGTCTCGGCGGCAACGCTGATCCCGCGTCCGGACACTGAATGTCTGGTGGAGCAGGCGCTGGCGCGTTTACCAACAGCTCCCTGCAGCATTCTCGATCTCGGGACGGGAACAGGTGCTATCGCGCTGGGGCGCGCCCCCCCGCGCCCCCCCGTGGGTGTTGGCGCGGGTGATGTGGTTGGCCGCCCCGGGGGGGCGGCGGCGGCGTCCCGGGGTACGCAGGCGGGCCGGCCCCGGGCCG
>NZ_JAWNCA010000057.1:0-9910 GCF_034106185.1 Enterobacter sp. 296B2 | reverse complement strand
GGCGGCTTTAGCGCGGTGGTCCCACCTGACCCCATGCCGAACTCAGAAGTGAAACGCCGTAGCGCCGATGGTAGTGTGGGGTCTCCCCATGTGAGAGTAGGGAACTGCCAGACATCAAATAAGTGAAAAGGCCATCCGAAAGGATGGCCTTTTTGCGTTTATGCCCAGAAAAAACGGTAGGCCGGGTAAGGCGAAGCCGCCACCCGGCAGAGCAAACGGCTAATGAATCACCTGCGACAGGAATGCTCGCGTACGTTCTGACTTCGGATGCACAAAGAACTCATCCGGCGGCGCCTGCTCAACAATCTCTCCGCGGTCCATAAAGATCACCCGGTCAGCTACCGTTCTGGCAAAACCCATCTCATGCGTTACGCACAACATCGTCATACCGGATTGCGCCAGCCCAATCATGGTATCCAGTACCTCTTTCACCATTTCGGGATCCAGCGCAGATGTCGGTTCGTCAAACAACATAATTTTGGGTTTCATGCACAGCGAACGGGCGATAGCCACACGCTGCTGTTGCCCGCCCGAGATCTGGCCGGGAAACTTATTGGCATGCTCCGCGATACGAACGCGTTCCAGGTAGTGCATCGCCAGCGCTTCCGCTTCCTGTTTCGGCATTTTTCGGACCCAAATAGGCGCAAGCGTACAGTTCTGCAGAACGGTCAGGTGTGGAAAAAGATTAAAGTGCTGGAATACCATACCCACTTCCTGGCGTACGCGTTCGATATTGCGGATATCTTCATTCAGCTCGATGCCATCAACCACAATGCGTCCTTGCTGATGTTCTTCAAGATGGTTAATACAGCGAATGGTTGTGGATTTACCTGAACCGGAAGGGCCGCAAAGGACGATGCGTTCGCCTTGCTTTACCTGAAGATTAATGTCTTTCAGGACATGAAACTGTCCATACCATTTATTCACATTTTCCAGCGTAATCATCGCGTCGGCGGGTGTCATAGTTATTTGGCTCATAATTTCCTCAGTGCGGTGTACGCCCGGTGTTAAAGCGCTTTTCCAGATGCTGGCTGTAGCGCGACATGCTAAAACAAAAGATCCAGTAGATCAGAGCGGCAAAGACATATCCTTCGGTGGACATGCCCAGCCAGACAGGGTCAACGGTTGCCTGTTGAACGCTGCTAAAGAGATCGAACAATCCGATGATGATCACCAGGCTGGTATCTTTAAAGAGAGCAATGATCGTATTGACCAGCCCAGGGATAACCAGCTTGAGCGCTTGCGGAAGGATCACCAGCCCCTGCGTCTTCCAGTAACCGAGCGCCAGCGATTCCGCCGCTTCGTACTGGCCTTTGGGCAACGCCTGCAGGCCACCGCGTACAACTTCAGCGACATAGGCGGACTGGAAGAGAATCACCCCGACCAGGGCACGGATCAGTTTGTCTATCGTTGTACCCTCTGCCATAAACAGCGGCAGCATGACCGACGACATAAACAGTACGGTGATGAGCGGTACTCCGCGCCAGAACTCAATGAAGATAACGGAGAGCACGCGAACGACCGGCATTTTTGAACGGCGTCCCAGGGCCAGTAAAATCCCCCACGGTAGCGCGCCGGCTATCCCCACTGAAGCGATAATCAATGTCAACGTCAGACCGCCCCACTGGCGTGTTTCAACGCGTTCCAGCCCCAGGAAACCGCCATACATCAGCACCCAGACAATAATCGGATAAACCACTGCCCAGACGGCAATATAGCGTCCACGATGAGGTAGCTTTTTCCAGAACATGACCGCGACAGAGAGCAGGCCGATAACCAGCGCCAGATTAATCCGCCAGCGCTGTTCATGGGGATACAATCCATACATGAACTGACCGAAACGTTCATGAATAAATACCCAGCAGGCACCGGCTTTTGTGCAGTCAGCTCGGGTTGAACCGACCCAGTTGGCCTGTAAAAACGCCCAGTTCAGCAGGGGAGGAATCAATTCCCACATGAGCCACAGGCAGACAATCGTCAGCAGGCTGTTGCTCCAGCTGGAGAACAGATTCTTGCGCGCCCAGAGAATGAAACGTCCACCTGTCGAGCTGGCAGGGCGCGAGGAGTGCGACAGTATCGCTTTTGTCATCATAGATCCTTAGCGCTCGACCAGTGCTATACGACGGTTATAAAGGTTCATCAGCAATGAAATCACCAGGCTGATGATCAAATAGACAGACATGGTGATGGCGATGGTTTCAATGGCTTGTCCGGTCTGGTTAAGCACGGTTCCGGCGAACAGAGACACCATATCCGGATAACCAATGGCAGCAGCCAGCGATGAGTTTTTGACAATGTTAAGATACTGGCTGGTCAGAGGCGGAATAATCACCCGTAGAGCCTGAGGAATAATGACCTGGCGAAGCGTCACGGTATTCGGCAAACCGAGTGAGCGTGCCGCCTCGTGCTGACCGTAAGGCACAGCCTGAATCCCGGAACGGATGATTTCCGCAATAAATGCGGAGGTATAAATCGAAAGCGCCAGCGTTAATGCGGCCAGTTCAGGAATTAATACCATCCCTCCCTGGAAGTTGAACCCGCGCAGATGGGGAATATCCCAGTGCAAGGCCGCACCAAAAAGCCAGTGAGCAACTAACGGTAAGCCAACAAGTAGCACAGCGCCAGTTGGCCATGTTTTACGAAGCTGCCCGGTTTTAATCTGGTGCTTACGGTTATAGCGAAACAGGCCGACAGAAATGGCGAGTGCAATAACAACGGCGACGATAAAGGCGTAAAGCCCTTCGGCTACCTGAGGAGAGGGGATGTATAACCCACGGTTACTGAGAAAAAACAGCTCAAACGCATCGACGGCCTGGCGGGGGCCAGGAAGGTTACGCAGCACCGCGAAATACCAAAAAAATATCTGCAGCAGCGGTGGGATGTTGCGGAATGTCTCAATATAAATGGTTGAAAGTTTCCGCAGGAGCCAGTTTTCAGAAAGGCGCGCCAGCCCAATAAAGAAGCCCAGGATGGAAGCGAAGACAATAC
Organism: Enterobacter sp. 296B2; assembly: GCF_034106185.1. Taxonomy (NCBI): domain Bacteria; kingdom Pseudomonadati; phylum Pseudomonadota; class Gammaproteobacteria; order Enterobacterales; family Enterobacteriaceae; genus Enterobacter; species Enterobacter sp. 296B2. The sequence goes on along the minus strand of NZ_JAWNCA010000057.1, from coordinate 6,922 downwards.
ACAGTGCGGATACCAGCAGCGTATTCAGTAAACCGACCACAAACACGCGTCCGTACGTGTCACCTTCCTGGTAGTCAATAAGGTGCTGAACAATCCCAAACCCTGCGCTGCGATCCAGAAACGCAAACCCGGAGGTGATACCGCGATTATTCAGGTTCGTGATGGTGTTATGGATGAGATACACGGCGATAAGAACAACCGCAACAATAGCAATAATCTGGAATAGCCAGGCGCGGACCGCGGGATGAGAAAAGGATAGCGATCCTTTTACGGCTGAGCGGCGATGGGACATAAAGAAACCTCAGTAACCATGACTCTGGAGTGGGCACTGCCCGAGCAGTGCCCGTTACAGCTATGACTTAACGTACTGGTGGCGCGTACTGAATACCGCCGTTATTCCAGAGATTGTTCTGGCCGCGTTTGATCTTCAGCGGGCTTTCCGATCCCACGTTACGCTCAAAGATCTCAGCATAGTTACCCACCTGTTTGATGATGTTGTAAGCCCACTTGTTATCCAGCTTCAGGTCCTTGCCGAAATCACCTTCTTTACCGAGCAGGTGCGCCATATCCGGGGTAGAAGGATTCGCCGCTTTCTCATCGACGTTTTTCGAGTTGATGCCCATCTCTTCTGCGTTCAGCATGGCAAACAGCGTCCAGCGAACAATGGAGAACCAGTCTTCATCGCCACGGCGTACAACGGGGCCGAGAGGTTCTTTGGAGATCACTTCAGGCAGGACAACCCACTCTGCCGGGTTGCTCAGCTTAATGCGTAAGGCATACAGCTGTGACTGGTCAGAGGCCAGCGTGTCGCATCGACCGGATTCCAGCGCTTTGGCTGACTCATCCGAGCGGTCGAAAGTCACAGGGGTGTATTTCATCTTATTTGCTTTGAAATAATCCGCGACGTTCAACTCGGTATCGGTGCCCGCCTGGATACACACGGTGGCGCCATCGAGCTCTTTGGCGCTTTTCAGGCCCGCTTTGTTGTGGGTCAGGAAGCCGATGCCGTCGTAATAGGTCACGCCGGTAAATGTCATCCCCATGCCTGCATCGCGGGAAGAGGTCCAGGTGGTATTACGGGAGAGCATGTCGACTTCACCGGACTGCAGCGCCGTAAAGCGTTCTTTCGCCGTCAGCGGGGTGTATTTTACTTTGCTGTCATCGCCAAAAACGGCGGCTGCAACGCCACGGCAGACATCCACATCGATACCGGTAAATTTGCCGTTCGCATCGGCATAAGAGAAGCCAGGCAAACCGTCACTGATACCGCATTGAACAAAACCTTTCTTTTTAACGGCATCCAGTGTCGTTCCCGCATGGGCTTGACCGGCTACGGCAAACAACATGCCTGCAGCGGCCAGGCTGGCTATCATCGTCTTTTTCATAATGCATCCTGTGTGGCGAAATTTATCGTTATAGAAGCGTTTTAAGCGCTTAACCTGTCTGTGGCGTTGGCCAACGTTTATAAAGCAAACGTAATGCCAGTTTTGCGTTCGACGAAATAAGAGACGAGTGAACGCTTAATGCTGAGTGTAGACAGGCTTAAATAAAACGAGCGCCCCGAAACGGTGCGAAATTACAACCTGTGCCACAAATCGGAGCAAAAGTTTTGAGTCGGGTCAGGAAAAAGAAGAGGTAGTTTCCAGGGTGAATATTGGCAGGGTATTCAATAATATTAATGTGTGAAAATCATCACGATAGAATAAGTAATTTGAATGAGTATGCGAAAAACTTGTGACTGACTTCAGTCTTGGATTAATTACGTGAATAAATACGGGGCTATTTTTTTACTTATTTGAAAATACTGCACCCATTAAAAGCAAAAGCGCGGCCAGAGCCGCGCTTTCTGAACAGATGTTACTTCGTCAGGGCAACAATACCCAACGTCAAACCTGCCACTGCGGCAGCACCGCCGGCGATAGCACCTGCTGTTTCCCAGTTATCCTGGGTGGTGCCTTTCATACAGGTATTGGTATGAACCAGTCGACCCTGGTCATCGTAAACCGGTACACATGGAGAGTCGTGCGCGCAACCAGCAAGCAGCGCAGCGAGAAGTGCAACGGAAATGAATCTTTTCATGATGTTACCTCAGTATTATTTCTCATTCGCTACAAAGCCAGGAGGGCTATTAACGAACTGGAGATTATTTTACCACCAGGGTAAGTCCCCGTTACACGAGGAATAATCTCAAATTATGTAGTTTGTAAAAATCATGGAGAAAAGTCGGGTTCAGGATGAATTCATGGAGAAATTATGAAGTGGCAAGATGGTGTTTTTACTTAATGCAAACTCATGCATTTTTAATAATCAACCCTCTAAAATCTAATCCATAGTTTATATTAAAAATAAAAAACGCACCAAAAGGTGCCTTTCAGAGATACATTACTCTTTATGGCTGGTGAAGCGTCGCCGGACCACCACAAAGAAGACGGGCACGAAGAAAATTGCCAGAAGCGTTGCGGAAAGCATGCCTCCCATCACGCCCGTACCGACGGCATTTTGCGCACCGCTCCCGGCCCCGGTACTGATCACCAGCGGCATGACGCCAAGGATAAAGGCCAGGGAGGTCATCAGGATCGGACGAAGGCGCATTCTTGAGGCTTCCAGGGTGGCTTCAACGATCCCTTTACCTTCTTTCTCCATCAGGTCTTTAGCAAATTCGACGATCAGGATGGCGTTTTTCGCCGATAGCCCAATCGTCGTCAGCAGGCCGACCTGGAAATAGACGTCATTGTTTAACCCGCGCAGCGACGCCGCGAAAAGGGCCCCGATGACGCCCAGCGGCACAACCAGCATAACGGAGAAGGGAATGGACCAGCTTTCATACAGCGCTGCCAGACACAGGAACACCACGATCAGTGAAATGGCGTACAGTGCAGGCGCCTGGTTACCGGAAAGGCGCTCCTGATAAGACATTCCCGTCCAGTCATAGCCGATGCCGGAAGGCAGTTTTGCCGCCAGGCTTTCCATCATCACCATGGCCTCACCGGTACTTTTTCCAGGGGCTGATTCACCGAGGATTTCCATGGACGGCATGCCGTTGTAGCGTTCCAGACGAGGAGAACCGTAAACCCAGTGAGCGCTGCTAAAGGATGAGAACGGCACCATTTCCCCATTCGCGCTGCGTACGTAGAGGTTGTTGATGTCCCCCGGCAGCATACGGAATTTCGCATCCGCCTGGACGTAAACTTTTTTCACGCGGCCATGATCGATAAAGTCATTCACATAGGTACCACCTAATGCCGTCGATATCGTCTGGTTGACGTCAGATATGCTAATACCCAGCGCCTGCGCTTTCTCCTGATCGACATCCAGCTTGAACTGCGGGGTATCCTCCAGACCGTTAGGACGCACGCGAACCAGCAGATCAGGGTGCTCTTTCACCATGCCAAGCAGCTGATTACGCGCCTGCGTCAGCTGGGTATGCCCCAGGTTTGCCTGATCGATAAGTTCAAAGTCGAAGCCCGTTGCGGTTCCCAGCTCGATAATAGCCGGCAGGTTAAACGGGAACACAAGGCCGTCTTTAATCTGGCTGAATGCTCTTGTTGCACGGCCGACGATTGCCTCAACGCTATTTTCTTCCCCCGAACGTTCTTCCCAGGGCTTCAGGCTGACGAAGGCAATACCGGAGTTCTGGCCCTGGCCGCTAAAGCTAAAGCCGTTCACCGTAAACACGGATTCAACGTTCGCCTTCTCTTTATTCAGGTAGTAGTCCTGAACCTGGTCGAGAACCTGCTGAGTCCGCGTCTGGGTCGCACCAGCCGGGAGTTGAACCATTGTCATAAACACCCCCTGATCCTCTTCGGGCAGGAAGGAGGTGGGTAAGCGCAGAAACAGCACCGCCATCCCACCAACAATTATGACGTACACCACCAGATAGCGACCGGTCTTACGCAAAATACCGCTCACGCTGTTACTGTAGTGCTCCACGCTCTTATCAAAGAGTGCATTAAACCAGCCAAAGAACCCCCCTTTTTTCTCATGATGATCGCCAGAGACGGGTTTAAGCAACGTTGCGCACAGTGCGGGCGTCAGGATCAGCGCAACCAGCACGGAGAGCGCCATGGCGGAAACGATAGTCAGTGAGAACTGGCGATAGATGGCTCCCGTCGAGCCGCCAAAAAAGGCCATCGGAACAAAGACCGCCGAGAGGACCATAGCGATCCCCACCAGCGCGCCCTGGATCTGCCCCATCGACTTCTGCGTGGCCTCTTTCGGTGGCAGCTTGTCCTCAACCATCACGCGCTCAACGTTCTCGACCACCACGATGGCGTCATCAACCAATAGCCCTATCGCCAGCACCATCCCGAACATCGTCAGGGTGTTGATAGAGAAACCGAACGCCGCCAGAACCGCGAAGGTACCCAGAAGAACCACCGGCACCGCGATAGTTGGGATGAGCGTCGCCCGCAGGTTTTGCAAGAACAAATACATGACCAGGAAGACCAGAACGATCGCTTCAAACAGGGTCTTCACCACTTCATGAATAGAAATTTTCACAAATGGGGTGGTGTCATAGGGGTAGACGACCTTAAGCCCCTGCGGGAAGAACTGTTGCAGTTGCGCCAGCTTGCTCTTGATGGCTGCCGCTGTATCCAGCGCGTTTGCCCCGGTTGCCAGCTTAATCCCCAGACCGGTGGCGGCCTGCCCGTTGATTTTGGTCACCATGTTGTAGTTTTCGCCACCCAGCTCAATGCGAGCGACATCCTTCAGGTGAACCATCGAGCCATCCTGATTTACCTTGAGCGTCACGCGGCCAAACTCCTCCGGTGATTTCAGGCGGGTTTGCGCGATGATGGAGGCATTCAGCTGCTGCCCGGGCACAGACGGCGTGCCGCCCAACTGGCCTGCCGCAATCTGGTCGTTCTGAGTTTTCAACTGGTTGATAATATCCAGCGGCGTCAGCTGGTATTTATTCATTGCATTGCTGTCGAGCCAGATGCGCATCGCATACTGGGCACCAAACAGCTGAACGTCGCCGACGCCCGTCGTTCGGCTGATGGCATCTTTGACGTTCGAGGCGACATAGTCGGAGATATCATCCTGAGTAAGGTTTTTGTTGTCCGAAACAAAACCGGCGACCAGCAGGAAGCTGCTGCTGGATTTCTCAACGCCAATCCCTTGCTGCTGTACCTCTTGCGGCAGCAGCGGCATGGCGAGCTGCAGCTTGTTCTGCACCTGCACCTGGGCGATGTCCGGATCCGTTCCTGATTCGAAGGTCAGCGTAATGGTGACGTTACCCGCTGAATCGCTGGTGGAAGACATATACATCAGGTTATCGATACCGTTCATGTTCTGTTCGATAACCTGGGTCACGGTATCCTGCACCGTCTGGGCGTCAGCGCCGGGGTAGGTTGCGGAAATCGCCACGGCAGGCGGGGCAATCGTTGGATACTGGGCGACGGGCAGTTTGAGAATAGCCAGGCCGCCAGCAATCATTAGAATGATGGAAAGCACCCAGGCGAAAACTGGCCTCTGAATAAAGAAATTAGCCATGTCGTCGTTCCTTAACCGGCGGGAGTCGTGGTGGTATCTGGCGTGGCGACGACGGTAGCGCCGGGTCTGACTTTTTGTAATCCGCTGACGATCACGCGGTCACCGTTTTTCAGCCCTTCCGTCACCAGCCAGCGATCGCCAATGGCCTGGGGCGCAACGATGGTACGTGATTCAACCTGGTTTTTATCGTTTACCACCAGCACGGTTGCGTCGCCTCGCGGCGTGCGGGTCACGCCCTGCTGCGGAACCAGAATGGCATCTGGCTGTGTTCCCTCATCTATACGGGCGCGAACAAACATCCCAGGTAACAGCATGTGTTGAGGATTCGGGAAAATGGCACGCAGCGTGATTGAGCCGGTGCTTTCATCCACCGTAACGTCGGAGAACTGCAGGGTGCCTTTCAGCGGATAGGGCTGGCCATTCTCCATCAGCAGCTCAACGCTGCTGGCCGTATCTCCTTTTTGCAGGCTCGTCTGCTTCAGTCGCATGAATTCATTGCTTGACTGGGTGACATCGACATAAATCGGATCGAGTTGCTGGACCGTTGCCAGCGCCGCGGCCTGTCCGTTCGTGACGAGCGCCCCTTCCGTTACGCTGGATTTACCGATGCGGCCATCGACAGGGGACGTCACTTTGGTATACGCAAGGTTGATACGTGCGCTTTCAACGCCCGCTTTTGCGGCGACGACGCTGGCATCTGCCTGCTGGGCGGTGGCCACGGCCTGGTCATACTCCTGTTTGCTGACGTACTGCGTCCCCACCAGAGGCAGATAACGTTTCACCGTCAGGTGTGCAATTTTGGCCGCCGCCTGCGCCTTTGCCAGCTCGCCTTTCGCGCTGTCGTAAGCCGCCTGATAGGTCGCAGGATCAATCTGATACAGTGAATCCCCTGCTTTTACATCGCTACCTTCCGTGAAGTTGCGACGCAGAATAATACCGCTAACCTGTGGACGAACCTCCGCAACGCGGAACGCATCGGTTCTGCCCGGTAGTTCAGTTGTGACAGCCAGCGGCGCGCTTTTCACGATATGGACGCTGACCTGAGGCGCCTGCGCATGTTGTTGATGATTTTCCTGGCCATCGCATCCAGTGAGCAGCACAGCGCAGACAATGAAACCGGCTAAGGGTAAACGTCTGAAATGATTCGTCATTACTGTTCCTTTAAATACCCATTAACCGATGTTTGCCGTAGATCGGTAGTTGGGGCAGAGGGAAAAAATAAAATGTAGCTGCGTATAATAATGAGGGTATTTAATGTTTTTTAATTTATAAGTGCGAATAACGAGGCCCTGGAGGAAAATCAGAATCAGTCCCGTAGAAAATACGGATAGACTTCTGCCCGGTAAATCAGATTAATAGAGCTTAATGGATAAAGTATTCATTTCATGAATTTGATTTTAAGAATGTATTTGCATTAATTATGGAT
>NZ_JAWNCA010000056.1:0-10634 GCF_034106185.1 Enterobacter sp. 296B2 | reverse complement strand
TAATAGGATAATGTATTTACATTTCTATACCTTTTAACATGATTGTCAGTAACGTTGCGGAATTTTCTATTAAAATTTGTTAATAGATCCTTTTTGTCCCATGCATTTTTGAGATCCCGACCAGATAATTTTTTTTGCAGTATTCCTACGTTATCATATCATTCAACAATTAATGCGGGCGTTCACGGCTATATTCTGACAACAATTTTTTCCGTCATTTCTCGTGCTTCATTCAGTGCTCTGTACAGATAATAATCGGGTTCTCCTGTATGGTATCTCCGGCTAAAATGCTCATAAAAGCAATCTACATCGATTTACCCGCCTGGTTAAAACTCCAGTTTCAGTATGTTTCATACACATTCGTCACTACCAGCAAAATACACTCCGGACCATTATCCATGCGCAACATAGACGGATAGCCGGACTTTACCGTAATCCTATCGGATCCCTAGACCACTCATGGAGCGGGTAAATAAGGCCAATTCAAATCGGCAACTCCTCCCGGTTACAATCTTGAACTACTTTAAACGTGCGACAACGGACTAAGGAATCATGCATAAAATCGATCGACCATCTTTGGTTTAGTGTTTCCGCAAGGACCAGTGGTGAGGGATTACACACCGATAACAGTGTTTTCCCTGTCGGTGATAATTCAGCTTCATCAGAGTATAAATAGGGCGGATTTTATTGAGATGCCACGGGTATCCCTGTCGTCGCAGAATCAAGTACAGCTAGCAAAAATCGTATTGTGGATATCATTCTACTACCGCCTGCAATGCAGCAATAACGGGTTCGTCACGTAAGATATCCGGACGGTAATCGTAAATCCCCTCAGCTTATTTTCATACAACTACTGGGCTGACGGATACTGAGTCCGGATGTCTTGGCTAGATGAATGACCAGCTCAGGCTTAAAGACTGGTAATCATCTGTTTAAGATGTCAGTTCTCGTCCTTAAGATCCCGTATCTTTAGTATCAGAAACGTCTATATCGCAATAATGAGGCTTCCTGTTGTAGCAGGTGTCTTCTGAAAGGTCTGCCTTCAGCCCTACACCTTTGGCATTTAGTCCAGCTTAAACCGACTTAATCATGGCGATGATCTGCTATTCAGTAAAACGGACTATACGCATGGCGATCTCCTTTGTTAGCTGATTGATTATGCCGGAGGCTCTCTAAATGTGAATGAAACTATTATGTGAGATGCTTACAGTTACAGGGCAAGTATCATTCTCAAGTTTGATTAGGTAGGTCATTGCATCTGTTCGATTCGTTGAACACATTCCCAGAGACGGTTGTAGACTACTGCAAACTTTGGGACGAAGGTTGGATCCAAAAATCTTACATAAATTATCTTTAGATAACTGAAAACACCTTACATTTGCAGGCTTGCCTAACATATAATTATTCACTGTTTAAAATTCACATTCCTGCTGTTAGCATCAGGTCTATCTGATCAATCAATACCATCCGAAGGGAATCACACTCAATGAAACCCAAGCTGTATTCGTACGTGCGTTTTTCATCTGTGAAACAACGGGAAGGTAACTCCCTGGAGCGTCAGCAAGATACCGCTCTAAAAATTGCGGCCCGTTATAATCTCGAACTTGATACAACGGCTTTCCACGATCTCGGCATGTCTGCGTTCAAAGGAAAAAATGCTCATGAAGGGAAGCTATCGGAGTTCATCAAGCAGATTGGGGCTAAGGTTCCCGTTGGCTCGTGGCTAGTCGTCGAAAATCTTGACCGCATTAGTCGTGATGATGCCTGGAGCGCTTTGGATATATTCAAGAACATACTTAGCAGGGGGATAGTCGTTGTTACTGGCATGGATGAAAAGGTCTATAAGTACGCGGACGTAAAGAATAATCCAACCGATTTAATCATTTCATTGTTGATGTTCACACGCGCCCACGACGAGTCGTTGACAAAAAAGAATCGAGTTGAAGCCCAGGCCCGTTCGTTGATACGACACAACCTGACAAGAGAATCGGGAACACCAGCAAAAGCAATAGAATCCGTCGGTCAGAATGTTTGGTGGGTAGATACAAAATCAGGATACGTTACTCCACATCCTCTATATTTTACCGCAGCTCAGAAGATTATCGAACTTAAACAAAACGGTGAAACTCTTCTTGGAATCCAACGATATCTTAACGAACATTACCCTGCCCCTAAAAAGAGGGTTTATAAAGACCAGACAGGTCAAGCGCTGACACCCAAAACTGAACAATGGGGTAAACATTTGATCAGGACATTTTTGAACCCCACTGTTCACGGACAAAAAACCTTTAAGCTGGATAAACGCGATGAATCAGGTGTCATCATATACGATTCCGAATCAGATGAACCGTTAAAAGAAACATTCATTATCCCTGATTACTACCCTGCTCTTATGTCGGAGGTGGACTACTTGACACTTTCGAAATTAGATCGACACCGCGCCATCACTCGTAATTCATCAAAATATCCAGCAGGTAACCCTGAACCAGAAATCCCGCTACTCTCAGGTATCGGTATTCTTTTTTGCGGAAAATGTGGTTCTTTCATGTTCAAATCTGGTTCAAGTGAAAACAAGTACCGTTATATATGTGGTTCAAAAATCGTTCAGGGTAAACCTTGCGGTAAAAAAGGTTTTACGTCATACCAGCTTGAGCACACTGTTTTGCAACTAATCGCTGATCACGTCTGGAACAACCACCAAGAAGATAAAACGGCTTGGTACGAATCTGAGATTGAAAAGGCATCTGAAGCTGTTAAAAAGCTGTTAAAGCTGGCAACTTTGACAGATGACCTCGAAGAATTGGCAGATCAGATTAATGCCAATAAACAGAAAAAAATAACGCTTGAGCGAGAATATCAACAGTACAAAATCAGCCGCTCAGAAATTCAAACAACTGGCTGGGATCAATTCCGAAATTTCGATGTTCATGACACTAAAAACCCTGATCGTAAGCGAATTAGGTTGAAGATAAAGCAAGCTATCAAACGTATTGATTGCTATGACATTGATGGGCGGTATGGTCATTTTGAAGTAACCTTCGCCGACGAGACAAAACAGAGAATCGTGATTAAGTTCAATCGAAACCGATCACCTGGTGTTTCGTATGTAGAAGCACAGACAGTTAATGATCATGACTTACTAAAAATGCAAGGGCTTGTGTTGCACTCCTTCATTGATGAACTGATTTCACCTGAAAAATTTGCACAGCATATTAAGGACAAGCATGAAGTCAGCATTCTAAACCCGACGTTTATAACCAAGCTGGAGGATGGTGTAAACCAAAGCGAAGGTAATGGATTGGCTATCAAGGTAGCTAGCACTACAAATAAATCGTATGCAACTGTCAACGGTAATAAATACGAGATTAACTCGCTGGAAGACTTAGAAAAACTTTTACAGTAAATCACTCTCCCCTTGCATACCTATCAAGGGGAAGCCTACCAACGCCCCCAATAGCCATGTCTCCGTTTCCGTTACATCAAAGCAATCTCGGAATTATACACACCCCAATCGATCGCTTTTATAGATCAATTTTACGTTATTGATAGATTTTATAGATCAATGTAAGATCATGATTCTTCGAGTAGTGTTTCTCACAAGCAAGACTCACGGGATGGTGATCTGCCCCCGATGGAGTGCAATAGAAAGAAGGTATCCAGAATGACTATCCTTATAAAAACTTTAAAAATCATGGCATCAGGCGTTGTTCTCATTTCAGCTATAACCGCCGCCTCCAGTACCGTCTATTTCTTGCCAGAAGCGAAATCAGCAGGTGTCGCCAGCAACGACAAAAACGCCCTGATGTTTCTCGGAATGGACAGGGATGTAAATCTGAAGGGAATATGCTTCGCGATAACAAAGCAATCATCCTCGATCGTGCCGCTGGTAGATATCACTGCTACAACTGATAACGGCAGATTCACGATGCACGGACTACGCCCAAAGAATAACGACGATACGAAGGAATTAGTCTGTTCACTTGGTTCAGAAGCTGGGGATTTCTTGACTGGCATTGCGAAGTCTACCATCGTCAACGTGAAACTAGATTTCAATGGCGAGATCCGCAATTACAGTTTCAACACTACAGAATTCAGAAAGATACTGACTGCCAATGGTCAAGGTGTGTGGGACAAAGCAGCTAAAGACTACGCTCAGGGAGTTCGCGCACCCATTTTCTATAATAACAACCGCGAAGCCATCAAAAACAATGCAGTAACCTCAAATGTCGATACACACAGTTATAAAGCAAGCGATGAGAAACTAAATTCGGTCTGGAAAAACCTTAGCCCTGAAACACGAAAACGCTTACTCCCTTCTCAAAGAGAATGGATAAAGAAAAAATCCGACTGCAATAACGAACAGAAATGCCTTGTTGACATGACAAACAATCGCATTCATGAACTGGAGTCTGAAAATGAGAAATAATGCACAGACTCTAGTTTTAAAAAATGATTGGGTACCTTCGTCTTCTGGTAATGCGTATATCGGAAAATACACGATCGGGCGATTTCACATGACAGAGTCGTTCATCATTGAGTATATGAAACTGATACATGGAATTGAAATACCTGATTCATGGGTCAGTAGCTGTTTCACTAACATATCAGATATTGATACTCGCAAGGTTATGTATATGGAAGGCTGCGATATTTTAACGATAGATACAATGAATAAAATCCGTAACGCAGTGAAGTCCCCGCCTGAAGATTTGAAAATATACTGCAATGGCACTCATGTAACAAAAATAGAACTCATGGAAGAATGAAACAAAATCACCTTACGAAGGTTGTATTAAAATTTCAGTCATCATTTTTGATATACCTTCTTGCATCCATCTCAAGTAGGCAGTTCAGAATCATTCAAAAAATTCAAAGCAATATAGATATTTTAACTTCCTAATAGTAGGAATGATAATTCAAAGAAGGATAATATAATGAAGAAGCTATTAGTAACTACCATTCTTTCAGTAGCATCATTATCAGCTAGTTCCTGGGCGATGTCACCAGGTCTCATGCTAACTGCAAAAGACCTGTCCAAAGTACCGGATGACTCTCTTTGCCAAAACGGTGGACCAAGCAGAGACCTTCTTCTAACTGTTGCATCAGCAGACGCCCGTCAGCATGATGGTACATATGACCAGTTATTCAAATTAGAACAAAATATTCTTGAAAAAATGGAGCATGTTATTGAGCGACGCTGCAAGAAATATACGAACGGTCGTTGGGAACGTGGCTACAAGCCTTACAATCAATACAAATTGAGGGAAGAAATAAACAAACCAAGCAAGAAACTCCCAATTGGCTATTAATTCCCTCTTGGCCTAATTGCACGCCAGAAGAGTAATATTGCGGATGCTCTTGATCCGCCATTCCCGGACAATTTTTGTATTTTAAGTTAACAACGCCCGCTGCCGCCGGAGTTCCCTCGGAGAGTGATATCTCAGCGCGTTGTGCGGGTGGTTTACTGCGTTAAGGCTAATCGGGTATCCCCTTCCTTTCAAAATTGTCGATGTTTTTCTCCATCTTGTAGGTCTCTTTAGGGTATACCTGATAAAGACCATGATACAAAGTCTCAATAGGGTTGAATTTGACTCTATTGACAACAAAAACACGCACTGTATCATATAGGTATCCATTTAACACTCAAAAGAGAATGCATGATGAATGTCCGTATTTACTGCCGTGCATCTACCGAAGGCCAGCATGCTGATCGTGCATTAGTTAGCCTGCGCGAATTTGCGCAAAGCAAAAACTGGCAAGTAGCCGGAGAATACATTGAAAATGCCAGTGGTGCGAAGCTGGAGCGTGTGGAACTGATGCATCTCCTTGAGGAAGCACAACCCGGCGATCTGCTTCTCATCGAATCGATTGACCGTCTCAGTCGTCTTCAACATGAAGAATGGGCTGAACTCAAAGCTACGCTGAACAGTAAAGGACTGGTTATTGTTTCGATGGATTTGCCAACAAGCTGGCAGATGGTTGAAATGTCCGGCAACGACCTTACCAGCGGCATTCTTCGGGCAGTCAATGCTATGCTGATCGATATCCTTGCGACAATGGCACGACAAGATTATGAAACCCGCCGTAAACGTCAGGCACAGGGGATCGAGAGAGCAAAACAGGCAGGTTTGTATACGGGAAAAGAGAAAGATATGGAAGCCCGTGAAGTGGTACGTGAAATGTTGGCACAGAACGTTAAACCAGCTCACATAATGAAAGCTGCTGATATCAGTCGTGCAACGTTCTACCGGATCAAAAAGGAATTGGTAATCTAGTTCAAAATAAGTGTATTAGCTCGAAGTGACAGTTACAGTAGACAAAGTACAATCAAATCTGACTGTCCGCTCTGAGCAAATAGCAGACTGTTACCATGTGCAATTGAATATTTTGCCACTAACATTACATCCCTATTGCGAACCCTGGATCTGATATCTTTAAAACAACAATATACTCCACTTTATAAATCGTAACTCAAGAGATTACTTTGCAGCCAGAACACTCAAGACTTTATCATCGTCCTGTAAGCGCATTAGATACCTCGCCCATTAACCATTAGAGTTTGTGCGTAACGCCCGCTTCTGGCCATATAGGAAGTACTAGGAAAGGGTGATTAGTGGCGGAAATTACACTGGTATCAACAGCGGCAGTTTTTTTATGCCCTGCTTCAAGGTAGCGCTGCATGGCGTATCTCAATTTGCGTCTCTCAGGTATTCACCCCAGCGAGCAGCCAGTTTGTCTTTGTTCAGGCGGTAATGCATTGGGGTGATCACACGGCCTTCATATTCCTCAAACTCAATGCCTGGTTTGAAATGAACAGTCATTGTCTCAGGATTAATTCCCATCTTGTTCGCGTCAAACAGGCGGTGCAGAGTAGGTGACAGCAGAATGCCGTTGCTCGCGCTGTAATCCCCTTTGGCCGCGCTTTCAATGTGAGCGGCATCCAGTACACCGCCCAGATGTTTACCGGAAACGGCACAACGGTAACCGAAGTTGTAGCAAAGCTCTGCTTTAAACTCAGTCTGGATTGCCGCATCGCGCTGACGCACCAGACGTTCGGAGGAGCCGCCTTTCAGCTCGCGGCCATCGCGCAGCGGGTTGACCGTAGTGATATCCTGCTCTCCCAGCTCGTCCATACCTTTCGGCGTTTCGATGCTGATATCCAGCGTCTGGCGGAGGTTTGGTAAGCGCGCTTCTTTAAATGGATCGTGAGATACCGGTAATGGTGCGGTCAACTCTACGGCGGCCGTTTCGTTAATAATCTTCGGCACGACAACAACTGAATCATTTGCTCCAGGTGCAGTAATTGCAGCAGCCAAGTACTGTGCGAGCAGTTGTTCTGCTGTGTAACCACTTTCATGGTGTTTATGTACGAACATCGCAAACTCGTGACGGCTTGCAACGGGAACCATCTTCATGGCCTTCTCAATACCCGTCAGTTTGCGCCTCATGGTGGCCTCTCTAGGCTTAGGCAGCGGAAGATCGTATCTTTTAATGGCAGCCGCTGGCGTGTCAGCCCCCTCTAACCGCTTCTCGTTTCCGCTAAAGCTGATAACTTCAGGCTTAGCTACTGGGTTCTGATGTAATACCGCTCCAAAGGTCAATTTCTTTTGAGGTGCGGATGACCGTGACACGTCGCGTGCAATCGTCCACGCATCCACTTTGCTGCTAGCGGGCTTTTTTTTCAGCAGATGAAGAGTTTTGGCTCTGAGTTTGCCCGGTTTCTGGCGGTTATCCACGGTAGCCGGTGTGGCTAGCGGCGGGACGCGCGATGCTACAATCTTTTCCGCACTGGCTCTGCTTTGCTGTTGATGTTCTTTGGCTCGAAGGCGTTTAACCTCTATAGTACGGCACTGGCCGACCAACGTATCTCGTTCCATATCGTACGTGATTTCAGCGACGTTTTTTCCGCGTGCCAGCTGGATGGTGATATTCTTCCAAATAGAAACGCCCAAGTACTGACTTTTCCCGATCTTGAGGTTGGCCATAACCTCATCGGCTTGCTTATGACGCTGTTCTTCCTGCTTGCGTGCTGCAATCTTCTCAGGTGTTATGTAGTTTTTCGCCTTGCGTTTCTTCGCCATTGTTGCCTCTTGCCCGATAGCCACCGGGGTGATTAGTTAAGGTATGTACTTTCACCTGAACTTATAGAAAACACAGGCCTCATTTTGCAGTTGATATGTTCCCCGTTACTCAACACAAACTGATATCAACAACATCTGCTCCTGGCACGGAGCGGACTGTCAGATTAAGTCCAGCCCTGGGCCACACCTATGTCAGGTCAAATCTGAGCTAATACAAATAAAGTTATCGTTTGACGGTCGCTGAAAGGATCTCATCCTGTGCCAGTAAAGTAATCACATCTCCGGCGATATCCGGCCTTATGCCAGGCGTTTTGGAAGTCGCATACACCGCAACCGATAATGGACTCCAATTGTGCTTCTCAGCAATACGTTTTACCTCCTCGATAACCTTAAAAGTATCGTTTACCAAAGCCAGTCCTAAACGAGCTGTATCCAGATAAACGCGCTGAACTGCGGAGATATACGCGAGCTTTTTAAGTTCTGCGGTAATAATACGCTGCGCTTCCACACCGATAGAGGAGCCCCCCTCAATGACCCCTGTCAATCCCACAAGCTTACCACCATCACTACGAGTAATGTCATCTTTGTCTATGTTGAGCGGAACTAAGGCATTCAACTCCACATCCTGCTGAAGTAACTCCAGCAGTTCGGGCAAAAGCCCAGTTTTGATGACACCTTTTAACGCGGCTGCTCTTTTAGCCAGGCTAACAGGGGACTGCCCCAACCGAGCCGACATTGAAATAAGGCAACTAGCGATTATGAAAATATCGTTTTCCCCGATTAGTGGGGCACACTCAGCACGAAAGGATTGTTCTTCACGAAGGAGAGGATTTGCTTTTTCAGGCCTCCTAATTTTTGATTTTGGCTGCTTCTTGCTATAGCCACGCAAAGCATCCTGTGCGCTTCGGGTTAGAATGCTGATACTTTTAATGAGCCCCTCATTATCCTTGAGGTTGGCAATCATTTGCTGCATATTCTCGAGCCTGCCAAGCATCTCGGGAACAGCTTTGCCCGCAGCGATCTTCTCGCTGATATCATTAAGACTTCTTAGAACACCAGTAACAAGCTGCGAGGATGCAGGAACCGAGGCATTCAGTTGATGGCTTTTTTTGATTTCTTTTTCCATCAACTGGATTACCTGCTTCCAGTCGGTTTGTACACCAGCTTTAAGGGTCCCAAGATTAAGAATAGCAGTTCGAAGACTTTCGCATTTATCTAACGGAATAGGTTCACCATTCTGTTTACCTGTTTTCAGCCAGTTAACTAAGGATACGAAGTCAGCTTTAGCCGTCGCAACAAGTCCATTGATAACACGCTGCCTCGCTTCAAGCGTAAAGTGATTCGTTTTCGGCACTGGCAGACGATCATTTTTGTGCGCTATTGGTCTCTTCATAACGGATATCTCAGCTTGGCTCCATCAACGATAAATCCCATCTGGGTTCCTCACAGCCCCCTATCTTCTTACATATCATGTTTTAAGATAGTGATACCCGCTGCACCTTCAAAATATTGTTATATTTTGATCGCACAGATGGTTGTTCAACTTCCGCTTCTGTCACAGGGCGGAAGTGTCAAAATGGGAGAGGATCTGTGCCAAAGCTGTGTCAGGCCAAATCAAATATTTTATCTTCGATTCTGACCGGACAATGAACATTGAACAAAACGTTCTAAGGGTTGCGAAAATCGTTTCAAACGCTGAAGTTATATCCTGAATGGCGAGCGAAGCGAGTTCCGTCAAGCGAAGCGAAGACGGATAGTTAATGCTGGTTAAAAAACATACGGAAATGTACTGTTTTCTCTATATATAAAATATAAATATTATAAACAGTACATCGTACACAGACACTCACTTCGTTCGTGTCCCTCGCTTCGCGAGGAATTTTGAAGTGATGTATGAATCTATCAGCATAGCAACTATAGTTGAACTATCATGCATCTGACCGAAGCATAAAGTTAACCAGTTACAAATCATGCCTTAAAACGCTCTGAGCGAGGCTGTAAGCGATTTTTATGATATGGCTGATACGATTTGATACCTTGCAAAGAAAAACGCTCTACGGGCTTCCTGTGCGATATTTACGAATCCAGTGCTTTACGACTCAACTTTGATGTTGAGTATAAGCGCGTTCCCTTCCCTGTTTGCAACTTCCTGCGTTCTTTTGCTAGGTAAGAAAGCCAGAATATCGGACCTGCGAGTGTTGTAGGATTAGCACGATGTACGACGTAATGATCGGGATAGTACTGCGTAGCTTTGGGCACGTTTACCATCATTGCTCTGTCTGTCCATTACTATAGTAAGCATTGACAATGCTGCTTGGGCGATGAGCAAAGTCTAAGACTATCAGATCGATTCCTATTTAGTATTCTATCTATCTTTCATTCGATAACCCATTGAAAAACATAAAATAACCTATAGCATATCTTGATTGATTTTTTATGGATTTTAGACTTAGTTAATGGTAAATTGTCAATACTTTCAATGTGCTAACTATAGTATAGGGAAATTTATGAGCGATTTTTGGAGTAAATCAATAAAAAAAGTTGGTCTTCCCG
>NZ_JAWNCA010000055.1:0-10982 GCF_034106185.1 Enterobacter sp. 296B2 | reverse complement strand
GTTAACTACCCCCCCCCCCCGCCCCCCCCCCAATGGGGGTGGGGTTTTACATTCCCCCCCCCCCGTTTGGGGAGAGGGCTAGGGTGAGGGGAAAGGTTTTGCACGTAACTCAAGGAGTCCCCATGAAACGCTCCGACATCAATGAAATTCTCGGCCACACGCGACAGTTCTTTTCCATGCACGACGTGCATCTCCCGCCTTTTGCCAGCTTTCCGCCCACAAAATGGCAGCAGCTTGAGCAGGCCGCATGGCTGGAAGTGTTTGACCTCAAGCTCGGCTGGGACGTGACGGCGTTCGGCGGTAACAATTTTGCCGCACAGGGGTTAACGCTGTTCACCCTGCGCAACGGCTCGCCCAACGGCGTGCCTTATGAAAAAAACTATGCCGAAAAAATTATGCACGTGCGCGATGGCCAGGTGACGCCGATGCATTTCCACTGGCGCAAGCGGGAAGACATCATCAACCGGGGCGGCGGGAATCTGATTGTTGAATTGTGGAATGCGGGAGCGCATGAAGAGACCGAAAACACGGACGTGACGGTCACCGTCGACGGCTGCCGTCAGACCCACGCGCCCGGCAGCCAGCTGCGCCTCACGCCTGGGGAAAGCATCTGTCTTACGCCAGGGCTGTATCACAGTTTCTGGGGCGAACGCGGCTTCGGCGACGTGCTGGTCGGGGAGGTGTCATCGGTAAACGACGACGAGCACGACAACCACTTTTTGCAGCCCGTTGCCCGCTATAACAACATCGAAGAAGACGAACCGGCGCTGCTGGTGCTGTGCAACGAGTACAACCTGTTTCGGATATAAGGGGTGAATGATGCCATTGATTTCTCTTGCCGAAGGTCTGGAGCACGCCAGAGCGCATCGCTATGCGCTGGGCGCGTTTAACGTGCTTGACTCCCACTTCCTGCGCGCGTTGTTTGCCGCCGCGAAGCAGGAACGCTCGCCGTTTATCATCAACATCGCCGAAGTGCATTTTAAGTACGTGTCGCTGGATTCGCTTGTCGAAGCGGTGAAGTTCGAAGCCGCCCGTCACGATATTCCCGTGGTGCTCAACCTCGACCACGGTCTGCATTTTGAGGCGGTGGTGCGCGCCCTGCGCTTAGGGTTTAGCTCGGTGATGTTCGACGGCTCGACGCTGAGCTACGAGGAAAACATTCGCCAGACGCGGGAGGTAGTGAAGATGTGCCACGCGGTGGGCGTCTCGGTGGAGGCAGAGCTGGGCGCGGTAGGCGGTGATGAAGGCGGCGCGCTTTACGGGCATGCGGATGAAGCGTTCTTTACCGACCCTCAGTTGGCGCGGGAATTTGTCGATAAGACCGGCATCGACACGCTGGCGGTTGCCATCGGCAACGCGCACGGCAAATACAAAGGCGAGCCGAAGCTCGATTTTCCCCGCCTGGACGCCATTCGCCAGCAGACGGGTCTGCCGCTGGTTTTACACGGCGGCTCCGGCATTAGCGATGCCGACTTCCGCCGCGCCATCGAGCTGGGCATTCATAAAATTAATTTTTATACCGGCATGTCGCAGGCCGCGTTGAATGCCGTTGATCAGCGCATGGCAAACCGCCAGCCGCTGTACGATGAGTTTGCCGAGCTGCTGCTGGGGATAGAAGAGGCCATTACCGATACGGTCGCCGAACAGATGCGCATCTTCGGCAGCGCGAGGCAGGCATAATGGAACGCAAAGGCATCATCGCCGCTGGCAATATGCTGGTGGATCATGTCCACCAGATCGTGCAGTGGCCGGAGCGCGGCTGGCTGGCGGAAATCACCCACAGCGAACGTTCCACCGGAGGCGCGCCGCTGAACGTTCTGCTGACGCTGGCGAAAATGCACGTTAGCCTGCCGCTGCAGGCTGTGGGGCTGATTGGGGAAGACGGTGACGGGGATTACATTCTGGCGATGCTCGACCAGTATCACGTTAACCGCCAGCGCGTGCAGCGCACCACCTTCGCGCCAACCTCCATGTCGCAGGTGATGACCGACCCCAGCGGGCAGCGCACCTTTTTCCACTCGCCGGGCGCCAACCGCCTGCTGGATCTCCCCGCTTTCGATCGTCTCGACGGATCGATGAAGATCTTCCATCTCGGCTACCTGCTGCTGCTCGACAGCCTGGATATGCCGGATGACGAATTTGGCACCCGCAGCGCGCGGCTGCTGGCGCAAATGCGCGAGCAAGGGTATGAAACCTCGCTCGATCTGGTCTCCCGCAAGGGCGACCCGCGCTATCAGCCGCTGGTACTCCCTGCCCTGCGCCATCTCGATTACCTGGTGATTAACGAGCTGGAAGCCGGCGAATTTAGCGGGCTGGAGATGCGCGACGCCGACGATGCGCTGAACATCGCCCATATCGCCGATGCCGCGGCGCAGCTGCTGGCGGCAGGCGTTCGTCAGCGGGTGGTAATCCACTGCCCGGAAGGGGCATGGGGTGAAACACCGGGAGAAGCGGGCCAATGGGTTCCGTCGTGGAAGCTGGAGCAGAACGAGATTATCGGCAGCGTCGGCGCGGGCGACGCGTTTTGCGCGGGCTTTTTATACGGCTGTCATGAATCGCTGACGCTAACGGAGAGTATTCATCTGGCGCACGCCTGCGCGCGGGCCAGCCTGCTGGCGGCCAATGCGATTGACGGCGCGAAAACGCTGGCCGAACTGCAGCTGTTTATTAAAGAGAATACTTAGGCCGCTTTCTCGCTATGCGACACATCGGCGGCAAAAACGTAGCCCAGCCCGCGTATGGTTTTAATCAGCGCAGGCTGATGCGGGTTAGCTTCAATTTTCCGGCGCAGGCGCATGATCAACACGTCAATTGTGCGGTCGAACACCTCGGTACTTTCGCTGTGGGTGAGCTCAAGGAGTTGCTCGCGGCTAAGTACCCGACGGGCATTCTGCGTGAGCGCCAGCAGCAGGCCATATTCCCCCTGAGTCAGGGGCACGACGTTACGCTGCGGATCAATCAGCTCACAGCGGGTGGTATCCAGCGTCCAGTCGTTAAAGGTTATCCCCGCCACGCGTGGCATCGGCGCTTCTGCCGCCAGCGCCCCGGTACGGCGCAGCACGGCTTTAACCCGGGCCACCACCACCCGCGGATTAAACGGCTTACCAATATAATCGTCGGCCCCCATCTCCAGCCCTACCACCACGTCTGATTCACTGCCCAGCCCGGTTAACATGATTACCGGTAGCGCCGGGTGCTGCTTTTGCAGCTGCTGCAAAACCTGCAGGCCATTGATATCCGGCAGCATCATGTCCAGCAGAACAAGGGCGATATCCTGCTCCTGCTGCACCCGTCTCAGCGCGTCCTGGCCGTTATGACAGACAAGCACCGTAAAGACGTGCTCACTCAGCACGTCCTGCAGCAGTTCGCAGACCGCCATATCGTCATCAACCACCAGAATCGCCGGTTTCATCATATGCTTCCGTCAGGGGATTATGTTAAGTCTGAACCATTCTGCCGCCGGCTCCAGTGAAATGGTTTTTTCCATGACGGAAATTCAACCCATGTCACATCCGCTGCCCATTCGACACGTCAATTTTGACGATTGTCGGCCTTTCGTCAGGGTTTTCACCAGAAAAGCGCCCATAAAGCCCAGGAGTAACCACATCAAAAACATGGCATAGATGCTGCATTAGTGGGTGCGAAAGATTTGATTAACTGGAGCAGACTGATGAAAAAAGTCGTCACGGTTTGCCCTTATTGTGCCTCAGGTTGCAAGATCCACCTGGTGGTCGATAACGGCAAAATCGTCCGGGCGGAGGCCGCGCAGGGGAAAACCAACCAGGGCACGCTGTGCCTGAAAGGGTATTACGGCTGGGATTTTATTAACGATACCCAAATCCTCACCCCGCGCCTGAAAACCCCTATGATCCGCCGCGAGCGCGGCGGCAAGCTGGAAGCCGTCTCCTGGAATGAGGCGCTGGATTATGTCGCCACGCGCCTTAGCGCCATCAAGGCCAAATATGGCCCGGATGCCATTCAGACCACCGGCTCTTCACGCGGGACGGGGAATGAAACTAACTATGTGATGCAAAAATTCGCGCGCGCCGTTATTGGAACCAATAACGTCGACTGCTGCGCTCGCGTCTGACACGGCCCATCGGTTGCAGGTCTGCACCAGTCGGTCGGTAACGGCGCAATGAGTAATGCCATCAACGAGATAGATAACACCGATCTCGTGTTTATTTTCGGCTATAACCCGGCGGATTCTCACCCTATCGTCGCGAACCACGTTATTCGCGCCAAGCAGAATGGGGCGAAAATCATCGTCTGCGATCCGCGCAAAATTGAAACCGCGCGCATTGCGGATATGCACATCGCGTTGAAAAACGGCTCGAACATCGCGCTGTTGAACGCAATGGGGCACGTCATTATTGAGGAGAATCTTTACGACCAGGCGTTTGTCGCGAGCCGTACGGAAGGCTTTGAAGAGTATCGGAAAATCGTCGAAGGCTACACGCCGGAGTCGGTAGAGGCAATAACCGGCGTCAGCGCGCAGGAGATCCGCCAGGCGGCGCGGATGTATGCCGGGGCGAAAACCGCCGCCATTCTCTGGGGCATGGGCGTGACCCAGTTCTACCAGGGCGTGGAAACCGTGCGTTCCCTGACAAGCCTCGCGATGCTGACGGGAAACCTGGGCAAGGCGCATGTGGGCGTGAACCCGGTGCGCGGCCAGAATAACGTCCAGGGCGCGTGCGACATGGGGGCGCTGCCGGACACCTATCCGGGCTACCAGTACGTTAAGTTCCCGGAACACCGCGAGAAATTCGCAAAAGCCTGGGGCGTCGAGAGCCTGCCGGAACACACCGGCTATCGCATCAGCGAGCTGCCGCACCGCGCGGCACACGGCGAAGTGCGTGCGGCCTACATCATGGGTGAAGATCCGCTCCAGACCGACGCCGAGCTCTCTGCGGTGCGCAAAGGGTTTGAGGATCTGGAGCTGGTGATTGTCCAGGATATCTTCATGACCAAAACTGCAGCGGCGGCGGATGTCATTTTACCGTCGACCTCCTGGGGCGAGCATGAAGGCGTCTACACGGCGGCGGATCGCGGCTTCCAGCGCTTCTTTAAGGCGGTCGAGCCGAAGTGGGATCTGAAAACCGACTGGCAGATCATCAGCGAAATCGCCACCCGCATGGGCTACCCGATGCACTACAACAACACTCAGGAAATCTGGGACGAGTTGCGCAGTCTGTGTCCGGACTTCTACGGCGCCACCTATGAAAAAATGGGTGAGCTGGGGTATATCCAGTGGCCGTGCCGCGATGAGTCCGAAGCTGACCAGGGGACGTCGTACCTCTTTAAAGAGAAGTTCGACACCCCGAACGGGCTGGCGCAGTTCTTCACCTGCGACTGGGTCGCGCCGATCGATAAGCTTACCGAGGAGTTTCCGATGGTGCTCTCCACCGTGCGTGAAGTGGGCCACTACTCCTGTCGCTCGATGACCGGCAACTGCGCCGCGCTGGCGGCGCTGGCGGATGAGCCGGGCTACGCGCAGATCAACACCGCCGATGCGGAGCGCCTCGGCATTGAGGATGAAGCGCTGGTGTGGGTGAACTCGCGCAAAGGCCGCATCATCACCCGCGCGCAGGTCAGCGACCGTCCAAACAAGGGGGCGGTCTATATGACCTACCAGTGGTGGATTGGTGCCTGTAACGAGCTGGTGACGGAGAACCTAAGCCCGATAACCAAAACGCCGGAGTATAAATACTGCGCCGTCAACGTGGAGCCGATTGCGGATCAACGCGCGGCGGAACAGTATGTGATCGACGAATATAACAAGCTGAAAGCACGGCTGCGTGAAAGCGCAATGGGCTGAAGCCGTTATTTAATCGTTGAATAAAGGGAGTGATATATTCACTCCCTTTTTATTTCCGCTTAGCACATTAAAAATATCAATTATTATTCTGGAAAGCGGCTCGCAAAAATAATGTAATTCGCGCTGAACAGAATTACATCTTTGCATTTTAATTCAGATGGATAAGATGTGCGGCGGGTGCTTAAGACTTTCTGTCTTGAGCATTGTTGAGGGACAGAAAGTGGAAAGCCCCGGGAAATTTTCATTCACCCGAGGCTACCCCTCAACAACCAACAGGTTGAGAGTAGCCTCTTATTCTTTTTTTGACAAGGAGTAAAAGGCATGACGCCATTAAAAACTGCGTTAGGCATCGTCTTTATTGTTTGCCTGACGATAGTGATTTTTACCTTTATTACTCGCGGTAAGCTCTGCGAGTTTTCAATAAAGGGTGAACATCAGGAGGTGGCGGCGAAATTAGCCTGCAACGCAGGCTAACCTCTTCGGGCGGAACCCCGGGTACGCCCGGCGTGTAGGATGCTGAGGTCTTAATGCACCCATTTTTTTCTTTTGCTACCGCGATTATACTGCGCGGCGTGTACCCAGATGATAAGAATCCATGAAAGCCATTTTTCTGTTGTTGTTATTTTTAACATCGTTCGCCCGCGCGGATGAGATAGGCAGCCAATATCAGAAGCAGGCGGAAGCCGGCGATGCCCGCGCCCAGTATTATCTCGCCGATACCTACTTCAGCTCCGGTGACAGAAAGCAGGCAGCGCTGTGGGCAGAGAAAGCCGCTAAAGGCGGCGATGTTGATGCCATGGCGCTGTTGTCACAAATCCTCTTCACGCAGGGCGATTACGCCCAGGCCAAAGCCCTGGCACAGCAGGCCAACATCGCGGGCAGCAAACGCGGCGCGATCATGCTGGCGCGCGTGCTGGTCAACACGCAGGCGGGTAAAACCGACTATCCTCAGGCTATCAAGCTCCTGCAAACGGCGACCGAAGATATCGACAACGACTCGGCGGTCGATGCGCAGCTGCTGCTGGGGCTGATTTATGCCAACGGCGTAGAAGTGGCGCAGGACGACGTCCAGGCGGCGTCATGGTTTAAGCGCAGCTCGTCTCTGTCACGCACGGGCTACGCCGAATACTGGGCAGGAATGCTGTTCCAGCAAGGTGAGAAAGGCTTTATTACGCCCAATAAACAGAAAGCACTCTATTGGTTAAACCTGAGCTGTACGGAAGGGTTTGATACGGGGTGTGAAGAGTTTGATGCGTTGAGCGGGGAGTAGAATCCCCTCCACCTAACCCTCTCCCCAAAGGGGAGAGGGTAGAATACCTTACATCACTGATCGGCCGTCTTATCAAAACGTCCCAGCACCTCGCGTTCATACGCCAGCGCTTTTTTACGGTCGAATTTGTGTTCCCACTTGGCGATAACCAGCACCGCCAGGGCATTCCCCACCACGTTCAGCGCCGTACGCGCCATGTCGAGAATACGGTCCACACCGGCGATAAACGCCAGACCCTCCAGCGGAATACCGACGCTGCCAAGCGTAGCCAGCAGCACCACGAAGGAGACGCCCGGCACGCCAGCGATGCCTTTAGACGTCACCATCAGGGTCAGCACCAGCACGATCTCCTGCCACAGCGACAGGTCAATGCCGTACAGCTGCGCAATAAAGATAGCGGCGATACTCTGGTACAGCGTTGAGCCATCCAGGTTAAAGGAGTAGCCGGTCGGCACCACGAAGCTGGTGATAGACGCTGGAGCACCGTAGGCTTCCATCTTCTCAATAATGCGCGGCAGCACGCTCTCAGAGCTTGCCGTCGAGTAGGCCAGAATCAGCTCATCCTTCAGGATACGAATCAGGATCCAGATGCTCAGCCCGCACAGGCGCGCCACAATCCCCAGCACCACCAGCGCGAAGAACAGGATCGCGAAGTGCACCAGGATCACCAGCTTCGCCAGCGGCCACAGGGAGGCAAAACCGAAGTTCGCCACGGTCACTGCGATAAGCGCGAACACCCCGACCGGCGCGTAACGCATCACCATGTGGGTCACTTTGAACATGGTTTCGGAGACAGATCGGAACACGGTGACCAGCGGTTCACGGTGCGTTGCGGGCAGAGAGGAGAGCCCCAGGCCAAACAGCACCGAGAAGAAGATGATCGGCAGCATCTCGCCTTTCGCCATGGAAGCAATGATGTTGGTCGGCACCAGCGACAGGATAGTCCCCATCAGACCGTGGGAATGGCTCTGCACGTCAGCAGTGGTGCTTTGGTATTTCGAAATATCCACCGTCGCCAGCTGCGACATATCGATCCCGGAGCCTGGCTGGAACACGTTCGCCAGCGTAATGCCGAGGATAATCGCAACCGTAGTGATCACTTCGAAATAGAGAATAGTTTTCGCGCCGATACGGCCTAACTGCTTCGCATCACCGACGCCCGCGATACCGACCACCAGCGTCGAGATCACAATCGGCACCACTATCATCTTAATCAGATGAATAAAAATATCGCCTGCCGGAGAGAGCAGGTTCGCAATCAGCCATTCGCGGCTGTCGCTGTGATAGTGGAGGTAACTGCCCAGCAGAATGCCCAGCACAAGGGCGATTAAGATCTGCCAGGCCAGGCTGACTTTAACGTTTTTCATAGAAACTGACTTCCTCAATGAAGCGCCTTATTCACGTAAACTGCATGAATATGGAGACATACTGAAAGGGTATGAATTGTGTTGCGTTGGTTTATGGGATTTTTTAACGCGGCGTATGAGTATCATTTGCGCGACCTGTTGCGCAAGCCTTAAAGAACGACGCGTTTCACTCACAAAAGCGACGATGACGAGAGTTTATTCTAATTCTTATAAATAACCTTTTGTTATAAAAACGCTTTTTTAAACGAAAATGTGAATAATAGTTATCGTAAATTATTTCCCTTCAAAGTTTCATTCGCTCGTTTTTCATACTCTTCAGACAATGCGTGATCTGCCGCCCAAATAATAAACAAAGCTTGTAAAGCCCCTACTATTAACGTTTTTGCGACATATTATTAACATCTTACAAGGAGAAAAAAAGCCATGAGCCAAATACACAAACACGACATTCCCGCCAACATTGCGGACCGTTGCCTGATCAGCCCGGAGCAGTACCACGAGAAATATCAGCAATCTGTTATCAACCCGGACGCCTTCTGGGGCGAGCAGGGCCACATCCTTGACTGGATCAAACCTTACCAGAAGGTGAAGAACACCTCCTTTGCGCCAGGCAACGTCTCCATTAAATGGTATGAAGATGGCACGCTGAACCTGGCGGCGAACTGCCTGGACCGCCATCTTGCCGAACGCGGGAATGAAACCGCCATTATCTGGGAAGGCGACGATGCCTCTCAGAGCAAACACATTACCTATAAAGAACTGCACCGCGACGTCTGCCGCTTCGCCAACGTCCTGCTGGATAAAGGCATCAAAAAGGGAGACGTGGTCGCCATCTACATGCCGATGGTGCCGGAAGCGGCGGTGGCCATGCTGGCCTGCGCGCGCATCGGCGCGATCCACTCCGTTATCTTCGGCGGCTTCTCCCCTGAGGCGGTTGCCGGGCGTATTGTCGACTCAAACTCGAAGCTGGTGATCACCGCCGACGAAGGTGTGCGTGCGGGTCGCGGTATCCCGCTGAAGAAAAACGTCGATGAGGCGCTGAAAAACCCGAACGTCAAAACGGTCAGTAACGTCATCGTCCTTAAGCGTACCGGCGGCAGGATCGACTGGAACGAGGGGCGTGACCTGTGGTGGAGCGACCTGATTGAGAACGCGAGCGACCAGCATCAGCCGGAAGAGATGAACGCGGAAGATCCGCTGTTCATTCTTTATACCTCCGGCTCCACCGGTAAGCCGAAAGGCGTGCTGCACACCACCGGCGGCTATCTGGTTTATGCGGCTACCACCTTCAAATACGTCTTCGACTACCATCCGGGCGACATCTACTGGTGTACTGCCGACGTGGGCTGGGTCACCGGGCACAGCTATCTGCTATACGGCCCGCTGGCATGCGGCGCAACCACGCTGATGTTTGAAGGCGTACCGAACTGGCCGACCCCGGCGCGCATGTGTCAGGTGGTCGATAAGCACCAGGTCAACATTCTCTACACCGCGCCAACGGCCATCCGCGCGTTAATGGCGGAAGGTGATAAAGCCATTGAGGGCACTGACCGTTCTTCATTGCGCATCCTCGGTTCCGTGGGCGAGCCCATCAACCCGGAAGCCTGGGAGTGGTACTGGAAAAAGATCGGCAACGAGAAGTGCCCGGTGATGGACACCTGGTGGCAGACCGAAACCGGCGGCTTTATGATCACCCCGATGCCGGGCGCGACGCAGTTGAAGGCTGGCTCGGCAACCCGTCCGTTCTTCGGCGTGCAGCCTGCGCTGGTGGATAACGAAGGTAATCCGCAGGAAGGGGCCACCGAGGGCAACCTGGTGATCGTCGATTCCTGGCCGGGCCAGGCGCGCACCCTGTTCGGTGACCACGAGCGCTTCGAGCAGACCTACTTCTCGACCTTTAAAAACATGTACTTCAGCGGCGACGGCGCGCGCCGCGACGAAGACGGCTATTACTGGATCACCGGACGCGTGGACGACGTGCTGAACGTCTCCGGCCACCGTCTGGGCACGGCGGAGATTGAATCGGCGCTGGTATCGCATCCGAAGATTGCCGAAGCGGCGGTTGTCGGGATCCCTCACAACATCAAAGGCCAGGCGATTTACGCCTATGTCACCCTGAACCACGGCGAAGAGCCGTCGCCGGAGCTGTACGCCGAAGTGCGCAACTGGGTACGTAAAGAGATTGGCCCGCTGGCCACGCCGGACGTGCTGCACTGGACCGACTCGCTGCCGAAAACCCGTTCCGGCAAAATCATGCGTCGTATCTTGCGCAAAATCGCGGCGGGGGACACCAGCAACCTCGGTGATACCTCAACGCTCGCGGATCCTGGCGTGGTGGAAAAACTGCTCGAAGAGAAGCAGGCCATCGCAATGCCATCGTAATCTTTTCTCCCTCTCCCCGTGGGAGAGGGCCGGGGTGAGGGCATCAGACCGCACTTTCGGGGGGGGGGGGGGGGGGGGGGGGGGGGGGGGCGGGGGGCGGGCGCGGGCGCGGGCCGGCGCAAGCGCAGGCGCAGCGGGGGGAGGG
>NZ_JAWNCA010000054.1:0-12315 GCF_034106185.1 Enterobacter sp. 296B2 | reverse complement strand
TCAATCGATTATAAATTGTTCCTGCTATTTTCAATGAACCAATATTTTTGGGAATTGAATTTATTATTTTACTATCAATTGGCTTCTCTACGTTTTTATGTTTACCATTATTAATAGGAAGTTGCAGATGCTCTGTCGATGTCACTAAATTTAATCTTAATTGTTGACAACTTTCAAAATCTAAAATTGAATTTTTAACTGATCTATAATCTGACTTCGGAACCTCAATGTACTTTAACTCATCATTTTCATCTGATTCGATTATTAAGCCTAATGGAGCAGAACTTGAGGACATAAGTTCTACATAACAACCATAATCAAGAGTATAGAGTGTATATTTTTTTCCTATAGCGTTTCGAGCTGAAACTCCTTGTTTTAAAACGTGAATAACCCGCATATCATAAAGATAATCAATCAAAGGATTATTGTTTTCATTACTTATTAAAAAACCACGTGTTTTTCTATGTCCAATGACTTCGTTTATTATTTTATCAAGTAACACAACTGCTTCAGGTTTGCTATTTAGGGCCGCATGTTTATTTACCTGAAACCATTTCTGCGCAGATTTACGGACATGTACAATTGATATTTTGTTCTCCAGTGCTGACTGTGCCGCAAGTGAAATGATATTTATAGCATCTCGAGGAACCCCTTCTACCGCACGGACATACTCATCGAACGCTGATGGTTGAGTAAACACATCATTAATAAACAAGTTTGCCTCAATATCACATATTGAATTTTTATCTATTGCTTGGGCATGTTTATGAAGCAGATTTTTGAAAAAAGTCTTAGCAGCATCACGATCGTTATCAAAGACCATATACTCATCTAAATTAATAACGGAAGAGGCATCAGAACCAAGTTCAATTCCTACACGAACACCAGTGTCTTGATCATGTAGTAAAAAATTACATCGATGGGCTATTGCTGCTATTTTTACTGTAATACCAGAGATGGGATATAGAATTCTACGAAGAAGTTCTGCAAGATAAGGTTGAAGATCCATTGGTACCTCAGACCATTCATCAATCAGTACCCATAATTCTTTTTTTGGTAATTTTGAAACTATATTGCTGAGTAACTTAGTGATTTCTCCGAAGTGAATCCTTAATATTTTCTTTCCAGATACTTTTTTTCTTTCCGTATTATCTGATGATATTTTATCTAAGCGTGAAAAATTGGCAGATATATTGGTATTAGTTACCATTACACCTATCGAAGAATTCATAGAATTATGGCTTACCGAACAATTTTCCTCCTCCGTGGTACCTTCTATATTTAATGAGGTTGCCTTATCAATAAAATCATTAAGTAATTGCGCTATTTCAGTCGTATTTTCAAGATCCTTTTCAAAAATATAGTCTAGAATTATTTCATGTATATTACATAATGTGTCGGAAAGTAATCTGGTGGCCCTTTCACTTAATGAAATATTGGGGTCAGAAAAAATCCCTCCAGTAGATCCTATCAACCTCATGTCTATAGGAACACAAATGATCCCACTTTGTTGAATATTGTTGGAAAGAACAGCCAAGAAGTGCGTTTTCCCCGTACCTCTTCTACCGAACATTATCTGATTGTCATTACTGGACAATAGGGTATATGTGGGGCCAACGTCAACAAAGGATCTGATCAGATGGTCTGGCTGAAGTTTCTCTGCCCTCTTAGCAAGCCTCATCATTATTGAATTTATATTTCGCATAATCATCCATTCGAGTTCATCATTAGAATAAATTACGAAGAAGAGAAATTAGCTATTCCCTAATAAAATGGTACCTCAATACTATAAATTATCAAAGAAATTATTATGGAGCATCCGCGTTATTACAAGAAGTTCCTAAAAAGCAAACAGGTATGTAAGATTGTTTCAAGATCATCATGGTTTCCTTTTCATTTGATTAATAAACATCGCCTTTAAAAGACCCTAAGGATTGGTAATGTCGGTTTTTTCGCTCATAGCTGAGGGTGAGATTGCGATAGCTAATGCGAAGTGTTTATAGTCGTCCATTGCCATTCATTAACCTCATCATGTAGGGTCTTGATTAAGCATTAGAAGATAAAAATCATTTACTTTCAATTAATTAACTAAAAGACATCAGTTTTACCAGTAAATAAGTTCTTCCAGGACTCATTACTTTCTATCCGGACTCCGATTTTTCACCCGGACCTATACCTCCCCTCCCCGTTCCGCGCTATAACCTCTCCGACACTCTGTTCCCGTGAGGTGCAATCATGAAAACCCGTGCTGACAGTAACGATGCTTTTCCCGAGAGCGGCAATGTGCGTATGCGGCAGGTGGTCCAGTTTCTGGCGATGAGCGAATCGTCGGTTTACCGCCTGATTAAAAACACCGACTTTCCCCGCCCCGTCCACCTCTCTTCCCGACTGATGGTCTTCGATGCTGCAGAAATCCGCCAGTGGCAGCAGCGCCGCGCCGCCATCCGCTAATCCACGCTCAGGGATGAGCCGACCGATACCCCATCATGAAACGCGCCCCCTTTCTCTGTAAGCAGTCTCCGGACCGCACGCTCGAAGTGGTGATCCTTGCCGGAAGCCTGGCATGGGAAACCTCACGCGCCTGGCGAAAAGATCCCGACCGGGAAGATGATGTTCCTCCGGTGGTACTCGGCCCGGATGAACTGGCCGATCTGGATAACCTGACCATAATCAGACCTGACGCGCTCTACGTCCGGGTACTTCGCACAGGCGATATCCGCGAAGAGGAGTTGCTGAAAATCGCCGTAAAACTGGCACATGCGGATGTGCAGATGGCCCGGCTGATGAGCCCCGACGGTGAGCTGCTGGAGGACTGGAGCGGTCAGCTTGCACGCCTGCGGCAGGAAAGGCCTTCTGACATCCTGCCGGATCACTTCCGCCTCGATGAAGAGGCACTGTGGTTTGACAAGCTGACCGAGCGACGCGACGGCGAAAGCGACATACACCCCCAGCGCATCTGCTCCCCTCTGCACGTTACCGCTATCACCTGCGACAGCCATGACGGCAGCTATGGCCGCCTGCTGGAATGGCACACCACCACCGGGCAGTTACGGCGCTGGGCCATGCCAATGGCAATGCTCAGCGGCAACGGCGAGGAGCTGCGGCGCATCCTGCTGGAGAACGGCCTGACCTATATCTCCACCCGCCCCGCCCTGCGCAGCCTGCTGTGCGAGTACATCTCGCGGTCACTCCCCGGAAGCCGGGTCACCTGCGTGGAGAAAACCGGCTGGCACTGCGGGGTGTACGTGCTGCCGGATGAGGTTATCGGTCCCGGTGGCAACAATGTCATCCTTCAGGGCAGCCACTATCTGACCGGCAGCTTTGCACAGGCTGGTACGCTGGCGGAATGGCAGGAGCAGGTCGCCGCACTCTGTGCAGGCAACTCACGGCTGGTCTTTGCCCTCTGCTGTGCGCTGGCCGCCCCGCTGCTGCGCCTGACCGGAACGGGCGGCGGGGGTTTTCACCTGCGCGGTGAGTCCACCGACGGTAAAACCACGGTGATGAAAGTGGCCGCTTCCGTCTGTGGCGGGACGGATTACTGGCACTCCTGGCGGGCCACCGGGAATGCGCTGGAGGGAATTGCCAGCCGCCACAACGATGCTCTGCTGCCGCTTGATGAACTCCGCGAAGTGGACCCGCGTGAAGCCGGGATGATTGCCTATATGCTGGCGAACGGCCAAGGCAAGGGGCGCGCCCGCACCGACGGCGAAGTACGCAACCGTAGGCACTGGACGCTGCTGCTGTTCTCCACCGGGGAGCTGTCGCTGGCGGAACACACCGAACGCGCCGGGGAGCGCCTCTACGCCGGAATGGACGTGCGCATGGTACAAATCCCCAGCGACACCGGGCAGCATGGCGCGTTTGAGCAGCTACACGGCTTTGCCAGCGGCCAGCAATTTGCCGATGCTTTGTGTGACCGGGTGGCCCGTTTCCACGGCACTGCTTTTCGTGCCTGGCTGGCCTTCCTCACCGGCGACCTGGACGCCAGCACCACGCTGACAAGAGAGCTACTTCGCCACTACCAGACCGCCCTGATGCCGGAGAATGCCGGAAACCAGGTGCAACGCATCGTGGCCCGCTTTGCGCTGCTGGCGGTGGCCGGAGAGATAGCGACGCTGCAGGGCATCACGGGCTGGCAGGAAGGCACGGCGTATGAGGCGGTGCAGATCTGCCTGCACGCCTGGCTGAACGAACGCGGCCATATTGCTAACCAGGAGGATGAAGGCGTGCTGGCGCAGATCAAGCGGTTCATTACCGCGCACCAGTACAGCCGTTTTGCCTCGTGGGACGGCCCGGACCGCCCGCTGAATATGGTAGGCTTTCGCCGGGTGGAAAAAGATCCGCTGACGGGTGAAGAGCACACACTGTTTCACATCCTGCCGGAGGGCTGGCGGGAAATGTGCCGGGGATTCAGTCCCGCCAAAGCGGCCAGATTATGTCTGGAAGCGGAATGCCTGCTGCCCGGCAGCGACGGGAAATACCAGTCGCAGGTTCGCCTGCCGGAGATCGGCAAAGCCAGGGTCTACCGGCTCACCTCCCGCATCCTCAGTATCTGAATGCAGTCTCGCGTGTCTTAAAAAAGGTGGTACAGGGTGGGACAAGTGGTACACGCAGAGCTGGCGCGGGTTACAGCGTCCCACTTTAGATAATCTAGTTTAAAAAAAGTGGTACAGGGTGGGACAGCCGGTGCTGATTCTGTCCCACTTTTCCGACTGGCTTTTTTCAGGTGGTACAGCGCCAAGCCAGGGCTGGCGCGGTTGTACCACTTGTCCCACCTGTACCACCTCAAAAACAGATGGAATGAAAATGGCGAAAAGAGACTGAAAAGGCAAAGGCTGAAAGGAAGGGTGAATAAGGGGAACGGGCTTGCCCTTTAAGGATTTGGTGAAAACAGTAATGTACGGCCCGGATTATTCTTCTTAAAACGGTGATACTGAAGGATCAATTCTGCAAGCTCATCGTCAACAGCATAAAAATACGCTTCCGGTACATCAAGCGCTGCCGCCAGCTTACAGACAAGCTTGAAATCAGGTGCATGGACTTCCTTTTCATACGAACTGATCCGCGCGCTTGCGGATTCTTCATCCAGCCCTGCGAGTACACCCAGTTCCGCTTGCGTCAGATCAGCCCTGACTCTTGAAATCTTTAATCTTTTACCAATCACAATTGCCACCCTGCACCTGAACATGCAGGAATTATCCCTTTCTGGGCAGCAACCATCTTCAGGCATTCCCTTACCTATTCATGTATTACTTGAATTTTGATTATATTTAGAGCAATATTCAAGAATTGCGTGATTTATCACGGTTAAAAAGAGAAAACCGATGAAAAAGTCAACAACCAAAGACTGGCACCCCGCCGACATCATCGCCGCCTTACACAAGCGCGGCACCAGTCTGGCAAGGCTCTCGCGGGAAGCGGGGCAGGCCTCGTCAACGCTGTCGAATACCCTGACGCGCCCGTGGCCGAAAGGCGAGTGGCTGATTGCCATCGCGCTCGACGTGCATCCGTCAGCGATCTGGCCGGAGCGTTACCTCGACACGGGAAATAAACGTGAACCCCGAAAACCGCTTCACCCCATGACAACAACCGACAACTCCGGGACATAACGACCCGCGCTGTGAGTGGCAGGACGCATTAACCAACGATACCTGACAGGAGAGTTGTTTATGCACACCGAACCACAACCATGCACCATCGCACCACTCGCAGGAGGCCGCTATGTTTCTGGTCTCCCTGGCTGAAGGCTTTATCCACCTGTTCCAGGCCGCAGGCAAAATCTTCCTCGACATGATGACCGGGCTTATCCCGATGCTTATCTGCCTGCTGCTGGCCATCAACTTCCTGATGAAACTGGTCGGCACCGTGCGGATGGAGAAGGTCGCTGCCCTGCTCGGCCGCTCGCGCATTCTCACCTACGGCGTGCTGCCGGTACTCGGCTGGTTCTTTATGAGCAGCCCCGGCGCGCTCACTTTAGGCAAACTCCTGCCCGAAAAGAGCAAGCCTGGTTATGAAGATGCCCTCGGCACCACTGCTCATCCCCTCACCAGCCTGTTTCCCCATGTGGTACCGTCGGAGCTGTTTGTCTGGCTTGGTGTCGCTGCCGGAGTTAAGGCGCTCGGCCTGCCCGTCACCTCGCTGGCGCTGCGCTATATCGCCGCCGCCATGCTGATTGGTCTTATCCGCGGGATTATCACCGAGTATCTGTTCCTGCGGCTCAGCAGGCGGGGGAATGCGCCATGATGATTTACTGCGCACGCATTACTGCCATCGGGCTGTTTGTCGCCGACGGCCTGACCGACAAAATGCTCATCACCTTCGACAGCAACGGGCCG
This sequence comes from Enterobacter sp. 296B2, assembly GCF_034106185.1. Classification (NCBI taxonomy): domain Bacteria; kingdom Pseudomonadati; phylum Pseudomonadota; class Gammaproteobacteria; order Enterobacterales; family Enterobacteriaceae; genus Enterobacter; species Enterobacter sp. 296B2. The sequence continues at coordinate 5,980 of NZ_JAWNCA010000054.1, read as the reverse complement.
AAGGACTGCCTCGATTACTCGCTGTCGCTGGAGCCGTCGTTCCGGGAAGAGAGCCTGATGATACTGCCCGGCGACCGCCTGATGCTGGCAGGGCATGATTATCTGGTGACTGCCGTCGGCAAGGGGGCACAGCAGGCGCTGTTTGAACTCGGCCACCTGACGCTGGTGTTTAATGGCGACCTGAATCCCTGCCATGTCGGCGCGGTCCATCTCTCCGGCCCGGTGCCGAACCTGCGCGACCTGCACGGCAATCTGGTGATTGAGGAGGGGCGGCCATGAATACGATACTTATTCCTCCCGGTCCCGGCGGTTACGGTAAAGGGCTGTGGCTGCCCGTTGGCAGCGGCAAAAAGGTGCTGTCTCTGACCGGACGCGAGATTCATCCGGTGGCGATAGAAATCGGCGCGCTCACCGAATCGGAAGTGGTGAACGGCTTCGCCGATATCCCGCCTGATAACGACATCCTGTGCGTGGTGATTAACTGTGCCGGGTCCCTGCGCTGCGGCCTGTATCCGCAGAAGGGCATCCCGACCATCAACGTGCTGCCCACCTGGCGCGCCGGACCGCTGGCGCACTTTATTACCGAAGAGAATTACGTCTCCGGCGTCACGATGGAGCAACTGGTTCTGGTGGATACCGCCGAAGCGCCGGACGGTGGACCGGAGTCCGTGCCTGTCGCTGCGCCACGGGTTATCACCACACCGCCACCTGCCCATGGCGCGGAGAAGCTGGTGCGCATGGTTGAGCAGACCGGTACCGCAGTCGGCCACGTTATCGCCCTGCTGTTCGCCGCCAGCCGTGAAGCGGTGGACGTGTCGCTGCGCAACGTTATCCCGTTTATGGCCTTTGTCTCGCTGCTGATAGCCCTGGTGCAGGAGACCGCACTCGGCAGCCTGATTGCCCACGCCCTGACGCCGCTGGCGAACTCGCTGTGGGGACTGGTGCTGCTGTCGCTCATCTGTGGCATTCCGTTCCTCTCCCCGGTGCTCGGACCGGGCGCGGCCATCTCGCAGGTGATTGGCGTGATGATAGGCACACAGATTGGCGCAGGGGCGATATCTCCGGCCTTCGCCCTGCCCGCGCTGTTTGCCATCAACGTGCAGGTCGGCTGCGACTTCGTGCCGGTCGGCCTTTCGATGCAGGAGGCAAAGCCGGAGACCATCGCAAAAGGTGTACCCGCCTTTCTGCTGTCGAGACAACTGACTGGACCGCTGGCCGTCATCATCGGCTGGCTGTTTTCCCTGGGCTTATTCTGAGGACTCAATGATGAACAAAATCAGAGCCGCCGTGGTGGGCGCAGGTATTTACGGCAAACACCATATGGATGCGTACCGCCATAACCCGGACACCGTGCTGGTCGCCATCTGCGACACCGACACAGAACGCTGCGACGACCTCGCCATGGCCTGTGGCGTGATGGGCTATACCCGGCTGGACATCCTGCTACAGGAGGAAGCCATCGATGTGGTCTCGGTGGCGACACCGGATCCGTACCACACCGAATCCATCCTCACCGCCCTGCGCCACGGCAAACATGTGCTGGCGGAAAAGCCACTCGCCACCTCGGTACGCGAATGTGAGCTTATCGTGGAGATGGCGCAGCAGCGGGACCTGCTGGTCGGAGTCGATTTCCACAAACGCTGGGACCCGGCGGTGATGCGCATTAAGGCTGAACTGGATAAGCCGGAAGCCGGGCGCATCCTGCGCGGACATATCAGTATGGATGATGTCATCAGCGTGCCGACAGAGTGGCTGAACTGGGCGGGCGCAAGCTCCCCGGTGTGGTTTCTCGGCTCCCACTGCTTTGACATGGTACGCCACCTCTCCGGCCAGGAGGTGGTGTCGGTGTATGCCGTCGGGCAGAAGCGGCTGATGGTCGAATGCGGTCTCGACACCTTCGACAGCGTGCAGAGCCTGCTGACGATGGCCGACGGCAGTTCGTGGGTGGTGGAAAACTCGTGGGTGCTGCCGGAGGGCTTCCCGAAGGACAACGACGGGCGCATTGATATTCTCTGTGAGGCCACCTATATCCGTAGCACCTCACAGCATCGCGGGCTGGAAATTACCACCCCGGATAAGACGCTCACGCCCAACAGCTACTTCATTAACTACCGCGATGGCGTCGCCAGCGGTTTTGGTATCGACCCGATCAATGATTTTGTCCGGGCGGTCAGGAACCGGTCTCCGTACCCGGTGACGGCAGAGGACGGACTGGCGGTCAGCCGGATTTGCGAAGCGGTGCATCGCAGTCTGGAGAGCGGTAAACCTGAATGCCCATAATGCCATAACTTTAAGGGCAGTACCTTTCTGCTACGTCAGATTGGTAAAGCCCTTAACCCAGCAAACCAGTCAAAGAACAGGAATGATTAGAAAGCATGGTCAGCTTTGAGCGATCTTCGGACATTGCTAGCAGCACTTCATGTTGATCAACAGGGAGCTGGTCAACAAGTTGTTCCGGGCATCATGATCCCATACCCAGTTCACTACACAATGCCCAGCATTTGCATGTTGTAAGTTATTTTGGGGCACATCCTGAGGAATATAAGTTTGCATCCCTGACTCAGCAGGCCGTTTCAGTATCATGAGATCATCGACATCAATAAGGAGATACCGTATGACTGATCACGTTTCTGAAAGTGTTTTATATGACCACTTGGCCCATTTCGGGCAGGAGCCTGAGCTTGCCACAGAAGATGCTCTTCGTGATGAGATAAATCGTGCTATGGCAATCCTGGCTCCGCATTTTAAAACCGGACAATCTTATAAGGATGTGGATGACCTTAAAAATCACCGCAACTCTGTACGTTCTCTGCTCGGCCCAGAAATCGCAAGGGTACAATATTCAAACCATAAAAATACGCAGAGCGACAGGCGTCTTGTTCTCCTGATGGCACCTCTCAACGTGTTGGCCAAAAAATGGCGTAAGTCATACGTGTTGAAAGATGATCCTGCTTACTACTCATTGGGCTATTACGATTTCCATGACGACAGGAAGCATTACAGCGCGATCGCTTCTGATATGTTTGAAACCTATATTGCGAATCACGGCAATTTTATGCGTCTTGCACAAGAAACGGCGGGTGCTATGGAAAGCATGGTCGTCGAAATACTGCGTATGAAGCCTCGTGTTGATAATGATTATGATGCTCCGGATGCAACTTATCTGACCGGTCTGTCGGACACCTTACAGTTTCTTGATAGGATGATTGATGCAGTGCTGGAAAAATACACGGTGAATACTCACTCCGCTGCGGATGAAGAAAACACGCTGGCTTTCTTTAAGCACGTGTGTAAGAACGCAGGGCTACACGTCCTCATCAATGAAGGTATGTATTTCATCAAAGAGAGTGAAGAGTTCGAAGGTAGCGTCTCAGCATATTTGCATTGGCGTAAAGACCAGGAATCTTTCTCATCGCCAAAAGCAGGTAGTGAAGAAATGATGATCGCAACATGTATTGCTGTCATTCATGCGCTTGAAAGAAGCGCGGGGGGCAACTGGTGTGCTCAATTAGAAAAGAACATGAATCCCAAATACCTTGGGCGTGTCGCCGATTTTGTACGTTATTTACGTTATGCGAAAAATGAAGATAACTCACCTCTGAGCCTTCAGCTACTTCGCCGTGGAGGGACGTCTAAGGGGCTGGCCATTTACAGCGCGTTGATGGATATGGGCAACCTTATCTATCGGAAGGATTTTGATGAGCTGGCTTCAAGAGCGATTGCTGTGCTTAATGAGAGAAAACTGCATGGGGAGTTGCGTAAATACGTCGGCAATATTTTTAGTGTGATGAGTTGTTGGGAGGGATTTGAGTCCGACATTAGTGCTCAAATGTCGGACTATTGTGTCAGCAGAAAGCTCTCATGGACTTATCGTACCGGCTTTATTCGGAAGCTGTTGAGACTTGATTACGTCCAGCTGCAGCAATTTCATCAAGACATTGTTCCTGTGATGTATGACGAATGTGCCCGCCTGGAGTCCGCGCTAGACCTTAAATTGATGCATCGAGGAAAAAAATAATGAAATTAACTGGTAGCATGACAGTCCATGTCAGTCACTACAGCACTGATGAACTGATTGAATCGTTCGATGTTGAGGCTCGTGAGTTTGGACTTGAAGAAACCGGCGTGAGAAATTACGACGGAGAAAAAGGGTATCGTGGGTTATACATCTACTTTAACCAGGAGTATGGCTTCGATGTGCTGGTTGAACTCGAGGAGATGAATCATCTGATCACAGAGTTTGATCTCAGTATCCGCAATGATAATGGTGTATGCCGCATCGCGGTCGATACTGATTACCTTACTGCTCATCCTTCTTCATCCGACTATGAAGACGATGAATGGTTTTAATCTGTGTTAATCCCTTCCGGCCTTCACTACATGTATTGAAGGCCGGATAATCGCTTTCGTACCCTCAAAATTCTAAATGCTAGCTCTGCTCATGGGACTCAGATTTATATCGCACTTTCCCCATCGAGCCATCAGCTCAAAATGGTACGGCTATACCTATGTCTAATTTACTTAGCCCACTACAGCAGTAATAGGGGCTTTTTTTAAGCTCTTGATTCACGAGCGATGTCCTGCTGACCTGCTCCCCGGTTATCATAACAGAGTGTTTCTAGCTACTTCCGCTAATGGCACGGAGCGGACAGAAAGTCAGGTCATAAGGTCCGCTGTGAGCGAGAATCGGAAGTTCAGAGTGCATATTTACATTGTTCTGTCTTCATAAATGGGGAACAGATTAGGTCGCTGATACCGACCGTGAGATCTTCTATCAAATTGACTAAGTAGCTGCTAAAAAAATTAAGTGCAATTATCGCTCTATAAATATGCACCCCTATATTTAAGGGGTACAAGTTGTAGTCAGAAGAAGAAACTATTGCGGCCAATCCCAATGATCATATTGTCTGATTTTCTCTGCCAACTCTTGAGGCGCACCGCCATGAGTAAGGTTTGCTGCATAACCGATTCGCCCGATATAATTGATATTTTCAGAAGTGAGGGTGTTTGCCTCCCATGGGTTTATTCTGCAATTGGGTTCGCAAACGGCTACATCTCGATTAACAAATTTTAACCATGAAATATTTATAACTTCCGCTCCTGCTGCCTTTAAATACATCCTAGCGGTTTCATGAGCATTTCCCTCAGTGCAGAAGTCATCAATAACTAGTACTTTCTTTCCACGCAATACTGGCCTGTTAACATATCGTTCTCCGGTGTTAAGATTTTTGATAGGAGAGGCATTTAAATTCACAGTATTAGTTTGCGATGTTATTATAACTTGTCGGCGCTCTATTCTTTCCTGCTGAGATTTTACGGCTGTGGTATGTCTTATAAAGAGATCTTTGAGATATTTACCTTTAAATGATACTGCCAACCCTTTGAGGTCATGCTCCATGATATTTGCCAACTTATAAGGGTCGTTAGCATTATGTCCAACATAAGTTGTGATAAAACTTGCACCTTCACTTAAACCAGAGAAGTAAATACTAGCACCAAGATACCTAATCCAAAAATCAGGGCTCCCAATGGATAACTTAGCTAAGTTTCGTGCATTGGCAGAGTACATTGTAAACTCAGGATTATGAGTACTAAAGGGAGCTAAGGCATAATAGTGGACATCTTGATTTAAGTGGCCCTGCCATCCCCATAATTCCTCTCTTAAACAAAACACATCGATAAATCTCGCAATCTCTTTTGGTTCAGAGAACTGAAAACCATACTCAGTGACCGGTTGATACCAAGTGGCATTAATAAATAAAGTTTTGCCATTTGTCGCGGCCTGTAAGTCTTCTTCTGAACGGCCAACATAAATTATCTCATTACGATTTATATCTAAATCATTCATGATGAAATCGGTGGCTCTTCCTGTTTGTTTTGCAGGTATTTCATTGTTAAGCTCACGGCAATAATGGATTGAGTCTGGGAATTGTTGCTTAAGATAATCATCCAGTGCAATGTTTCCATTATTAGTCCTAAC
>NZ_JAWNCA010000053.1:0-14049 GCF_034106185.1 Enterobacter sp. 296B2 | reverse complement strand
TGCCCCCCCCCCCCCGCCGCGCCCCCATCGGGGTGTGGGGTGTCACTGGCCCTCCCCCCTGTGGGGAGAGGGCTAGGGTGAGGGGCCATTAACTCGCTCGATTATGAATACATCGCCGTAATCGACGCGCTGCCCAGCGAATGGAAATGCACGTTAAACCCGACCATCGCGCCGCTCGCCTCTTCATCAACCTCAATCTTCTCCACGTCCAGCGCGTGCACCGTGAAGATATAGCGGTGGGTTTCCCCTTTTGGTGGCGCCGCGCCGCCGTAGCCCGCTTTACCAAAATCGGTGCGGGTCTGAATCGCGCCCTCAGGCAGGGCAACCAGATCAGAGCCGGAACCCTGCGGCAGGACGCGCGTGTCGACGGGCAGGTTCGCTACGATCCAGTGCCACCAGCCGGAGCCGGTCGGCGCGTCCGGGTCGTAGCAGGTCACGACAAAGCTTTTGGTTCCGGCTGGAACCTCGTCCCACGCCAGGTGCGGGGAGATATTATCGCCCTGATACCCCATGCCGTTGAAAACGTGGCGTTCAGGGAGTGTTTCACCGTCGCGCAGATCTTTACTGATGATTTTCATACGGTTTACCCTCGTTATTCACTCGTTCAGGAAGTGTAACGCATGGGGTTAAATCGTGAAATGCGCGGGAATGTTAACGGCTGTTACGACCGCGTCGGTTAATTTACGCAGCTGCTCTGGCGTAATGCTATACGGTGGCATCAGGTAGATAAGCCTGCCGAAAGGCCGCACCCAGACGCCCTGGTCCACGAAGAAGCGCTGCAGCGCCGCCATATTCACCGGATGGGTGGTTTCAATCACCCCGATGGCGCCCAGCACGCGCACGTCCGCCACGAAATTCGCACCGGAGGCGGCGCTCAACTCCTCTTTCAGTTGCGCTTCTATCGCCGCAACCTGCGCCTGCCACTCGCCGCTCTCCAGAATAGCGAGGCTTTCGCTTGCAACGGCGCAGGCCAGCGGGTTGCCCATAAACGTCGGGCCGTGCATAAAGCAGCCCGCCTCGCCGTCGCTGATGGTGTTGGCAACCTGGCGGGTGGTCAGCGTGGCGGAGAGCGTCATGGTGCCGCCGGTCAGCGCTTTGCCGAGACACAGAATATCCGGCGAAATGCCCGCATGCTCGCAGGCAAACAGCTTGCCGGTGCGGCCAAAGCCGGTGGCGATCTCATCGGCAATCAGCAGAATGCCCTCGCGGTCGCACATCTTGCGAATGCGCCTCAGCCATTCCGGATGGTACATCCGCATCCCGCCTGCGCCCTGCACAATTGGCTCCAGGATCACGGCGGCAATCTCATGACGATGCGCCGCCATCAGCCGCGCGAAACCGACCATGTCCATCTCGTTCCACTCGCCGTCGAAGCGGCTCTGCGGGGCCGGGGCAAACAGGTTTTCCGGCAGATACCCCTTCCACAGGCTGTGCATGGAGTTGTCCGGATCGCACACCGACATCGCCCCGAAGGTATCCCCGTGATAACCGTTGCGGAAGGTAAGGAACCGCTGGCGCGCTTCGCCCTTCGCATGCCAGTACTGCAGCGCCATTTTCATCGCCACTTCCACCGCTACCGAGCCGGAATCGGCCAGGAAGACGCACTCCAGCGATTCAGGCGTCATCGCCACCAGGCGACGGCATAAATCCACCGCCGGCTGATGGGTAATCCCGCCAAACATCACGTGCGCCATCTGGTCAATCTGGGCTTTCATCGCCGCGTTCAGGCGCGGGTGGTTGTAGCCGTGAATGGCCGCCCACCAGGAGGACATTCCGTCAACCAGCCGCTCGCCGCTGGCAAGGTGCAGCTCGCAGCCGTGGGCCGAGGCCACCGGATAGACGGGGAGGGGGCGGGTGGTGGAGGTGTAAGGGTGCCAGATATGCTGCTTGTCGAAGGCGAGATCGTCCTGGGTCATAATCGACTTGTAAACCATTTTGAAAAGTTTTAGGTTTACGAGTATAAACCGAACCGAAAATTAACAAAACCCTTTGGAGAAGCCCGATGGCTCACCACGCACGCTGGACGATGTCGCAAGTTACTGAATTATTCAACAAACCTTTCCTTGAGCTGATGTTTGAAGCCCAACAGGTGCATCGTCAGCACTTCGATCCGCGCCATGTTCAGGTCAGCACGCTGCTGTCGATCAAGACCGGCGCCTGTCCTGAAGACTGCAAATATTGCCCGCAGAGCGCGCGCTACAAAACCGGCCTGGAGTCCGAACGGCTGATGGAAGTGGAGCAGGTGCTCGACTCGGCGCGCAAGGCGAAAAACGCTGGCTCGACCCGCTTCTGCATGGGCGCGGCGTGGAAGAACCCGCACGACCGCGACATGCCGTATCTGGAGCAGATGGTGAAGGGCGTGAAGGAGATGGGCCTCGAAGCCTGTATGACGCTTGGCACGCTGAACGAGGAGCAGGCGCAGCGCCTCTCGGCGGCGGGGCTCGATTACTACAACCACAACCTCGATACCTCCCCGGAGTTTTACGGCAACATCATCACCACGCGCACCTACCAGGAGCGCCTGGACACGCTGGACAAAGTGCGTGGAGCGGGGATCAAGGTCTGCTCCGGCGGTATTGTCGGCTTAGGCGAAACGGTGAAAGACCGCGCGGGCCTGCTGCTGCAGCTGGCGAACCTGCCCACCCCGCCGGAAAGCGTGCCGATCAACATGCTGGTGAAGGTCAAAGGCACGCCGCTGGCGGATAATGACGACGTGGATGCGTTTGATTTTATTCGCACCATCGCGGTGGCGCGCATCATGATGCCAACCTCTTACGTCCGCCTTTCTGCGGGCCGCGAGCAGATGAACGAGCAAACCCAGGCGATGTGCTTTATGGCCGGGGCCAACTCCATCTTCTACGGCTGCAAGCTGCTGACCACGCCGAACCCGGAAGAGGACAAAGATGTTCAGCTGTTCCGTAAGCTGGGGCTGAACCCGCACCAGACCGAGGTGCTGACGGGCGATAACGAGCAACAGCAGCAGCTGGAGCAGCAGATTTTCAACGCCGACACCGACCAGTTCTACAACGCGGCAGCCGTATGACCTGGCAGGCACGAATTAATGCCGCGCTGGAAGAACGCCGGGCGGCAGAGGCGTTTCGCATACGCAGTGTGGTGGAAAACGGCGCGGGCCGTTTTCTGACCCGCGAGGGGCGGCAGTTTTGTAATTTCTCAAGCAATGACTATCTCGGACTGAGCCAGCATCCGGCCATCGTCCGCGCCTGGCAGCAGGGCGCGGAGCGGTTTGGCGTGGGCAGCGGCGGCTCGGGACACGTCAGCGGCTACACCACGGCGCATCAGGCGCTGGAGGAAGAGCTGGCCGACTGGCTTGGCTATTCGCGTGCGCTGCTCTTTATCTCGGGCTTTGCCGCCAATCAGGCGGTCATCGCGGCCCTGATGGGGAAAGAGGACCGCATTGTCGCCGACCGCTTAAGTCACGCCTCGCTGCTTGAGGCGGCAAATTTAAGCCCGGCGCAGCTGCGCCGCTTTGCCCATAACGATGCGTCACAGCTTGCTGCGCTGCTTGATAAACCCTGCGACGGGCAACAGCTGGCGGTCACCGAAGGGGTGTTCAGCATGGACGGCGACAGCGCGCCGCTTGCTGCGCTGCACGAGGCCGCAAAGCGGCAAAACGCCTGGCTGCTGGTGGACGATGCCCACGGGATTGGCGTGATGGGCGATGAAGGTCGCGGCAGCGCATACCAGCAAAACGTGAAGCCCGAGCTGCTGATTGTCACCTTCGGCAAGGGCTTTGGCGCCAGCGGCGCCGCCGTGCTGTGCAGCGAATCCGTCGCCGACTATCTGCTGCAGTTTGCCCGACACCTGATTTACAGCACCAGCATGCCCCCGGCACAGGCCGTGGCGCTGTCTGCGTCGCTGGCGGTGATCCGCAGCGCAGAAGGGGATGAACGTCGCCAGCGGCTGGCAGAGCATATCTCCCGCTTCCGCCAGGGACTGGCGGCGCTGCCCTTCCTCAGTCCAGATTCGCAGAGCGCCATCCAGCCGGTGATTGTTGGTGAAAACGGTCGCGCGCTGGCGCTGGCACAGGCGCTGCGCGAGCGCGGCATGTGGGTGACCGCCATCCGCCCGCCAACGGTCCCGCCGGGTACCGCACGGCTGCGTTTAACCCTGACGGCGGCGCATGAAGTTCGGGATATCCAGACGCTGCTGGAGGCGCTCCATGACGCCGGTGAATAAACAGGCCGTTGCGGCGGCATTTGGCCGGGCCGCGCGGAGCTATTCTCAGCACGATGAACTGCAGCGCCAGAGCGCGCAGGGGCTCCTGGCCGCGCTTGGCGGGAACCGCTTTCCGCAGGTACTGGACGCCGGCTGTGGTCCCGGCAGTAACAGCCGCTACTGGCGTGAAGCGGGGAGCCAGGTGACGGCCATCGACCTGTCGCCCGCCATGCTGGACGAGGCGCGCCAGCAGCAGGCTGCGCATCACTACCTTGTGGCTGATATCGAGGCTATCCCGCTGGCGGACGCGCAGTTCGATCTGGTCTGGAGCCATCTGGCGGTGCAGTGGTGCAGCAGCCTGCCGCAGGCGTTAGGCGAGCTTTATCGCGTCGCCCGCCCGGGCGGGAAGGTGGCCTTTACCACCCTGCTGGAAAGCTCATTGCCGGAGCTGAATCAGGCGTGGAAAGCGGTAGATGAGCAGCCTCACGCCAACCGCTTCTTATCGCATGAGCAGGTCACGCAGGCGCTGGCAGGCTGGCGCTGTCGCAGCACGGTGCAGACCATCACGCTCAATTTTAGCGACGCGTTCAGCGCCATGCGTTCGCTGAAGGGCATCGGCGCTACGCACCTGCACGCCGGGCGGGAGAAAAAACCGCTGACCCGGGGCCAGCTGCAGCGCCTGGAGCTGGCCTGGCCGCAGCAGCGGGGCTTTTTCCCGCTCTCTTATCAACTTTTTCATGGGATTATCGAACGTGACTGAACGTTATTTTGTTACCGGCACGGATACGGAAGTGGGCAAGACGGTTGCCAGCGCGGCCCTTCTGCAGGCGGCGCGAAAGCTTGGGAAAAACACCGCCGGATATAAGCCTGTTGCTTCCGGCAGCGAGATGACGGCGGAAGGGTTACGCAACACCGATGCGCTGGCGCTCCAGCGTAATAGTACCCTTAAGCTTGCCTATTCAGCGGTCAATCCATACACCTTTGCCGAGCCGACCTCGCCGCACATTATCAGCGCCGACGAAGGCCGTCCGATTGAGTTCGCCGTGCTGTCTGCCGGGTTACGGACGCTCGAAAGCCAGGCCGACTGGGTGCTGGTGGAAGGCGCGGGCGGCTGGTTTACGCCGCTTTCGGACACGCAGACGTTTGCTGACTGGGTGCAGGCCGAGCGGCTCCCGGTCATTCTGGTTGTCGGCATTAAGCTGGGCTGTATCAATCACGCTATGCTGACCGCGCAGGCCGTACGGCAGGCCGGGCTGCGTCTGGCGGGCTGGATAGCCAACGACGTAGTTGCGCCGGGGAAACGACATCAGGAGTATCTGGCGACGCTCAGGCGTGTACTTCCCGCCCCGTGCCTTGGGGAAATTCCCTGGCTTGCTGACGGCGCGGAAAATGCCGAAACCGGGCGCTATCTCGACCTCAGCGCCTTGCTTCCCGCGACATCCAGTGGGCAATAAGCTCATCGTTCAGTTCGCTAACGTGGCCGTGCGCCACGTTACGCCCGCGATAAAGCATGCAAAACCGATCCGCCACCCGGCGGATAAACGACAGCTGCTGCTCCGCTAACAGCACCGTCATGCCTAACTCCTGGTTTAAGCGCACCAGCAGCTGCGCCAGCTTCTGGGCAAAGCCGTGTCCCGCGCCGTGCATGGGTTCATCCAGAATCAGCATCCGCGGGCGGTTGACCAGCGCATTCGCCAGCGCGAGCTGATACTGATCCTCCGGCGAAAGGGTGTTGCCTCGCGTCTGACGTCGCGCGTAGAGTTCTGGGAACAGATCGTATACGTCGCTTTTCGCTGCCGGGTCGGGTTTCCCCACCGCCCGCATGGCAATATGCAGATTATCCTCAATCGTCAGCTGAGAAAAAATCCGCCTGTCCTGCGGCACATAGCCTATTCCCGGCCCTGAACGCTCTTCTGACGCCTGGCTGAGCAAATCACGCGGCGGTGCGCCCGCTTCATGCCAGATGATGGTGCCGCTATCGACGGGCACTTTTCCGGTAATGCAGTTCATGAGGGTGGTTTTGCCCATCCCCGGCAGGCCAACGACGCCTGTGCACATCCCTTGCGGAAAATCTAAATCCACGTTCCACAGCGTATGTTGGCTTCCGTAAAACTGATTCACTGCACGCAGACTCAACATCTTTCTCTCCTTAAAAATGTGTCGGTGACGCTCGTTTATGCTTCTGCAAAACCCCTGCCAGAAAGCGTAAATCGATTAAAAAAACGGCTTTTTTTAGGAATAAACCACCGGTGAATCGTCTAAACGAACGGGGATTGCACATCGGCGGTGCTGGCGGTGTTGAATGGTGGTGCAGGAGGAAAAATGGCGGAAATGTGAGCAGGATCGCACCGGTTGGTTATGAATGACTCAACTGTTTATCGTCAAAAAATAGCTATAAAAATTTTTTGTTGCCGCCTCGTGGGAAAATCCGGGAATTTGCTGAGCGGCGGTCTGCACGGGCTGGAAGCAGTTATCCACTATTCCTGTGGATAACCATGTGCATTAGAGTTAGAAAACACGCGATAAGCGAGAGAAGACGCGGCTTTCGCCCAAATTGACGCGAAACGCGGCTTTAGAAAATATTCTTTATAATTTAATTGCTTAGATAAAAGCAATTACCGTAATGAAAGTGTCACTCGTTGCCATAAAACTATCATTACCTGGCTTGACAAATGTTAAAAAAGAAAAAGTTCTGGGGATAACCCAGCCTGGCTGGTTTTTTATCTCGTCAGAGCCTAAATTTTGTTCGCTAACGCGCTAATGATTCAGCCGCTACGCTAAATATCCTGACACGCCACTGGTTTTTCATCCAGTGTTTTTTACTGGCATTCCTGGCAACAACGAGTAAAATTACTCACCTGCCGCTTATAACGTCATCAGGTCGTCGCCCATGAGTAAACCGTTCAAACTGAATTCTGCTTTCCGCCCATCAGGCGATCAGCCTGAGGCGATCCGTCGCCTTAAAGAGGGGCTGGAAGACGGGCTGGCGCACCAGACGCTGCTGGGGGTAACCGGCTCGGGCAAAACGTTTACTGTCGCGAACGTGATCGCTGACCTGCAGCGCCCCACGATGGTGCTTGCACCCAACAAAACCCTCGCGGCACAGCTTTACGGCGAGATGAAAGAGTTTTTCCCGGAAAACGCGGTGGAGTATTTCGTCTCCTACTACGATTACTACCAGCCGGAAGCCTATGTGCCGAGCTCTGACACCTTCATCGAGAAGGATGCTTCGGTGAACGAACACATCGAACAGATGCGACTGTCGGCGACCAAGGCGCTGCTTGAGCGTCGCGATGTGGTTGTGGTCGCGTCGGTTTCGGCGATTTACGGCCTGGGCGACCCGGATCTCTACCTGAAGATGATGCTGCACCTGACGCAGGGGATGATCATCGATCAGCGCGCGATTTTGCGCCGTCTGGCCGAGCTACAATACACCCGTAACGACCAGGCGTTCCAGCGCGGGACGTTCCGCGTGCGCGGTGAGGTGATCGACATTTTCCCTGCGGAATCGGACGATATGGCGCTGCGTGTTGAGCTGTTTGACGAAGAGGTGGAGCGTTTGTCGCTGTTCGACCCGCTGACCGGGCACGTTGAGTCGGTGATCCAGCGTTTTACCATCTACCCTAAAACACACTACGTGACGCCACGCGAGCGTATCGTGCAGGCGATGGAAGAGATCAAAGAGGAGCTGGCAGAACGCCGTAAGGTGCTTCTGGCGAACAATAAGTTGCTGGAAGAGCAGCGCCTGAGCCAGCGCACACAGTTTGATCTGGAGATGATGAACGAGCTGGGCTATTGCTCGGGTATCGAAAACTACTCGCGCTTCCTCTCCGGGCGCGGGCCGGGCGAGCCGCCGCCGACGCTGTTTGACTACCTTCCGGCAGACGGTTTGCTGGTGATCGACGAATCCCACGTCACGATCCCGCAGATCGGCGGGATGTACCGCGGTGACCGCGCGCGTAAAGAGACGCTGGTGGAGTACGGATTCCGCCTGCCGTCAGCGCTCGATAACCGTCCGATGAAGTTTGAAGAGTTTGAGGCGCTGGCGCCGCAAACCATCTACGTGTCGGCCACGCCGGGCAACTACGAGCTGGAGAAATCCGGCGATGAGGTGATTGATCAGGTGGTCCGTCCGACCGGGCTGCTGGATCCGATTATCGAGGTGCGTCCGGTTGCGACCCAGGTGGACGATCTGCTCTCTGAGATCCGGGCCCGTTCCGCCATCAACGAGCGCGTGCTGGTGACCACGCTCACCAAACGAATGGCGGAAGACCTGACCGAGTATCTGGAAGAACACGGTGAGAAGGTGCGCTATCTGCACTCGGATATCGACACCGTGGAGCGTATGGAGATCATCCGCGATCTGCGTCTGGGCGAATTTGACGTGCTGGTGGGAATTAACCTGTTGCGAGAAGGTCTGGATATGCCGGAAGTCTCGCTGGTGGCGATTCTGGACGCCGATAAAGAGGGCTTCCTGCGCTCTGAACGTTCGCTGATCCAGACCATTGGCCGCGCCGCGCGTAACGTCAACGGGAAAGCGATTCTGTACGGTGACAAAATCACCCCGTCGATGGCGAAAGCGATTGGCGAAACGGAACGCCGCCGCGAGAAACAGCAGCGCTATAACGAAGAGCACGGCATCACGCCGCAGGGGCTGAACAAGAAGGTGGTGGATATTCTGGCGCTGGGTCAGAACATTGCGAAGACCAAAGCGAAAGGCCGCGGCAAGGCGCGTTCAGTGGTGGAAGAAGATACCGTCGTGCTGACGCCGAAGGCGCTGCAGCAGAAAATCCACGAGCTGGAAGGGCAGATGATGCAGCACGCGCAGAACCTGGAGTTCGAAGAGGCGGCGCAGATCCGCGACCAGCTTCATCAGCTGCGGGATCTTTTCATCGCGGCATCGTGAGTAAGCGTTGTTTTCTCCCTCTCTCAGTGGGAGAGGGCCGGGGTGAGGGCATCAGGCCGCACAAAACGAACCTAACCCAACGCCTGAATCGCCTTCTCCAGCGCGTCGCGCAGCAGGTGACGGTCGTGGCGATACTTGATGTCTGAGGCCTCCAGCGGCTCCTGCACCACCAGACGATCGCCAATCCCTGACACATCCACTTTTGGGCCCACGACTACGCCGTCAATGATCTTCTTCCCGACGTAGTGCTCCATCAAATTGAGTTTGTCCGCCAGCGACAGGCTTGCCGCGGCCGGGCTCAGCTCGCGGCCGAGGTTACCGATGTAAACCATCGGGGCAGGGGTGCGGCGCAGCGCCTGCGCCAGCTCTTTCACCAGCAGAATTGGCATCAGGCTGGTGTAAAAGCTGCCGGGGCCGATCAGAATTAAATCCGCTTCCCCGATAGCTTCCACCGCTTCACGCGTGGCGGGTACGCTCGGATAGGTCATTAACTCAGTTGGCGGCAGGATGAGCTGGTCAATATTCACCTCGCCGTAAACTTCATGCCCTTCGGCGTCGATTGCCATCAAGTCAACCGGTTGTTCGGACATCGGGATCAGGAATGCGTCCACTTTGAGCAGATTACGGATTAAGTTGATGGCTTCCAGAGGCCGTACGCTCAGGTGATCAAGCGCCTTTAACATTAAATTTCCAAGGTTATGCCCGGAAAGTTCGCCATTACCGCCAAAACGGTACTCAAACATCGCCGACGCGACGCTCGGCTCGGTAATTAACTGATTCAGGCAGTTGCGCATATCTCCCCAGGCGATGCCGCCTTCAGCACGACGAATGCGTCCGGTTGAGCCGCCGTTGTCGGTGGTTGTTACTATCCCTGTCAGCCGTGAGCCCAGTGACGACAAAGAGGACATAACGCGGCCCAGGCCGTGGCCTCCGCCAAGAGCGACCACTCGGTCAAGATCCGCAAAAGTGCGACTGCGCATACATATTCCTTTTTACCTGTAATCGCGTAACAGTAACCTAACTACCCCTAAAAGACGATGCCTCACCCAACGCAAAATGACGTATATCAATGCGAAAATACGGTTTTTAAGTATTCTGTAGCGAAAATGCACGATTGATTCGCTATATAGATGATTATATAGCGTGAAGTGATAATGGCGCCGCCAGAATTTCCGCGCTACTATCGCTTAAACCACGTTTTCAACGTTGAAAACATACACTCTAGCCCTGGCGCCTGTGTCGAATGATATGGCGCCCTGGCCGTGGCGGATTTGCCACCAGGGTACAGAAAGAAATGACTGTGCCTCCCGTATCTGGAAAGGTGTACATGGCTTCACAACTTACTGATGCTTTCGCGCGTAAGTTTTACTACTTGCGTCTGTCGATTACCGATGTGTGCAACTTCCGTTGCACCTACTGCCTGCCCGATGGCTACAAGCCGGGCAGCGTCACCAATAACGGCTTTCTCTCCGTGGATGAAGTGCGCCGCGTCACGCGTGCGTTCTCTGAGCTCGGTACGGAAAAAGTCCGTCTGACCGGGGGCGAACCCTCCCTGCGTCGTGATTTCCCCGACATCATTGCCGCCGTACGTGAAAACGAACGTATCCGCCAGATTGCGGTGACCACCAACGGTTACCGCATGGCGCGTGACGTGGCGAACTGGCGCGACGCTGGCTTAACCGCTATCAACGTCAGCGTGGACAGCCTCGATGCACGCCAGTTTCACGCCATTACCGGGCAGGACAAATTCCGCCAGGTCATGGACGGCATCGACGCGGCGTTTGCCGCCGGGTTCGAAAAGGTCAAAGTCAACACGGTGCTGATGCGCGACGTTAACCATAATCAGCTGGACACCTTTCTGGCGTGGATCAAACCGCGCCGTATTCAACTGCGTTTTATCGAGCTGATGGAAACCGGAGAGGGCAGCGAGCTGTTCCGCCGTCACCACATCTCCGGCATGGTGCTGCGCGACGAGCTGCTGAGACGCGGCTGGATCCATCAGATCCGCCAGCGCAGCGACGGCCCGGCGCAGGTCTTTTGTCACCCTGATTACGAAGGCGAAATCGGGCTTATCATGCCCTACGAGAAAGACTTCTGCGCCAGCTGTAACCGTCTGCGCGTCTCTTCCGTGGGCAAGCTCCATCTCTGCCTGTTCGGCGACGGCGGCGTGGACCTTCGCGATCTGCTGGCAGACGATGCCCAGCAGGATGCGCTTGAAGCGCGTATTTCCGGGGCACTGGCGCATAAAAAACAGACCCACTTCCTGCATCAGGGCAATACCGGCATTACTCAGAACCTGTCTTACATCGGCGGGTAATCAGGATTTAGAAGGAATCAGAAGATGAGTCAGGTAAGCGCAGAATTTATCCCGACACGCATTGCTATTCTTACCGTTTCCGACCGCCGTGGTGAAGAAGACGATACCTCCGGCCACTGGCTGCGCGAGGCGGCACACGAAGCCGGACACCAGATTGTTGATAAAGCGATCGTCAAAGAGAACCGTTACGCCATTCGCGCGCAGGTTTCGCAGTGGATTGCGAGTGACGACGTCCAGGTGGTGCTGATTACCGGCGGCACCGGCTTTACTGCAGGCGATCAGGCCCCCGAAGCGCTGCTCCCGCTGTTCGACCGCGAAGTGGAAGGCTTCGGCGAAGTGTTTCGCATGCTCTCATTTGAAGAGATCGGCACCTCTACGCTTCAGTCCCGTGCCGTAGCGGGCGTGGCGAACAAAACCCTGATATTCGCCATACCGGGCTCGACTAAAGCCTGCCGCACCGCGTGGGAAAATATTATTGCCCCGCAGCTGGATGCCCGTACCCGGCCCTGTAATTTCCATCCCCATTTAAAGAAATAAGCTATGTCACAACTAACCCACATTAACGCCGCCGGTGAAGCGCATATGGTGGATGTTTCCGCCAAAGTCGAAACGGTGCGCGAAGCGCGCGCGGAAGCGTTCGTAACTATGCTGCCGGAAACGCTGGCGATGATTATCGACGGCAGCCACCATAAGGGCGACGTCTTTGCCACTGCGCGCATCGCGGGTATTCAGGCCGCCAAGCGCACCTGGGACTTAATCCCGCTCTGCCATCCGCTGATGCTAAGCAAGGTGGAGGTGAACCTGCAGGCGCAGCCGGAGCACAGCCGCGTGCGCATTGAGTCCCTGTGCCGCTTAACCGGGAAAACCGGCGTGGAGATGGAAGCCCTGACGGCGGCCTCCGTTGCCGCGCTGACCATCTACGACATGTGCAAAGCAGTGCAGAAAGATATGGTGATTGGCCCGGTTCGCCTGCTGGCGAAAAGCGGCGGCAAATCCGGTGATTTTAAGGTGGACAGCCATGATTAAGGTGCTTTTTTTCGCCCAGGTCCGCGAGCTGGTCAATACCGACAGCCTGATGCTGGACGGCTCTTTTGAAAACGTCGCTGCCCTGCGCGTGCATCTGGCCGCGCAAAGCGACCGCTGGGCGCTGGCGCTGGACGAGGGCAAGCTGCTGGCGGCCGTTAACCAGACGCTGGTGGAGTTCAGCCACCCGCTGGCCGAAGGGGATGAAGTGGCCTTTTTCCCGCCGGTGACAGGGGGCTAAGATGGCGGAAACCCGAATTCTGGTGAGCCCCGAGCGTTTTAACGTGGGGACCGAATACAGCTGGCTGGCGGAACGCGATGAAGACGGCGCGGTCGTCACCTTCACCGGCAAAGTGCGTAACCACAACCTCGGTGACAGCGTAAAAGCGCTGACGCTGGAGCACTATCCCGGTATGACGGAGAAATCGCTCGCGGCAATTGTGGAAGAGGCGCGAGGCCGCTGGCCGCTTGGGCGCGTCACGGTTATCCACCGCATTGGTGAGATGTGGCCCGGTGAAGAGATTGTGTTTGTCGGCGTGACCAGCGCACACCGCGGCAGCGCGTTTGAGGCCGGGGAGTTCATCATGGACTATCTCAAAACAAAAGCGCCGTTCTGGAAGCGCGAAGCCACGCCGGAAGGGGACCGCTGGGTGGAATCTCGCGACAGCGATAAACAGGCCGCCAGCCGTTGGTAGTCGGTTTACGTGGATGTGTTACTCTTAACGTGTGTGTCTTCTTAATCTTAATCAGGAGTGAATCATGGACCGATTTCCGCGTTCCGATTCAATAGTACAGCAGACCCGTAGCGGCCTGCAGACGTATATGGCTCAGGTGTACGGCTGGATGACGGTTGGCCTGCTGCTTACCGCGTTTATCGCGTGGTATGCGGCGAACACGCCTGAACTGATGATGTTTATCTTCTCCAGCAAAATCACCTTCTTTGGGTTGATTATCGCGCAGCTGGCGCTGGTGTTTGTGCTCTCCGGGCTGGTGCAAAAGCTCAGCGCGGGCATGGCAACCACGCTGTTTATGCTCTATTCGGCGCTGACTGGCCTGACGCTTTCCAGCATTTTCATCGTCTACACCTACTCCTCCATCGCCAGCACGTTTGTGGTGACCGGGGGGATGTTTGGCGTGATGAGCCTGTACGGTTACACCACCAAACGTGACCTGAGTGGCTTAGGCAACATGCTGTTTATGGGGCTGATCGGGATTGTGCTGGCGTCGCTGGTGAACCTGTGGCTGAAGAGCGACGCGCTGATGTGGGCCGTGACCTACATCGGGGTGGTGGTCTTTGTTGGCTTGACCGCCTACGACACCCAGAAGCTGAAAAACATCGGCGAGCATATCGACGTGCGCGACAGTTCCAACCTGCGCAAATACTCGATTCTGGGCGCGCTGACGCTCTATCTGGACTTTATCAACCTGTTCCTGATGCTGCTGCGTATTTTTGGCAACCGTCGCTAGGGTTGTTTTGCCGGGGGGGGGGGGGGGGGGGGGGGGGGGGGGGGGGGGGGGGGGGGGCGCCGCCCCCCCCGCCGCCCCCCGGGGGGGGGGGGGGGGGGGGGGGGGGGGGGGGGGGGGGGGGGGGGGGGGGGGGGGGGGGCGCGGGGCGGCGGGGGGCGGG
>NZ_JAWNCA010000052.1:0-14225 GCF_034106185.1 Enterobacter sp. 296B2 | reverse complement strand
AGGATATATTATATTAATTAGAATTTAAAATATATTCTTATATGTTGTGGGGATTCTGCTACTGCGAGCGGAAATATAATAACCTGCTTTATTTTCAATGCGGTTCATTCATTTGCCTGATATGGATGTCGAAAAAATATGGCCACGGGGATGGGCAGTCGGACGTTTGCATTAATACTCTCTGTTCGAAGCAATAAAAAGGGCCGATAACGCGGCCCTGAGGTGAGTGTGTCGGTTATTCAGTGACTTTCTTTTCCAGCTCGCTGGCACCTTCTTTGGTTTTATTCCAGCCTTTCTCAGCGCCTTCTTTAGTGGCATCCCACCCTTTCTCGGTGCCTTCTTTGGTTTTATGCCAGGCTTTCTGGGAATCTTCGCTGACTTTGCTGCCAAAGCTTTCGCTCTTACCTTCCGCAGCATGCTGCTGTTTCAGCTTCAGCTCTTCACCTTTGTTCTGCTCTTCGTGCAGTTTTTGCTTCGCTTCGTTGGCGTTTGCGTTCGCCGCAGCGACGGTATCGTCAGTTGCATGTGTGGTCGCAGCAAAAACTGGGGAAGCCAGCAGAACGGCAGATAATGCGATAATTGTTTTTTTCATAATATCCTCATTTAACGTTATCGGTTATGAGCGTGATTCAGCATGGCACAGACGAAGCGGGGTGGCTTTAGGAAAAAACTGTAATGAGATCAAAGTATCTTGTGTCCGTTTTTACTTTTCCATGGGAGGAAGGCGGTATCGTTGATGTTTCTCAAAGGGCGGCGGCAGGGTAAGGAAAATCTGCATGACAGGGTCTGCGCCCTGTTAGCGATGAACAGTTTGCGTTGCGGCTGGCTGTCGCCACTGGCGGACGTGCTCGATCAGGGCTCTTAGCTTGGGCGCCATATTGTGACGCTGGGGGAAATAGAGATAAAAGCCTAGAAAAGAGGGAAGAAACGTATCCAGGAGGGCAACAAGCTGCCCCGATTCAATATACGGTATGAATGTATCCTCTGTGGCTAGGGTTATGCCGCCGCCGGCCAGTGCCAGGCTGAGCATGAGGCGCAGATCGTTTGTGGTGATCTGCGGTTCAATCGCTACATCGAAGGGAACGCCCGCCTCCACAAATTCCCAGCGATAGGGGGCAACGTCCGGTGCAGGGCGCCAGCCGATACACCGGTGAGTAACCAGCTCGCGGGGGTGCTCAGGTACGCCGTGAGCCGCCAGATAGGACGGGGAAGCCACCACCCTCTCACGCTGCTGGCCCGTAAGGGGAACGGCGATCATGTCTTTTTCAATAACTTCACCCAGCCTTACCCCGGCGTCATAGCCCGCCGCCACGATATCGAACTCCTCATCCGACACGAAGATATCAAGTGATACCGCAGGATGCGCAGCCGCAAACGACGCGAGCAGCGGGCCAGAGAGAAACGCTTCCGCAATTGAGGTGACCGCGATTCTGAGCTGGCCGCGGGGTGTGCTGTCCGACGCCACGTCTTCAAAGGCCGCTTCAATATTGGCGACGGGGCCCTGCAGCGATTTACGCAGCTGTTCACCTGCTTCAGTGAGGCTTACCGAGCGCGTGGTGCGCATCACCAGCAGGGTTTGAAAACCATCTTCAAGACGTCTAATCCCCTGACTGACAGCGGAGCGGGTTATGCCCAGCCGCACGGCGGCAGCGCTGAAGCTGCGCTCCTCGGCGACCGCCAGAAAAACGGGTAACAGATTGAGATCGATTTTCATTGTTTAACATTGCTAACCAGTGAGTCCAGTAAGGGCAGGATACAAGAAACAATGATGAGTATCTATTATCACCTTGAACTCAACTGAAGGAGCAAAACATGAACAAAGTCATCTTAATTACCGGTGCCTCAAGCGGTATCGGAGAAGGTATTGCCAGAGAGCTGGGCAAGGCAGGCGCGAAGGTTTTCCTGGGCGCTCGCAGGCTGGATCGCATTACCGCCCTGGCTGCTGAAATCCGCAGTGCAGGAGGGGAAGCAGAGGCCGCAGTCTTAGACGTTACCAGCCGCCAGTCAATGGCTGACTTCGTGCAGGCAGCGCGTGAAAAGTGGGGCCGCATTGACGTGCTGATTAATAACGCGGGCATCATGCCTCTTTCTCCGCTTTCGGCAGGCAAGCAGGATGAGTGGGAGCGCACCATTGACGTGAATATCAAGGGCGTGCTGTGGGGGATAGGCGCAGTTCTGCCGATTATGGAAGCCCAGGGCTCGGGACAAATCATTAATATTGGCTCGATTGGTGCCTTGTCCGTTGTGCCCACGGCAGCCGTGTACTGTGCGACCAAATTTGCCGTACGGGCGATTTCGGATGGTTTACGTCAGGAAAGTTCTAACATCCGCGTGACCTGCGTTAACCCTGGGGTGGTGGAAAGCGAGCTGGCCTCGACCATTACGCACCCGGAAACCATGGCGGCGATGGACGCGTACCGTGCCATTGCCCTTAAACCTGCTGATATCGCCCGCGCCGTGCGCCACATCATCGAGGCGCCTGAGAGTGTCGATACAACAGAAATCACGATCAGACCGACGGCATCTGCGAACTAACGTCGCGGATGAAAATTTGCGGGTCAGGCCGTTGCCTGACCCGCTTTACTTTCTTACCACGGCTGCTCGGTCGGCATAATAAACAGCTCTGCCACGTCCACATGTTCCGGTGCCTGCAGCACGTAAACAATCGAGTCGGCGATATCATCGGCTTTCAGGAACGTCATCTTCTCCTTCAGCTGTTCCATCTGCGCGCGATAATTGTCGTCACTGATATGCTCGAATAATTCACTTTCTACGGCACCCGGCTGGAGCGATGTGACGCGAATGTTGAACTGCGGCGCCAGCTCCATACGCAAAATATCCGAGAAGGCGGCAACGGCGTGCTTCGTCGCACAGTACACCCCAAGCCCGGGGAACGTTTTGCGCCCGGCGATCGACGAGGTATTGATGATGTGACCAGACCGCTGCGACTGCATAATCGGCAGTACGGCCGCTACGGTGTTAAACAGGCCTTTTACGTTCACGTCTACCATTCGGTGCCATTCATCGACTTTGAGGCTGGCAATATCAGAGAGCGGCATCAGCCCGGCGTTATTGAAGGCGATATCAATGTGGCCATAGCGTTTGTGCAGTGTCGCGACCCCTTCATTAACCGAGGCCGGGTCAGTGACGTCCATAACCAGCGCAATGGCTTCACCGCCGGCAGCCTCAATTTCAGAGACCAGCGCCTGCAGGCGATCCAGGCGGCGGGCGGCGAGACCGACCCTGACGCCCTGTGCCGCTAATTTTTTTGCCGTGGCGGCACCAATCCCGCTTGAAGCACCGGTGATGAGAGCGACTTTATCTTTAAGTTCCATAACTGATCCTCGTGAGAGTTAATTTCAACGCTTCAGAAAGAACGTCTGAAGTACGGGTCAATAATGGATGTTTCAGGCGGTGGCTTCGCGCGGGCTTTTGCTCAAACTGTCGGACTTTTGCTGCGAACGATATCGCTGCGATAGTGCGAGGGCGTTACGCCGTTATGCCTGAGGAAGACGGCAGCAAAGTGGCTGGGGCTGGTGTATCCCACGTTCAAAGCAATATTGATAATAGAATCATTGGTTTCCGACAGCATGCGGCGCGCTTCCTCCATGCGTAGCCGGATAAAATAGTGGGAAGGCGAAAGCCCGGTCGACTGTTTGAAGGCGCGGCTGAAATGGTATTCGCTGAGATCGGTAAGCTTAGCCAGCCGTGCCAGGTCAAACGGCTGGGCCAACCCTTCTCGCATTGCCGTGAAGACCCGGTGCAGTTTAAATGCCTGTAGCCCCCCACGGTGTCGTTTCGTACGCGTGCCGTAGGTGCGAACCAGGTGTACCGCCAGCGCCTGGGCAATTCCCTGGATAAAGGGGCCGCTTGGGGGAGTATGCAGATACAGCTCCTGGCGTATCTGTTCCAGCAGGGCGGATAGCGTTTCGTCGCGCGCGCCGGAGACTTCCCGCAGTTCACACTCCTGCATCATGGCCACGCCGATATACACGTGCATGACGACGAACGGTATATTTGGCTCGGCTTGCCACCGCATTTCAGTGGGAGAGGCCGCCGTTGTGAGAAAGAAATCGCCTGCGGTAACGCGGTTTGCTAACCACGCCTCACCGGGGGAGCGCTCCTCAACAACGGCTTGACCAGAGAGGATCCAGACGATAAAGGGCTCCGGAACCGCCGGAATAATGACGTTTTCCTGGACTTGTCTGCGGGCCAGAATTTGAACGAATACATCCCGGGAAGATTGCGCCCGATGCTCCCTGAGCAGCTTGCCGGGAAGGTATTCTTCAAACGTCTCTGCGGAAGTTCGCTGAGTCATCGTTATCGTTGCCTTTTGCTATGCCAGTTGCACCAGATTAATCGCCGGAAGAGGCCCACCAGGGAATTGTTGTAGCGTCCCGCCGATCTCAAGACTGCCTAAATCAATGCTTGCGAAGCCCAGCTGCCCGGCTAACGCTTTCACTTCCGCCTTCGCATCTGCATCGTCTCCGGAGATAAAGACGACACGACGGCCACCCGCTTGCGCCGGATCCTGAGCCAGCACCCCTGCAAGAAGGGTATTGAAGGCTTTGACGACGCGTGCT
The DNA here is from genome assembly GCF_034106185.1 of Enterobacter sp. 296B2. Classification (NCBI taxonomy): domain Bacteria; kingdom Pseudomonadati; phylum Pseudomonadota; class Gammaproteobacteria; order Enterobacterales; family Enterobacteriaceae; genus Enterobacter; species Enterobacter sp. 296B2. The sequence goes on along the minus strand of NZ_JAWNCA010000052.1, from coordinate 9,642 downwards.
CCCGGCGCCCACTGGGTCACAACCTGGCTTGAGTTTTTCCCCCCCAGTTCTGCCAGCTTATAGCCTGGCAAAAGTACCGGGTTCGTGGCATCAATCAGGATGCGTCCATTCCAGGTAATTCCGCTTAACGCGGCTTCGGTTTTGTCCCAGTTAGTGCTGACAAAAACGATGTCGGCTTCAGCGGCCTGCTGAGCGGTGCCGGCGCGAGCACCACGACCCAATCCTTCAACCACATCAGACAGGCTTTCCGGCCCGCGGCTGTTGCTCAGAATAACGTTCATGCCCGCATTTACCAGCTGTTTCGCAAAGGCTTGCCCGATTGCACCAGCGCCGATAATACCTACAGTTGTTGTTTTCATGCGTAATTTCCTTCAGGAAGAGTAGTGAACATGCGTAGAGAGTAGTAATCTTCGACCTATCTGAATAGCCTATATAATTAGATGGATTCCATCTGCCGGAGCGATACATGCTGGACGGTATGTCTGTTGATCAACTGCGCACATTTATTGCCGCCGTTGATGAGGGAAGTTTTTCGGCCGCCGGGCGTAAACTGCGGCGCGCGCAGTCGGTTGTCAGCGCGACGCTGGCCAATCTTGAGGCGCAGGTCGGGTTTCCATTATTCGATCGCTCAGGGCGTTATCCGAAACTGACGGCGGCGGGCGTCGCGATGCTGGAAGCGGCGCGCCTTGCCGCTGCCGGGATGGACGCCTTTAAGGCTAAGGCGCGCACCTTAGCCGAAGGCCTGGAGCCTGAACTGGCGGTCTCCGTCGATGTGATGTTTCCCGTTGCGCAGCTCACCGCTGCGGTGCAGGCGTTTCATCAGATCTTTCCCGACACGCCGCTGCGTTTGTATGTGGAAGCGTTAGGGGCGGTGCTCCAGCCTCTGCTGGACGGCCACTGTCGGGTGGCGATTATCGGCTCGCTGCCGCATATTCCGCCTGAATGTACCTCAGAATTTCTTCTCAGCGTGCCAGCCGTGGCCGTTGTCTCTCCTGAACATCCGCTGGCTAACCTGCCAGGGCCGATCCTCCGCTCGCTTTTAGCGGAACACGTTCAGCTGGTGCTGGCCGATCGCTCGTCGCTTACCGTGGGCCGGAGCTTTGGCGTGATGTCGTCAAAAACCTGGCATTTGGCCGATATGGGCGCGAAGCACGCCTTCCTGCGCGCCGGGCTTGGTTGGGGCTATATGCCGCTGCCAGTGGTTGAGGAGGATCTTGCGACGGGTAAACTGGTCACGTTGAATTTGCAGATGCAGCCTGATGTCGGACCGGGCTTTGCCATGCAGGCCGTGCATTTAGAAGAACATCCTCCAGGCCCGGCCGGGCGCTGGTTCATTAATAAGCTTAAAATGCAGGTTAGCGCATCTGGTTTACACCAGATCTGACTGGTCTTTCAAACGGGCCGCTCTGCGAATCCAGACTACGCTTGCTAAAAAAATGGTCGTCTGAATTTCGGTTGTGACGTTCTTACTGAATGCTTAGATTCATTTTCAATCTATTGAGAGGAGATGAATATGAATTTTGCAGAACTCCACAACCAGCATGAGCCCCTGCTGATCGCCAACGTTTGGGACGCCGCCAGCGCTGTCGCAGCGCAAGAAGCAGGCTACCAGGCACTGGGAACGTCCAGTGCAGCAATAGCGTCCACGCTGGGATATGAAGACGGGCAGGGAATGCCGTTTGATGAGTTATTTTATGTGGTCACCCGTATCCGGGCTGTCAACAGCCTGCCATTGAGCGTTGACATGGAAGCCGGATATGGTGATTCAGCCGAAGAGATAGTCGCTAATCTCAGGCGCCTTGCTCAGACAGGCGTATCAGGCGTCAACCTTGAAGACAGCAGAGTCATTAATGGGGGGCGTCAGCTTGACGATGTCTCTGATTTTTCCCGTAATCTGGGAACAGTAAGCAATGCGCTGAGAAGAGAAAACTGTAGCCTGTTTCTGAACATCCGGACTGACGCCTACCTGCTCGGGCATGAAGACGCATTGCAGGAGACGATATTACGGGGTCAGCGCTATAAAGCAGCTGGTGCTGATGGCCTTTTTGTTCCCTGTCTGACGTCAGAGAAAGACATCAGCCTCATTGCAGAGGCAACGGGTCTGCCCCTGAACGTCATGTGTATGCCCGATCTTCCGTCGTTCGACAGGCTTAAGCTGGCCGGGGTAAACCGCATTTCAATGGGCAATTTTGTTCATTCAGTCATGCAGTCAAGGCTGAGTGATGTAATGCATACGATTCGAACACGTCAGACGTTTGCAGGACTTTTTAGCGATGAAAATAACCGATAAGAATTTGTGTGATATCTGGTATCAGGCATTACTCGAACGAGATTCAGAATATACCGGCGTATTTTTTGTTGGCGTCAAAACCACTGGCGTATTCTGCATTTCGGTATGCCGGGCGCGAAAGCCAAGGCGCGAAAATGTCGAATTTTATAAAGATGCCAAATCTGCCCTGGCGGCCGGGTTTCGTCCCTGTAAAGTCTGCAGACCCGCTGAAAATGCGCACAGCGCGCCATTATATGTTGAACAGGCGCTTGCGCTTGTCAGGCGCGATATTAAATCCCGCGTGGCTGACGCGCAGCTTCGCCAGCAGGGGATCAGTCCGGAGCGGGTAAGGCGTTGGTTCCTGCAACATCACGGCATCACTTTTCAGGCTTTCCAGCGAATGCAGCGGGTGAACGTTGCCCTGCAGGAGCTGAAAAGCGGGCGAGCGGCTACTGACGTTGCGCTGGACAATGGCTATGAATCCCTGAGCGGGTTTGGTTACACCTACAAGCGGCTTACTGGCGCAGCGCCGACTCAGGCAGCCGAGGTGATTGTCATTCATCGGTTTACCACTACGCTTGGGGCTATGTTTGTCTGTGCGACAGAGCGGGGAGTCTGTCTGCTGGAGTTTACCGATCGCCGGATGTTAGAAACAGAGTTCCGCGATATCCAGCGTTTATTTAACGCCAGAATTGTCACCGGAGAAAACAGCCATACCCGGCAGGCAGTAAAAGAAATCAGCGAGTATTTTGCTGGAACTCGCCGACAGTTTGAGCTCTCTGTAGATGCCCCGGGCAGCGATTTTCAACAATCCGTCTGGCATGAGTTGCGTGCTGTTCCCTATGGACAGACCTCGCACTATCAGGCCATTTCGCTAAGGATGAATAAGCCCAATGCTGTACGCGCCGTCGCTGCTGCTAATGGTGCAAACCGGATTGCGATTGTGATCCCTTGTCACAGGATAATTGGCAAAGATGGAAAGATGACGGGTTACGGCGGCGGTATTTCGCGCAAGGAATGGCTTATTGAACATGAGCGAAACAATGTTTGATGGCGTAATGTTCCAGTGTAGCCGGAATGTTTTGCGAACTTCGCGGGATAAATTGCAGCCACAAAAAAGCCCGCAGGGCTTGCGCCGTGCGGGCTCTTAGGACTTCATCGGATGACTCTGGTAATCACCGATGGAGAATTTTGGTGCTGGCGTCCTTGTAATTGATGGGGAAGGTGGTTGAGTTTGTTGGGGATTTTGATTTTTTGCGGGGAAGGGAAGGCGCAAAAAGAGTGGTGATAGTGTTGATATGGAAGGTGTTTTTTTATCTTTTTGATTTTTAAGTTGATTGTTGGGGGCGGGATTTTGCGTGTTGGTTGAGGCTCTGGTGGACGCTATAGGCTTGTCGTTCGTTTCCAGAAGTGAGCGTTTCTGTCGGATAATTCACTCTCTTGAATTTTCCAGACTGTAGACCATGCTCATCTAATACATGTGAAAAACAATAACGTCATCTATCGCAGAAGGAGATACGGATAGATGGCATTTGGTATAGTCAATGATGTCCCTTTAACAATAAGAGAGCACCATGCTTGACCTCCGTCCTAATTGCGAATGCTGTGATAAAGATCTGCCACCTGAATCAAAAGAGGCATTCATCTGTTCATTTGAATGCACATTTTGTGTTGATTGCGTGACCCAACGGCTTAATGGCCAGTGCTCGAACTGCGGAGGGGAGCTGGTGCGACGTCCAATGCGCCCGGAAGCATCCCTCCTGCGACACCCTGCATCCAGTCTGCGTCACTATAAATAGTAGAGATGAAAACTATGTTCGCTCCTTGCTTATAACGGCCTTCGTAATTCTGCTAGCCGTCTGCATAGTGCCAAGAGCGGACGTTGTAAAGCGCCGGGCATAATAATTACTTAGTGGCGGCGAAGAATCACAAAAACATACTCAAGATTGGCGCGGGGTATCAGTAGAGGGTATAGTTGCTATTATGATTAGTAGTAAGCAATCAGGGAACAACAATGGCACGAAGGGCTGAGTTACGGGGTATAATTAATGCTCTGAATGAGAGCTTCGTGAGTCGGAACAACGATTTCGAGGGATTCTGGACTATTGGTCAGTTAAAGTTATTTGCTATCAATAACAACCTCACCACAATGGTGTTTCATCTTACTCCACCTAAATACGCTCCCCATTCTAACCTGATAAATTATGTTGTACTCCACTATTCAGACATGCTCGAACATTTGTTAACAAAGCAGCTAATTCCTGATACTTGGATAAGTGAGGCTCGCATTACGATCGACTTTAACGTAAATGCTAAACACGAGCAGTTGCATGAATGCTCAACATCAGGTGAGCCTTTTCAGTGCTGTTGCCTGATAATTGATGATACTGGTCGCTGTTACTCTTCCGTCGTTTATGGTCGGAGTCAGGCTCATTCTCCTGCGAAAGAATTAAAATCGACTCGAAAACTAACCGTGTAAAAAAATCAGCTGAACTTCCGCTCCTCGCTCGCAGCGGACCTTCAGCTTGTATAACTAGTCCGCTTCGTGCCAGAAGCGGAAACTGGGACAATAGTATTCTATGTAGAGAAAGAGCAGGTTATATCCGTTAGAGCCCAGTTGGAGGAAACAAGGCTCTAATGGGAGAAACAATCTTTTTTTACTTTGAAGTGGGAAGTCTGAGCGCCAAAGAATTCTGATGTAATTCCTCAAACAGCTCCGACCAGATATTTAGAGCCTCCATAGTAGTTCGGATCGTCGCATACTCTTCACTGTCATGAAGTGTTGCTGACGAAACTGCTGAAAAAAGTGCGCTTTTCTGACACTGATTCAAAAGGGCCCTAACAATTTTATTTAACTCTCTTTTCCTTGCAGGAATTGGAGAAGCCAGATAGTTTTTTAATTTTTCCTCTGCTTTTTCAATCCATTCTTCAATAAGTGTGCCAACTTTACAGCGTTCCGTAACGTAATGTTCACTGTCGTTTAAATTGAGAACATCTACGGTCATAACACCCGTCGGATTTCTTCCCTTCAATCTATAAGCTTTTAAATAAATGTAATCTGCTGGATTATCGACGGCAGGATTGATAATAGGCTCGGCAACGACATCATGATCACTTTTTGTACCATTGCAGTGTCGGCAAGCAGGTAAGAGATTATTCCACTCTATGACATCATCTGGATAATCATCTTTATGCTTGAAATGGTCTATTTCTAGATATGTGCTTTTCTGATTAAGAATTACTTCGCAATAGACACACTTATTATTCCCTAACGTAAGGCATGCGTCTTTAACATCCTGATTCTGCCACACATGAGTTTTATTGGATTTATATAATTGGGTTAGTTCAGCAACCTTATTAGGATGAAAAAAGACAGGCGTGAAATTACGGTCGACCTTAATCATGAGTCTTCCCCACTGACCTCTAACATATCAATGCTCATACTTAAAGATTTTCGCAGCACGTTCTTCGGATGCAAGATAGTGTCCAGATACATATAAGATACGCGGGCATTTTCATGATCCTCCGCATCGATGTAACGATAAAATTCTTGGAGCTTATGCTCAAGCTCTTTACTTAATGTACTTTCCATCCCCATCACATCGCGCAGCACTTCATCAATAGTCCAGCCCGTATAGCCATTCTCACGCCCCGTATGACTGCGCACCTTGGTCTCACCATTTTCTGCCTGTTCCAATGCAATGATCTGCTCAGGCTTACCATTCTGTACTACATGTGGGCTATGGGTAGTCACAATAAACTGTGTTTGAGGGAACATTCTCGTTATCACTTCAGTGATGCGTGCTTGCCATTCAGGATGGAGATGCATCTCAATTTCATCAATGATGATGATGCCATCGAAATCAGCTGCATAAATATCTTCTTTGATAAAGCGAAGCTCAATCTCTTTGATAATTCCAATGATGATTGCCATGCAGGATTTGAATCCAGATGAAAGATACTCGTACCATATTTCTCCATTAGGAGTATTCACAAAGATATCGAAATTACGCCCATCAATACGACTGAAACTATAATCTTGGTTTAGTTGATAAATGCATGAGAGTGCCAGCGATAGATTTCTTTTTGAGTTTTCCGTGAATATTCCTTTTTGTGAATCTTCAAGCAGATAGCGCTTACCAAGCCACCCTTTTAAATCGTTAAATAAAACACCTTTACTGTTCTGATGAGAAATGTTACTTTCATCTCTTTCAGGATCTTCACCAATATTGGAAAGTCTGGAATAGGGGAGATTTCTTTCGATATCGAAGCGAATAAGATAGCGAATATCAGGTATTTGATTATGATAACCTGGTTGTACAGCCGGGGCTGTGGGCTCAACGTTTGAAATGAATTCGGTAACTGAGTCGTCAAAAAGAATAGCAATTTTTACATTACCATCCTCCTCACTCATAACGTTTTTTTTGATATTCGATCCATGTCTGATGAACATAAATGCAATTGCATCAAGTATAGTCGATTTACCTATCCCGTTAGGTCCGCAAATGATATTCATCGCCGCGGAAAAAGATATTTTTAGGTTCTTTATTCCACCGATGTTGTTGATTTCTATGTTTTTGACTTTCAATATTCTTCCCTCATCTCAAATCTGCATTCATTTCCAGGAATAACAGGACCGTTGGGGCCATGCAGTATTCACCTTCATTTTCACAACGTTCAGATCTCCGGTTAGTATACCTTTACTGCACTCATTTTACGCTACGAGATTCACACAATTTGACCTGACTTGCTTCCAGTGGATTCACACCTCTCGATGTTTGTTCTGAACAACGTTCTGATAATAAGAAATGAGAACTTCCGCTTTTCGCTCACAGCGGACCTTCAGCTTAGGTAACTTGCTCGCTTCGTGCCTAGTGCTGACATTGCTAAACTCAACGAGATATATGCAACCTGAATACGGAGCTCTTGATGGTCACTACACATGTTTTCATCGCGGTCAGTCTTGATGGTTATATCGCTCGACAGGATGGCGATATCGGCTGGCTGTTGAAGCGCGATGACCCGACAGAAGACCATGGCTATGCCGCATTCATCGCGGACAAAGATTGGATCATTATGGGGCGAGGCAGTTATGAGAAGGTGCTGACTTTTGACGAATGGCCTTATGATCGGCCCGTGCTGGTACTTTCCCGGCAGCTAACCAATACCCCGGTGCCTGAGGCGCTGAAGGGCAAAGTGCAGTTTTCATGCCGCACGCCTAGGGAGGCTCTTGCTGACCTGATGGAGAAGAACGTGCACCGGGTCTATATCGATGGTGGGCAGTTAATACAGTCGTTCCTGCGCGAAGGTCTGGTCGCCGATATCGTTATCACAACTGTTCCTGTTCTGCTCGGTTCGGGAAAACCGCTGTTTGGAGTACTGCCCCATGATATCGATTTGACGCTATTATCCAGCCGCAGTTTCCCTTCGGGTCTGGTGCAGTCGCACTATCGGCTGACGTCATAAGCTGAATCTAAGCATAGTGGCGACCTCCGCTAAAGTGAGAAAATGCCCCAGTTGCCAGCGATACTGTTTTACTTCTACGACCTTGCTTCAGTTCGCTGAAAAAGCAGTGCATCAGAAAACGGGCCTACAAAACCAGGATCTGGCTCGTGCAGATCTCTTCGATGACATTGACCTGTTCAGCAATCGGAGCTGGAGGTAAAGTTTTCTTGGGGCGTCAGTACAGAGGCCTTTGAACAGTCTCCGTCGTGAGGACGTAGCCAATGCAGATGACCAAACGATCTCCAACTCAAATGCCGCACTTCCCTCCCTTACCCTTAAAGGCCTTTAAAGGCCCTTTAGCGAGCTTTTGCGGGCGTGCATTATTCGAGCCAAAATTGGCTGAAATCCGGCCATCCCAGCGTATTTAAATCGCGCTAGGTAAATGACTTCTCGGTCGCAAATTCCATCCAGTGATGCAGCAAAGGAATGACATATCGCTGATGGGTCATCTCATGGAAAAAGGCGGCAATAATTGGGATATTTGTTACGGTGATCCTGAGTGCAATGCTTTACCCGCCACGCCTGCCCGCTTTACGAGGCGGTGTTAACTGGACTTCAATTGCTCTGGTGCGTAACGCAGATTAGATTGTTGATTTGGCATGCATACTGATGCAGATTCATGCTTTTTAGAAGTCCTTCTTTGACTTACTACACATTTTCTCAAACCTATGATAAAAATAATAAAACACTTCATTTTTGGCGAACGCTATGACTGATACTGATACAGCTCGATGGAACACTGAAAGCGCTGCTTTGCTAGTTCTATCAGAAATACGTGGCGTAAGTTATTGGTCCCTATATAAGGTTGCTCAAAAAGGGATCCGTTTCAGAGATGTTGTAACTTGCTCAACATTATCAAAATTCGAATCAATTCTCGGAGTGAGGCTACATCGTGCACCATATTCTTTGACTGAGAATAATTGGTCGACTTTTCGTGATGGAATGATTTCTGCCGCGAAAAGCCTTTTAACACACTATCATAGTAACGGTTATAAATTAATACATCATGGTTCTCCAGATTATCCGGAGAAATTGAATGATTTAAATGAGCGCCCTTACTGGATTTTTGCGCAGGGCGATACTTCGTTGCTTAGTAAAAAATGTGTTGGTGTTGTTGGTACGAGAAATCCAACTACTCTTGGAGTTTATTTAACACAAGCAGTTGTCTCGCAGTTTATTGCATCAGATTATGTAACTGTAAGTGGGTTAGCCTATGGTATTGACCAAGTTGCTCATGAAGCATCTATTTTATTTAAAATACCCACAATAGCCGTTCTAGGAACAGGTTTAAATTCTAACTATCCAAAAAACAGTGTTGGACTTAGGGAAGGTATTGTAAATGCTGGTGGACTTATACTCACGGAGTATCTCCCACATCAAAAACCATCACAAGAAAACTTTGTTCGTAGAAACAGAATACAGGCTGCTTTAAGTGATATTTTAATTCCTGTCGAATGGAACTTGAAAAGCGGAACGTCACACACGGTTCGAAATGCTGCTCAACTGAAGAGAACGATACTGTGTCCATTACTAAGAGGTGAATCTGTTCGGGAGGAGATTAAATACTCTCAGGATGAATATTCTGCGATAATACTGGAGACTCCTTTGACGGGATTTAAAGATGTGATGGAGTTAATTAAAACAAAATCTAGTAATAAATTACAACAACTGTCACTTCTGGGGGATGAATAAAATGCATTTGAAAGCTGTTATATTTTCAATAGCAGATGTTGTTTTGCCCACAACATCAAATCCGCAATCTCAGCAACTTAAGACACGAATCGATGTTGAGTTGAGGAAGTTGTTCGCTTTTTTATTATCTAAAAATATTAAAGTCCTTTTTCTAACAAATAATAATAGGAATGTTA
>NZ_JAWNCA010000051.1:0-15308 GCF_034106185.1 Enterobacter sp. 296B2 | reverse complement strand
TCAAGAGCCTGTCCAATGTGCATAAAAAAATCCGGAAACGGGTGAGCATTTCCGGATTCTTACACAGCCACTGGATCGGTCAACCGATCCTTAACTGATCGGCATTACTCCTTCGGGAGGTTTTTTTTATCGCGCTGTTTTTGCCTGGCGTATTTATCGTGATCCGAACGTCATTTCCGCTATAAATAAAATAAAAAATGAAACGTTGTTTTAAGTTGGGTTGAAAAGCCTATTTTCTGCCGCTAGTATGTGCTCATAATGTAAAACGGAACGCTGTTTCGTTTATTTTCTTCTTTCGGGAATGACCACATCTGGAGGTTACCGTGGACGTCAGACAAAGCATTCACAGCGCGCACGCCAAAACGCTGGATACTCAGGGGCTGCGCAGCGAGTTTTTAATTGAGCAGGTGTTCGGAGCCGACACGTACACCATGGTCTATAGCCACATCGACCGCATTATTGTGGGCGGCATTATGCCGGTGGCGAAAACCGTCTCCGTGGGCGGCGAAGTGGGCAAGCAGCTGGGCGTCAGCTACTTCCTGGAGCGTCGTGAACTGGGCGTGATTAATATCGGCGGGCCGGGCACGATTACCGTGGACGGCCAGTGCTACGAGATTGGCCACCGAGACGGGCTGTACGTCGGCAAAGGGGCGAAAGAGGTGGTCTTTGCCAGCATCGACGGCGCTAAGCCCGCAAAGTTTTACTACAACTGCGCCCCCGCGCACACCGCTTATCCAACCAAAAAAGTGACGCCAGCGGACGTTGCGCCCGTGACGCTGGGCGATAACCTCACCAGCAACCGCCGTACCATCAATAAATACTTCGTTCCGGATGTGCTGGAAACCTGCCAGCTCAGCATGGGGCTGACCGAACTGGCTCCGGGCAACCTGTGGAACACCATGCCGTGCCATACCCATGAGCGCCGCATGGAAGTCTACTTCTACTTCAACATGGACGACGATGCCTGCGTGTTCCACATGATGGGACAGCCGCAGGAGACGCGCCATATCGTCATGCATAACGAGCAGGCGGTCATTTCACCCAGCTGGTCTATTCACTCCGGCGTGGGGACAAAAGCCTATACCTTCATCTGGGGTATGGTTGGAGAAAACCAGGTCTTCGATGACATGGACCACGTCGCTGTTAAGGATCTGCGCTAGTCGCGGGCAGCTAAGTATCAATCTGCCTGTTGGTGACAGGCGCTGAAAGAGTAAGGAACAAACATGATTCTGGATGCATTCTCTCTGCAGGGTAAAGTGGCTGTGGTTTCCGGTTGTGACACCGGGCTGGGCCAGGGGATGGCGTTAGGCCTGGCGGAAGCGGGCTGCGACATCGTCGGGATTAACATTGTTGAGCCCACGGAAACGATTGAACGCGTGACCGCGCTGGGCCGTCGTTTTCTCAGCCTGACCGCCGACCTGCGTAAAATCGACGCCATTCCGGACCTGCTGGATCGCGCCGTGGCGGAGTTTGGCCATATCGACATTCTGGTCAACAACGCGGGGCTGATCCGCCGTGAAGACGCGATTAACTTCAGCGAGACCGACTGGGACGACGTCATGAACCTGAACATCAAGAGCGTGTTCTTTATGTCTCAGGCGGCGGCGAAGCACTTCATCGCCCAGGGGAAAGGCGGCAAAATCATTAATATCGCCTCGATGCTCTCCTTCCAGGGCGGCATCCGCGTGCCGTCTTACACCGCGTCAAAAAGCGCGGTGATGGGCGTGACCCGCCTGCTGGCGAACGAATGGGCGCAGCACAACATCAACGTCAACGCGATTGCGCCGGGCTATATGGCCACTAACAATACCCAGCAGCTGCGGGCGGACGAAGAGCGCAGTGCGGCCATCCTTGAGCGTATTCCGGCTGGCCGCTGGGGGCTTCCGAGCGATCTGATGGGGCCGGTTGTGTTCCTGGCTTCCCCTGCATCGGACTATATCAATGGTTATACCGTCGCGGTTGATGGCGGCTGGCTGGCGCGATAGACCCACTAATGACAAATACCTCTGCTCTTCGGCGGAGGTTTTTTTTGCTTAAAATTTTCCAAAGTCCATATTGATAAACACGAAAAATCCATACTGAAAAATCATAGATGACCGCTATCACACTTTTATTACTGAAAAATTAAGGTATTAGTAAAATAAGGTGATTATCCAGCATTAGTTGAAATTGTAATGTCCATCACAGATCGCTATGCCATAGCGAAATAATCCATATCTTCACGAATTCCGGCCTGACACTTTTCCCCGCTATCTCGTAATTTCACTTAACGAATTTTGCTGTTGAGGCAGGAAAAATATGACATCTATAAATGACTCTACCCTGATGCCCGCTGCGCTGCGCGATACCCGCCGCATGAACCAGTTTGTCTCCATTGCGGCAGCCGTGGCCGGTTTACTGTTTGGCCTGGATATCGGCGTTATCGCCGGTGCGCTGCCGTTTATTACCGATCACTTTACGCTGAGTAACCGCCTGCAGGAGTGGGTGGTGAGCAGCATGATGCTCGGCGCGGCCATCGGCGCGCTGTTTAACGGCTGGCTTTCGTTCCGCCTCGGGCGCAAATACAGCCTGATGGTCGGGGCGGTCCTGTTTGTTGCCGGGTCCATTGGTTCGGCGTTTGCCACCAACGTTGAAGTGCTGCTGCTCTCCCGCGTGCTGCTGGGCGTGGCGGTGGGGATCGCCTCCTACACCGCACCGCTGTATCTCTCCGAAATGGCGAGCGAGAACGTGCGCGGCAAGATGATCAGCATGTACCAGCTGATGGTGACGCTGGGCATCGTGCTGGCGTTCCTGTCCGATACGTACTTCAGCTACAGCGGTAACTGGCGGGCGATGCTCGGTGTGCTGGCGCTGCCTGCGGTTGTGTTGATTGTATTAGTGATTTTCCTGCCGAACAGCCCGCGCTGGCTGGCGCAAAAAGGGCGTCACGTGGAGGCGGAAGAGGTGCTGCGTATGCTGCGCGACACGTCTGAGAAAGCGCGTGAAGAGCTGAACGAGATCCGCGAAAGCCTGAAGCTGAAGCAGGGCGGCTGGTCATTGTTCAAGGCTAACCGCAACGTGCGCCGCGCGGTATTTCTTGGCATGTTGCTCCAGGCGATGCAGCAGTTCACCGGGATGAACATCATCATGTACTACGCGCCGCGCATCTTCAAAATGGCCGGTTTTACCACCACCGAACAGCAGATGATCGCCACGCTGGTGGTGGGGCTCACCTTTATGTTCGCCACCTTTATTGCGGTGTTCACCGTCGATAAAGCCGGACGTAAGCCAGCGCTGAAAATTGGCTTCAGCGTGATGGCGCTCGGTACGCTGATCCTCGGCTACTGCCTGATGCAGTTTGATAACGGCACGGCGTCCAGTGGCCTCTCATGGCTCTCCGTGGGCATGACCATGATGTGCATCGCTGGCTACGCGATGAGCGCCGCGCCGGTGGTGTGGATCCTGTGCTCTGAAATTCAGCCGCTGAAATGTCGCGATTTTGGTATCACCTGTTCCACCACCACCAACTGGGTATCGAACATGATCATCGGCGCGACCTTCCTGACGCTGCTGGATGCGATTGGCGCGGCGGGAACCTTCTGGCTCTACACGGTGCTGAACGTGGCATTTATTGGCGTCACATTCTGGCTAATTCCAGAAACCAAAGGCGTGACGCTGGAGCATATTGAACGCAAGCTGATGAGCGGGGAGAAACTGCGAAATATCGGCGTGTAAGGGGTAATGCCGGGTAAGCGCAGCGCCACCCGGCGTTTTGTTAGCGTGATGCTTAATAACTACCAACTTTGATAGCAATCTCTCAGATAGTCCATTCTCGCATTCAGATTATTCTTAGTTTCTTGTATTATCGGGCAACTGAACTCATCCGGCAGGAATTTACTGCACCCGAAACAGAAGAACGGTTATGTCAGCAATGGATATCAAGAAAAAAACGGACCTCGATTTTCCCTCATATGCCCCCCCAGCAGTCAGTTCAAAAGAGATCGATCTTCTGGGTCTGTTAGATGTTCTGATTACCGCGAAAAAACGTATTGCCACCATTATCTTTGTTTTCGCGCTGGCAGGTCTGGCAATTGCGCTTCTACTGCCGCAAAAATGGACCAGTAAAGCGGTGATCACTCCGGCGGAACAGACACAGTGGAACCCGCTGCGCCAGATGATGGTTGCGCTGCAGGTTCTTGACGTGAAGGTGCCGGTCACCCGTCAGGAAGTCTTTGACCTGTTTATTAAAAAATTCCAGTCACAGTCATTGCTCGAAGAGTATATGACCTCTTCCCCTTACGTGATGGCGCAGCTTAAGAATACGGAAGTGGACCCGCTTGAACTGCACCGTGCGGTTGTTAATATCGCAGACAGAATGAAAGCGGTGAATGATGTTCAGGGAAAAGACGCGGATAAATCGCCTTTCGTCTCCTGGACATTGAGCTTCACCGCGCCGACCGCAGCCGATGCCCAATCCGTCCTGGAGGGGTATATCGACTATATCTCGGCAATTGTTGAGAAAGAGACGGTGCAAAATATCCGCAATCAGATCGCCCTCAAAACGAACGAGGTAGAACAGCAGCTGGCGCTCGACCGCGTTCGTCTGACCAATGTGCACAACACCAACCTGCAGCGGCTGAATTATTCGCTGGAAGTGGCGAATGCCGCGGGCATTAAGAAGCCCGTGTACAGCAACGGACAGGCGGTAAAAGACGATCCGGATTACTCCGTTGCGCTCGGGGCTGACGGTATCGCGCAAAAGCTAAAGATTGAAAAAAATCTCAAGGACGTGACGGAGCTGAACGCGGATTTCCAGAACCGGGAATATTACCTGGCGCAGCTGAAAAAACTCTCCTTTGCAGACGTTAAGCTTGAGCCATTCAGGTATCAGCTTTCGCCATCGATGCCGGTGAAAAAAGACGGCCCGGGCAAAGGGATGATTGTCATTCTGGCAGCGATCCTTGGCGCTCTGTTTGCCTGCGGCAGCGTGTTACTGCGTGAGGCCATGCTCAGCCGAAACCCATTGCCAGAGCCGGTAACGGAATAAATTCTGCATACAGGAAAGGCGCTGAAACAGCGCCTTTTTTATTTCAGGAAATCCTCGCGGACAGGCGTAAAGGTGTCCAGCAGCGTGCCGGCCCTGAGGCAGAGGCAGCCGTGCATAACATGTGGTTTTTTGTAGAGCGTATCTCCCGCCGTCACGACATGCTTCTCTTCACCAATCGTAAATTCAAACTCGCCGGAGAGAACATAGGTTAACTGTTCGTGCGGGTGGTTATGCAGTGGGCCAATTGCACCCTGCTCAAAATGCACTTCAACCGCCATCATCCTGCCGCCGTGGGCCAGTACGCGGCGCGTAACGCCGTTCCCCAGATCTTCAGACGCGGTCTCTTTGTGGAACATAAACATGGTCTTGCCCTTTATAATAAAACGGTGTTTTATTTAATTTATATGGGCCAGCTTAAAAAGAAAACGACGCAACAAAGATCTGGAAACAGGATCACAAGTTTGCTTCACTGGCTTAAACAGAGAAGGAGGGATGATGAAAACGATTGGCCTGTTAGGTGGGATGAGCTGGGAATCGACTATCCCTTATTACCGCCTGATTAACGAAGGCGTAAAGCAGCGTCTGGGCGGCCTGCACTCCGCGAGCCTGCTGCTGCACAGCGTTGATTTTCATGAAATCGAAGCCTGTCAGTCGAGCGGTGAATGGGATAAAGCGGGGGAGATCCTGGCCGATGCCGCGCTGGGGCTGGAGCGTGCGGGGGCGCAGGGCATTCTGCTGTGTACCAACACGATGCACAAAGTGGCCTCGCACATTGAAGCGCGCTGTTCGCTGCCGTTCCTGCACATCGCGGATGCCACCGGACGCGCAATTCGCGCCTCGGGAATGTCGCGCGTGGCCTTGCTGGGCACACGTTACACCATGGAGCAGGATTTCTATCGCGGGCGCTTGCACAGCGAGTTTGGGATAGAAAGCCTGATCCCGGATGAGGAGGACCGGGCGCGCATCAATCAGATTATCTTCGACGAGCTCTGCCTTGGAACCTTCAGCGAAACCTCCCGTGCGTATTACGTGAGCGTAATAGAGAAACTGGCGCAACAGGGGGCTGAAGGGGTGATTTTCGGCTGCACGGAGATCGGTTTACTGGTGCCTGCCGAACGGAGCCCCATCCCGGTGTTTGATACCGCGGCTATTCACGCGGCAGATGCCGTGGAATTTATGCTGTCATAACGGGTTTTGCAGGTCAGGCAAGCGAAGCGCCGCCTGACGCGCATGCTCAACTAAGTGTTCGGTGAATGCGTCCACCAGCGCGGAAGCCGGACGGTGCAGCGGGCGGATAAGGCTTACGGTGAACGGGACGGAAACGCTAAAACGGCGGATGACGATCCCGCTCCCGGCATAGTCCAGCGCCGTAAGCGGATTGACGACCGCGACGCCGACGCCCGCACGAACCATCGCGCATATTGAGGCCGCGCTGTGCGTTTCTACCACCATCCGCCGCTTCACCTGATGCTCAGCAAAAAGCGTATCCAGCAGCTGCCGGTAGCTGTCGGTTTGCGACAGGCTAATGTAGTTCTCACCGTGAAAATCCGCAGGCGTCAGCACCGCTTTGTGAGCAAGCCGATGCCCGGCGGGCAGAACGCACACTTCATCCAGCGCGAGCAGTTCCGTGCGCGCCGTGCCTGCGGGTGTCGAGAAGGTCTCTGTTAACCCGAGATCGTGCCGCTGTGCCGACAGCCACTCTTCAAGCAGAGGCGACTCCTGCGGCACGATGGTGAGATTGACCTCGGGATAGCGGGCCAGAAAAGGCTGGAGCAGCGTCGGTAAGAAGGACTGAGAGAAGACAGGCAGGCAGACAATCGACAGCTCGCCCTGACGAAACTCGCGCAGGCTTTCCGCCGCGCTGACGATTCTGTCCAGCCCGTACCATGAGCGCTGCACTTCCTCAAACAGGCGCAACCCCTGCACCGTCGGGTGAAGCCTTCCCCGGGCGCGTTCGAACAGCTTCAGCCCCAGCACTTTCTCGAAGCGCGCCAGCTCGCGGCTGACCGTCGGCTGGGAGGTATGCAGCATCTGTGCGGCTTCGGTGAGATTGCCGGCGGTCATCACGGCGTGAAAAATCTCGATGTGGCGTAAATTGACGGCGGGCATAGGGCACCTGAAAGCAAAGAACTGTCCATATCATTTTTGCATAGACTCGCGATAAAACGATATTTTTTATTCGGCTTCCGCTGTGGCGTAATCATAAAAAATGAATTGACCCGGAGAAGACCATGCCACGCCCGCTCAACCAGACGGATACCGATTTGAACGCTGAAAACCTGCTGCGCCTGCCCGCCGAGTTTGGCTGCCCGGTATGGGTCTATGACGCGCAGATCGTTCGCGAGAAGATCGCCGCCCTGCATCAGTTTGACGTGGTGCGTTTTGCCCAGAAGGCCTGCTCCAATATTCACATTCTGCGCCTGATGCGCGAGCAGGGCGTGAAGGTTGACTCCGTGTCGCTGGGTGAAATCGAGCGTGCGCTGGCGGCCGGGTTCGATCCGAAAACCGATCCTGATGCTATCGTCTTTACCGCGGATGTGATCGACGACGCCACGCTTGCGCGCGTGCATGAACTGCAGGTGCCGGTGAATGCCGGTTCTGTGGATATGCTGGAGCAGCTTGGGCAGGTTTCGCCTGGTCATCGCGTCTGGCTGCGGGTGAACCCGGGCTTCGGTCATGGGCACAGCCAAAAAACCAACACCGGGGGCGAAAACAGCAAGCACGGGATCTGGTACGCCGATATGCCTGCCGCCCTTGAGGTGCTGCAGCGCTACAACATGAAGCTGGTTGGCATTCATATGCATATTGGCTCTGGCGTCGATTACGGGCACCTGGAGCAGGTGTGCGGGGCAATGGTGCGCCAGGTTGTCGACTTCGGCCAGGATCTGGAGGCGATCTCTGCCGGTGGCGGTCTTTCCATTCCTTATCGCGAAGGGGAAGAGGCGATCGATACCGATCACTATTACGGCCTGTGGAGCGCCGCGCGCGATCAAATCGCCGCGCATCTTGGTCATGCCGTGAAGCTGGAAATTGAACCGGGTCGTTTCCTGGTGGCCGAAGCCGGCGTGCTGGTGGCGCAGGTGCGCAGCGTCAAAGAGATGGGCTCCCGCCACTTCGTGCTGATTGACGCGGGCTTTAACGACCTGATGCGTCCGTCCATGTACGGCAGCTACCATCACATTACCGCCCTTGCCGCCGATGGCCGCGATTTAACGCACGCGCCGCGCCGCGAGACGGTGGTCGCAGGCCCGCTGTGTGAATCCGGTGACGTATTTACCCAGCAGGAAGGCGGCAAAGTGGAAACCCGTGCGCTGCCGGAGGTAGCGCCTGGCGATTACCTGGTGCTGCACGATACCGGCGCGTACGGGGCGTCTATGTCCTCGAACTACAACAGCCGTCCGCTGCTGCCGGAAGTGCTGTTTGATAACGGCAAGGCGCGGCTGATCCGTCGTCGTCAGACCATTCAGGAACTGCTGGCGCTGGAACTCGTTTGATGAAAGTACGGCCCCGTTGTGACCGAATCGCGTAATACCAGCGTGCCGGTAAACGGCGGGATCGCATCGACCGGCTGGTTCTTCGCCAGCCGGATCGCCTGATCGATAGCCGTGACGATCATGTTATCTATCGGAAGATAAACCGATGAGAGCGCAGGCTCCAGCCACTTCGCGCTTGGGGCATCGTCAAAGCCGAACAGGGAGATATCCTGCGGGATCTTAAGCCCTGCCTGATGCAGCGCTTTGGACGCGCCCAGCGCCATATCATCGTTACAGGCAAACAGCGCGCTGAACGATACCCCTTCAGCAATCAGCTCCTTACACAGCTCATAGCCCCGCGTCATTCCCGCATCACCGTACTTTATCCGACGCTCGTCCAGACGAATGCCGTGCTTTTCCAGCGCCTTACGGTAGCCCATTAGCCGCGCTTTACCCGTGGGGGTGTGGATCGGGACGGTAATGCAGGCGATCTCCCGGTGGCCCTGATTGATCAGGTAATCCACCGCCTTAAACGCGGCATCCTGCTGTTCGAAGAACACGCAGCGCTCCGGTGCCTGGCTGACTTCACGGTTGATGACCACCAGCGGCGTTTGTACGGTATTAATCAGCTTGATGATCGCCTTTTCGCTCATATAGCGCGTGTAAAGCACGATGGCATCGCACTGGCGGTCGGCCAGCATCTGCACCGCCTGTTCTTCCTGCTCTGGCGCGTCGTGACCGTCGGTGACGATCAGTTGTTTCCCGTGGGTTTCGGTCTGCCGCGACGCCTGCTGCAAAAGACGACCAAAGTAAAAGCCGTCGAAGGTAGAGACGACCAGACCAATGCTGTTGCTGGTCTGGTTAGCCAGCGAACGCGCGAGAAAGTTTGGGCGGTAGCCCAGCTCTTCCATCGCAGCAAAGACCTGCTGACGCGTACTCTCTTTAACCTGACCTGTGCCGTTCAGCACGCGCGAGACGGTAGCCTTCGACACGCCCGCGCGCAGTGAGACATCCAGCATTGTTGCCATTCTACATTCCTGCTTCCACGTAATGGTCTGCAGTTTAACACAGACCTGACAGCGTATAAGCGATGCGGGAAGCGCAAAACTTCTGCCACGATCACGCTTTTTGGTCACGATTCGCCTGGCCTGCCAGAAGTAAAACTAAATAGTCTGACTCTGGTAAAATACTCGCCAAGCCGGGCTGGAGGCGTCAGGCCAGCATATTCATTAAAAACGCAGGTGAAACGTGAAAAAGACCGTCATCCTCCCGCTTTACGAGGCACCGCACTATGCGGAGCAGGTTACCGACTGGCTATGGCAGGCCTTTGGCGAGGGGCTTTCGCGGGAATTTTTCCACAGCATCGTTGCGCACAGCCAGACGCCGGATGCCCTGCCGCTGACCTTTATCGCCGTAGAAGATGAACGGCTTCTCGGCACGGTGGGGCTCTGGCGCTGCGATTTGATTACCCGTCAGGATCTTTTTCCGTGGCTGGCGGCGCTCTACGTTGACGACGCGGCGCGCGGCAAGGGGCTGGCAGGAAAGTTACAGCAGCACGTTATTCGCTTCGCCGCACGGGCCGGGTACGAGGAACTCCATCTCTGGTCTGCCTGCCGCGACTTCTATGAACGTTACGGCTGGCAGTATATTGGCGATGGGCTGGAGTATCCGGATAAAACGGTACACCTGTATCGTTATTCGCTCTGCGCGTCAGCAGGCGCTGCAACGGAGTGACGGCGCACTAACGTTGGGCTGAAGAGATGGGTAATCTCCGGCGGCTGGCGTTGCTCGGCCAGCGCCAGCGCCAGCTCTGCGGCCTGGGTGGCCATCGTGATGATTGGGTAACGGACGGTGGTCAGGCGCGGGCGCACGTACCGGGAGACCAGGACATCGTCAAAGCCAATCAGTGAGATTTCCGTCGGCACCTCAATCCCGTTGTCATTCATGACACCCATTGCCCCGGCGGCCATCGAATCGTTATAGCTGGCAACCGCGGTGAAATTTCGTCCACGACCCAGCAGCTCCGTCATGGCCTGTTCGCCGCCGCTCTCATCCGGCTCTCCGTAGGCCACCAGACGGTCATTACACGGCAGACCGTTTTCGCGCAGGGCGTCGTAGTAGCCCTGCAGGCGGTCTTCCGCATCAGAAATAGGGTGATTGGAACAGAGATAGCCAATCCGGGTGTGACCCTGTTGAATCAGATGACGAGTTGCAAGCCAGGCGCCGTAGCGGTCATCGAGGGCCACACAGCGTTTTTCAAAGCCGGGGATAATACGGTTGATGATCACCATTCCGGGCATCTGCTTCATCAGGTGAATCAGTTCGGCATCCGGGAGCATTTTGGCGTGAACAACCAGCGCCGCGCAGCGGTGCCGGATCAGCTGCTCAATAGCCTGGCGTTCTTTTTGTTCATTGTGATAGCCATTGCCGATCAGTAAAAAATTACCCGTCTGATAAGAGACCTGTTCAACCGCTTTAACCATGGCCCCGAAAAAGGGGTCGGAAACGTCGCCCACCACCAGCCCAATGGTATCCGTTGACTGCTGGGCGAGCGCGCGGGCGTTGGCATTTGGATGGTAATTCAGGGTTTCCATGGCGCTTTGTACCGCCTGGCGTGATGCGTCACTGGCTTTGGGTGAATCATTAATCACGCGGGAGACGGTGGCTACCGACACACCTGCCAGACGAGCCACATCCTTTATTGTCGCCATTTATAACCTTCTTATTTGGGGTAAGCGTTTACACACTAAATAGTGTTGCGGAAAAGTGACGCGCATTCAAGGGAAGCCGGTTCCCTCGCGCCACAAACGTGACGCAGACCCACCCTGATAGTGTAATCGTTACACGCCTGGTCATGTCAGAAGAATGTCAATCTGAACCTTTAGTTACACTTTGCCTCAGGCTGTTGCGATTGGCCGGTGGCGATGACGTAAAAGAGGTTGGTAGAGTTGAGGTCCCAGAGGTATTGATAGGTGGAATCAACCCCGGTTGATTAACACGACTTACACCAGCCTGCGTTCTTACGCAGGTTTTTTTTTGCCTGACAGTTCAACCTGTAACAGCAACAGAGAATATTCACACCTGGTTGCATTTCGGCTCATTCCCTTGCGTTTTCCTGCTGGCGAAGCGCAGGGTCAACAGCCACAATCAAGATCCCAGAGGTATTGATTGGTGAGAATTCTTAGTACGGTTTCGTACTCATCACTTGCACCAACCTGCGCGGATGCGCAGGTTTTTTTTCGCCCCCACTTTTGCTGTCGCTCCTGTATCACTTCTCGTGTAATCTGCCACCATTTACCGTCACCCCACCACACTGTCTGGCAAAGGGAGTTGAGATGCTATTTGGGTTTTTCCGTACACTGTTCCGTATTCTTTTTCGCATCCGCGTCACTGGCGACGCCCAGGCGCTTCGCGGCGAGCGCGTTCTCATCACACCCAATCATGTTTCCTTCATAGACGGCATTCTGCTGGCGCTATTTCTGCCCGTGCGGCCGGTGTTTGCGGTGTACACCTCCATCAGCCAACAGTGGTACATGCGCTGGCTCACCCCGCTGATTGATTTTGTGCCGCTCGACCCGACAAAGCCGATGATGATTAAACATCTGGTACGTCTGGTAGAGCAGGGGCGTCCGGTGGTTATTTTCCCGGAAGGGCGCATTTCAGTGACCGGTTCGCTGATGAAAATCTACGACGGCGCGGGTTTTGTCGCGGCGAAGTCAAAAGCGACCGTGGTGCCGCTGCGTATCGAAGGTGCAGAGTTGACCCACTTCAGCCGCCTGAAGGGGCTGGTGAAGCAGCGTCTGTTCCCCAAAATCACTCTGCATATTCTGCCGCCAACGTCGCTCCCGATGCCCGACGCGCCGCGTGCCCGCGATCGCCGTAAAATCGCCGGGGAAATGCTGCACCAGATTATGATGGAAGCGCGCATGGCCGTGCGCCCGCGCGAAACGCTGTACGAATCCCTGCTTTCCGCGCAGTACCGCTATGGCGCAAAGAAAAACTGCATCGAAGACATCAACTTTACCCCGGATACCTATCGCAAGCTGCTGACCAAAACGCTGTTTGTGGGCCGCATTCTGGAGAAGTACAGCAAGAAGGGCGAAAAGATCGGCCTGATGCTGCCAAACGCGGGCATCAGCGCGGCGGTGATTTTTGGCGCGGTTTCCCGTGGACGTATACCGGCGATGATGAACTACACGGCGGGGGTGAAAGGGCTGACCAGCGCCATTACCGCCGCTCAGATAAATACCGTCTTTACCTCCCGACAGTTCCTGGACAAAGGCAAGCTCTGGCATCTGCCAGAACAGCTGACCCAGGTGCGCTGGGTCTTTCTGGAAGATCTGAAAGCGGACGTGACCACAGGCGACAAGCTGTGGATTTTTGCACACCTGCTGATGCCGCGTCTGGCGCAGGTCAAACAGCAGCCGGAAGATGATGCGATTATCCTCTTCACGTCGGGTTCGGAGGGCAACCCGAAAGGCGTTGTTCACAGCCACAAGAGTATTCTGGCGAACGTTGAGCAGATCAAAAGCATTGCCGACTTTACTGCCAGTGACCGCTTTATGTCGGCGCTGCCGCTGTTCCACTCCTTTGGCCTGACGGTGGGACTTTTTACGCCGCTGCTGACCGGTGCGGAAGTGTTCCTCTATCCCAGCCCGCTGCATTACCGCATTGTGCCGGAGCTGGTGTATGACCGTAACTGCACCGTCCTGTTCGGGACCTCAACCTTCCTGGGTAACTATGCCCGTTTCGCCAATCCGTATGATTTCTTCCGCGTGCGCTATGTGGTGGCCGGTGCGGAAAAGCTGCAGGAGAGCACGCGTCAGATCTGGCAGGACAAGTTTGGCCTGCGCATTCTTGAGGGCTATGGCGTTACCGAGTGCGCGCCCGTGGTCTCCATCAACGTACCCATGGCGGCGAAACCGGGTACGGTGGGCCGAATTCTGCCGGGGATGGATGCGCGTCTGCTGGCCGTGCCGGGCATTGAGGAGGGTGGCCGCCTGCAGCTGAAAGGGCCAAACGTGATGAACGGTTACCTGCGCGTAGAAAACCCAGGCCAGCTGGAAGCGCCGACGGCGGAAAACGTCAACGGCGAGGTTGAAACCGGCTGGTATGACACCGGTGATATCGTGCGTTTCGATGAGCAAGGCTTTGTGCAGATTCAGGGACGCGCAAAACGCTTCGCCAAAATCGCCGGTGAAATGGTCTCTCTGGAAATGGTCGAACAACTGGCGACGGCTGTCTCCGCCGATAAAATGCATGCGACGGTGGTGAAGAGTGATGCCAGCAAAGGCGAGGCGCTGGTGCTGTTTACCACCGACGGCGAGCTTAAGCGCGACAGGCTACTGAGCTATGCGCGTGAGCATGGCATTCCCGAGCTGGCGGTGCCGCGCGATATTCGCTACCTGAAGCAGCTTCCGGTGCTGGGTAGTGGGAAACCCGATTTCGTGACCCTGAAAGGCATGGTTGAAGAGGCGGAACAGCAAAATGCGTGAGTCAGTACACACTAACACCTCACTGCGTTCAAAAGGCATGATGGCGGTCATTGCCGCGCAGTTTCTCTCTGCGTTCGGCGATAACGCGCTGTTGTTCGCCACGCTGGCCCTGCTGAAAGCCGAGTTTTACCCCGACTGGAGTCAGCCGATCCTGCAGATGGTGTTTGTGGGCGCTTACATTATCTTTGCCCCGTTTGTGGGGCAGGTGGCGGACAGTTTCCCGAAGGGCCGGGTGATGATGTTTGCCAACGGTCTCAAGCTGCTGGGTGCCGCCAGCATTTGCTTTGGCTTCAATCCGTTTATTGGCTATACGCTTGTGGGCATCGGCGCTGCTGCCTACTCTCCGGCGAAGTATGGCATTCTTGGCGAGCTGACCACGGGCGATAAGCTGGTCAAAGCCAACGGTCTGATGGAGTCGTCAACCATTGCCGCTATCCTGCTCGGCTCCGTCGCAGGAGGCGTACTGGCCGACTGGCATGTCCTGGCGGCTTTGGGCGTATGCGCGGCGGTGTATGGCGGGGCGGTCGTGGCTAACCTGTTTATTCCGAAGCTGCCGGTCGCTCGCCCGGGGCAATCCTGGCGCTTCAAACCGATGACTGGCAGTTTCTTCAACGCGTGCCGCGTGCTGTGGCGTAACGGGGAAACGCGTTTCTCCCTGATGGGAACCAGTATGTTCTGGGGGGCGGGCGTCACGCTACGCTTCCTGCTGGTCCTGTGGGTACCGGTGGCGCTGGGAATTACTGACAATGCGACGCCGACCTATCTTAATGCGATGGTAGCGATCGGCATCGTGGCTGGCGCAGGCGCTGCAGCGAAGCTGGTAACGCTCGAAACGGTAGCACGCTGCATGCCGGCGGGGATCCTGATTGGCGTCGTGGTGCTTATTTTCTCGCTTCAGCATGCGTTGCTGCCCGCTTATGCCCTGCTGATCCTGATTGGCATTCTGGGCGGTTTCTTCGTGGTGCCGTTGAATGCGTTACTCCAGGAGCGCGGCAAGCAGACCGTCGGGGCGGGGAATGCCATTGCGGTACAAAACCTCGGTGAAAACCTGGCAATGCTGTTAATGCTGGGACTCTATTCGCTGGCGGTGAAAGTGGGGGTACCGGTGGTGGCGATTGGCGTCGGATTTGGTGGACTCTTCGCGGCGGCGATTGCGGGATTGTGGCTCTGGCAGCGTCGGCGCTGATAAGTAGCCGGGGGGGGGGGGGGGGGGGGGGGGGGGGGGGGGGGGGGGGGGGGGGGGGGGGGGGGGGGGGGGGGGCCGCCGGGGCCGGCCGCCCCGCCGGGGCCGCGCGCGCGCGCGGGAGGGAGGGG
>NZ_JAWNCA010000050.1:0-19161 GCF_034106185.1 Enterobacter sp. 296B2 | reverse complement strand
CCCGGGCTCTATCTATTTTCCGGGGCTTTCCCCCGGGGTTTTTTTGCTTTGGCCCGCGGGGGTTGCCCCCCCGGGGGGGGGGCTTTTGGGGGCCCCGGGCCGCTTTCTACAAAAATTCCTAAGGTTTCCGCTAAATCACGCCGTTATATATCCATAAGAGAAATTTTCTGTGCCTGAATACTGACATCTCCGGTCAGTGCTTTTGCATTGTTCAGCGCATACCCAATATACAGGAAGACCTTATGGCTAAAACGACGCGGAGCCGCTCGGCTGAACGTCTGGTCGATATTCTCCTTGAGCTACATTTACACGGCGTAGTAAACCGCAGTGCGCTAATGGAGAAATTTAAAATTACCGAGCGTACCGTCTACCGGGATTTAAATGCGCTCTCGCCCATTGTTGAACATACCGGTAACGGGCTATATCGACTGATCCACTCCGCCCAATCTCCCGGCGGGCAGGGATTACATCATGCTCTGGCTAACTTCCTGAATGCCGATAACTTTTTCCCTGAAAGAAATACGGACTTCTGGCAAAAGCTGGAGACGCGCGTCGACGAAAACCATATTCTTATCCTCGGTAATGACGCAGAGCACACGGTGCAGCGTGATATCCGCCGCCATTTAGCGAAAATCGAGAAATCAATTAAGAACCATAATGTCTGTCAGATCGTATATAAGGGTAAAACCCGTCTGATTAATCCCTATAAACTCATTAACAAAAAAAACATATGGTATTTACAAGCTACCGAAAATAGCCGGTTGAAATCCTTTTCATTAAGCCAGATTAGCTGGTTTGATATTCAAAAAACCCTTTTTACCCCTGATGAAAATGTTCGGGCATTGCTGGAAAAAAGCCTCGACCCGTGGGTGTCCGAAACTACTTTCACCGTGAAAATATTCATTAAGGATAATATTTCACATTACTTCCTGCGCCGCGATCTCCTGCCGGAACAAGAGCTGCTGGAGCAACAACGCGGCGGCGTCACGCTGCGCTGCCAGGCGGCACACGAAAACCAGATCCTGCCGCTGCTGTTCTACTGGCTGCCGAATATTCAGATCCTGGAGCCGAGCTGGCTGAAGGAGAAGCTCATCAAGACGCTGGAAAACTACCTGTCGATGGAGCGCAGCCCGGAAAACCACGTGATCTCAATCACATAATTTCCCCCGCCAGCGGCGAGCCTTAACCACTCGCCGCGTTCTTTGACCGCTCACCCGTCACTTTCAACCACTCACTCATTTACCGCCCTTTACGCGCGCGCGGATCTGGCACGATCGCTCCAGCATTATCAATACCTCCTCACAACGAACCCTGACCCTTTTTTCATTACATAAAAAACCAGGTCTTACTATGGATACTAAAAAACTACATAAGCACGTGCCCTGGGCCTTACTCGGGATCCTCGGTGCTTTCTGTCTGGCGGTTGTCGCATTGCGCCGGGGCGAACACGTAAGCGCCCTGTGGATCGTGGTCGCGTCTGTCTCCGTCTATCTTGTGGCTTATCGCTACTACAGCTTGTACATCGCGCAGAAGGTCATGAAGCTCGACCCGACCCGCGCTACCCCGGCGGTCATTAACAACGACGGCCTGAACTACGTGCCAACCAACCGCTACGTACTGTTTGGTCACCACTTTGCCGCCATTGCAGGCGCTGGCCCGCTGGTCGGCCCGGTGCTGGCCGCGCAGATGGGCTACCTGCCGGGTACGCTCTGGCTGCTGGCGGGCGTGGTGCTGGCGGGGGCGGTGCAGGACTTTATGGTGCTGTTTATCTCCTCACGCCGTAACGGCTCGTCGCTGGGCGAGATGATCAAAGAAGAGATGGGCCGCGTGCCGGGCACGATCGCCCTCTTCGGCTGCTTCCTGATTATGATCATCATCCTGGCGGTGCTGGCGCTGATCGTGGTGAAGGCACTGGCCGAAAGTCCGTGGGGCGTCTTCACCGTCTGCTCTACCGTACCGATTGCGCTGTTCATGGGCATCTACATGCGCTTCCTGCGCCCTGGCCGCGTGGGCGAAGTGTCGGTCATCGGTATCGTGCTGCTGGTCGCCTCCATCTACTTCGGCGGCGTGATTGCGCACGACCCGTACTGGGGCCCGGCGCTGACCTTCAAAGACACCACCATCACCTTCGCGCTGATCGGTTACGCGTTCGTTTCCGCCCTGCTACCGGTGTGGCTGATTCTGGCTCCGCGCGACTACCTGGCGACCTTCCTGAAAATCGGCGTGATCGTAGGGCTGGCGATCGGGATTGTGATCATCAACCCTGAGCTGAAAATGCCGGCGGTGACCCAGTACATTGACGGCACCGGTCCGCTGTGGAAAGGCGCCCTGTTCCCGTTCCTGTTTATCACCATCGCCTGCGGTGCCGTGTCTGGCTTCCACGCGCTGATCTCCTCCGGCACCACGCCGAAGCTGATGGCCAACGAAACTGACGCGCGCTTCATCGGTTACGGCGCAATGCTGATGGAGTCCTTCGTGGCGATTATGGCGCTGGTCGCGGCGTCTATCATCGAGCCAGGTCTGTACTTCGCGATGAACACCCCGCCGGCGGGTCTGGGCATCACCATGCCAAACCTGCACGAGATGGGTGGCGAAAATACCGCGCTGATCATGGCGCAGCTGAAAGAGGCCAGCGCACATGCGGCGGCGACCGTCAGCTCCTGGGGCTTCGTGATTTCGCCTGAGCAGATCATGCAGACCGCGAAAGACATCGGCGAGCCGTCCGTGCTGAACCGTGCAGGCGGTGCACCGACGCTGGCAGTGGGTATCGCACACGTATTCCACAAAGTGCTGCCGTGGGCGGACATGGGCTTCTGGTACCACTTCGGTATTCTGTTTGAAGCGCTGTTCATCCTCACCGCGCTGGATGCAGGTACCCGTGCGGGCCGCTTTATGCTGCAGGATCTGCTCGGCAACTTCGTGCCGTTCCTGAAGAAAACCGACTCTCTGGTAGCAGGTGTTCTGGGTACTGCCGGCTGCGTAGGTCTGTGGGGTTATCTGCTGTATCAGGGCGTTGTTGACCCGCTCGGCGGCGTGAAGAGCCTGTGGCCGCTGTTCGGTATCTCTAACCAGATGCTGGCAGCCGTAGCCCTGGTGCTGGGCACCGTTGTCCTCGTGAAGATGAAACGCACCAAATACATCTGGGTGACCGTCGTTCCCGCGCTGTGGCTGCTGCTCTGCACCACCTGGGCGCTGGGCCTGAAGCTGTTCAGCACCAACCCACAGCTGGAAGGCTTCTTCTTCATGGCTAACCAGTACAAAGAGAAGATTGCCGCAGGCGGCGCGGATCTGACCGCCCAGCAGATTGCCAACATGAACCATATCGTGGTGAACAACTACACCAACGCGGGTCTGAGCATTCTGTTCCTGGTGGTGGTGTACAGCATTATCTTCTACGGCATCAAAACCTGGATGAAAGTGCGCAACACCGAAGGCCGTACGGATAAAGAAACCCCGTACGTGCCGGTACCGGAAGGCGGCGTGAAAACCTCTTCGCACCATTAATCATCCCCCCTCACCCTAACCCTCTCCCCAAAGGGGAGAGGAAACTTTATACACCCTCTCCCCCTTGGGGAGAGGGCCGGGGTGAGGGGCTTTTCCTGTCTGGACCCCACAATGTTTGGTAACTTAGGCGAAGCGAAAAAATACCTCGGTCAGGCGGCGAAAATGCTGATTGGCATTCCGGACTATGACAACTACGTTGAGCATATGAAGACCAATCATCCGGACAAGCCGTACATGACCTACACCGAATTCTTCCGCGAGCGTCAGGAAGCGCGCTACGGCGGAAGTGGAGAAGGCGGCGTCCGCTGCTGCTAAAGGAGAGACCATGACCCCGATTGCCGTTACCCTGCTGACCGGTTTCCTCGGCGCCGGTAAAACCACCCTGCTGCGCCACATCCTGAACGAGCAGCACGGCTTCAGAATCGCCGTCATCGAAAACGAATTCGGTGAGGTATCGGTTGACGATCAGCTGATTGGCGATCGCGCCACCCAGATCAAAACCCTCACCAACGGCTGCATCTGCTGCACCCGCTCTAATGAATTAGAAGACGCCCTGCTGGACCTGCTCGACAGCCGCGATCGTGGCGACATCGACTTTGACCGTCTGGTGATCGAGTGCACCGGCATGGCCGACCCCGGCCCGATCATTCAGACCTTTTTCTCCCATGAGATTCTTTGCCAGCGCTACCTGCTGGACGGCGTGATTGCCCTGGTGGATGCGGTTCACGCCGACGAGCAGATGAACCAGTTCACCATCGCCCAGTCTCAGGTGGGCTACGCCGACCGCATCCTGCTGACCAAAACCGACGTGGCGGGACCCAGCGAAAAACTGCGCGAGCGGCTGACGCGCATTAATTCCCGCGCGCCGATTTACACGGTGACGCATGGAGACATCGATCTGTCTCAGCTGTTCAACACCAACGGCTTTATGCTGGAGGAGAACGTCACTGCGAAACCGCGCTTCCACTTTATGTCCGACAAGCAAAACGACGTGGCGTCGATTGTGGTGGAGCTGGACTATCCGGTGGACATCAGCGAGGTCTCCCGCGTGATGGAAAACCTGCTGCTGTCGTTTGCCGACAAGCTGCTGCGCTACAAAGGGATGCTGTGGATAGACGGCGAGCCGAACCGCCTGCTGTTCCAGGGCGTACAGCGCCTGTACAGCGCCGACTGGGATCGCCCGTGGGGCGATGAACCACCGCACAGCGTGATGGTGTTTATTGGCATACAGCTGCCGGAAGAAGAAATCCGGGCAGCGTTTGCGGGTCTGAAAAAATAAACAATCGCTCCCTTATAATCCTGAAAGGGAGCGCGTTCCCCTAAAGCAAATTCCGCGCTTCACTCTTTCTGTTTGCAATATTGTCTGTTAATGTCCTTAACAATAATGAAATCCTGCTTAGATTAATATTTACGACAATATTAATTGCGCAGAGTTATACTATTCATGAATTGGTAGACATCACATGGCACTCATTATTCCCACAATCAGCAGCTGTAGCGAGAAGATCACGGCTGGAGAAAAAAGGCTGGCAAGACTCCTGGAGGGGGGCCTCAGCGAACAGTGTACCTGCTGGTATGATACCCGAATGGGAGACAAAGACGATCATCCTGATTTTGTGATTCTGGCTCCCGAAAAAGGGCTGTTGTTTATAGAAGTGAAAGACTGGTTTATCACAAAAATAAAATCGGCCAACAAAACGCATATTCATTATGAAACTAAAAACGGCGTTGAGCCGTGGAAAAACCCACTCGAACAGGTTCGACAATATACCTTTCATATCATCAACAGCCTGAAAAACGATCCTTTGCTTCGCCAGCAGGGAGATCATGAAGGCAGCTTTATTATGCCGTATGGATACGGTGTTTATTTGAGCAACATCACCCGGGCACAGCTGGAAAAGAGTTTTACCCCCGAAGCGTTAGAAGAAATATTGCCCACCAGCCAGGTGATTTGCAAAGATGAACTGACCGAGTTTATGACCCGAGAACAAATCTCCGCCCGGCTCGAATCCCTTCTCAAACACCACTTCGTTCATCACACAACACCACAGCAGCTCGACCGCATCCGATGGCATCTTTATCCCGATGTCCGCATTAACCCATCGGTCACGCGGGTTGACCTGGATAATTTTACGTTCCACACCCCTGATGTGGTATGCATGATGGACAGGAACCAGGAACAACTCGCCAGAAGTATGGGGACGGGACACCGGGTCATTCATGGTGTGGCAGGATCAGGCAAAACGCTCATTTTGTATCACCGCTGCATCGAGCTTGCCAACAATATAGAAAACACCAAACCGATACTGGTGATTTGCTACAACATTACGCTGGCCAAAAAGCTCAAAGCGCAGCTCGAACAGCACAACCTGAGGCTTCCTGTCGAGGTTATCCATTTTCATGCCTGGTGCTACCAGCAATTAAGCGCGCATCGACGTCTTCCCCCCAGGAGCAAAAACTTTATTGAGCTAATGGAAAATGCGCTGACGGTGGCATTTGAAGAGGGCATTATCAAACCAGAACAGTACAGCGCCGTTTTGATAGATGAAGGACATGATTTTAAGCCGGAATGGCTAAGAATCCTCGCTAAGATGCCGGACGATAAAGATAGCTCCCTGCTTTTCCTCTACGATGACGCTCAGTCAATCTATCAGAAAAAGAAAGCTCTCGATTTTACCCTGTCCAGCGTCGATATAAAGGCGCAGGGCCGCACCACTATTCTGGATACCAATTATCGCAACACCCGGCAAATACTCCATTTTGCCAGCAGTATTGCTTTTAATTATCTCAATAATCACATTGAAGATTCCCTCAAATACCAGCTGCCCGCCGCAGGTGGACTGTCCGGAAACTATCCGGCGCTGGCAAGCTTTGATAATCAGGACGAGGGAATTACACGCGTTCTCGATTGGGTCACTGAGCAGCGACAACAGGGTGTTGCCTGGTCGGAAATCGCTATACTCTGCCCCTCAACTTACAGCATTTCGGGTATGCTCGGACCAAGGCTCGAAGCCCGCAAGATCCCCTACCAGATGATTGTCTCCAGCGATGATAAAAAACACTGGTCACCACAGAATGATTTCCTCTGCGTAATGCCGCTGCCAAGCAGTAAGGGTCTTGAATTTCAATCGGTCGCCATTATGGATGCCGCAAAGGAAAGGAATGAAGAAGATCTGAGCGACGATATTAAGCGACTGTATGTTGGATTTACCCGCGCGCGCCAGAATCTTCTGGTGACCATGCACGGAACCGGAAGTCTGCGCGATCATCTGGTCGAGACCTGGGAAAAGAGCGTTAAGACGGTCTAGCTGTCCAGTAAGCACCGAACAATCCCCTCTCCCCTGCGGGGAGAGGGTTAGGGTGAGGGGTTAAGCCTGGTATTATTTCAACGCCTCCGGCAGCGTCACAATCCACAGCTCGCTGTCCGATTCCGGCTTCTTCAGCGGCTTCACGCTGAGCGTGGTTTCCACCGGTTTATCATCCAGCGTCAGCTTGCCTTCCGCGTTCACTCGATAATCCTTGAGCTTTTTGCCCTCGACCGGGTGCTGCATCGCCACCTTCACGCCAAAGTCGTTATCGTTCGCCACCGCAAGCCGTTTGCTGTCGATCAGCGCCAGCCCTTCGGCTTTCTCTTGCTGCCAACCCAGCGCGCGCAGATCGACGACCTGCGTTTTTGCAGCAAGGGTAATGCCGCGCTGCACCAGGGTTTTCTCATCATCAAACTCCGGGTACTCGCCCGGCTTGTCGAAGGCGGTCAGGTCGCTCGCCTTGCTCAGATCCACCTTGTAGATAAGGTTACGCATCGCGTCGTTTTTATCCTCACCCTGCTCAATCAGCAGGATGTGCTGGTCATCCAGCGCCACGATGTCGCCGATTTTAGCATCGCTGTTTTTGCTGTAGGCCGCGCTGTCGATGGGGTAGCCGTACATCGCCGTTTTCCCGGTCGCCGGGTCGAAGCTGACCAGACGCGTAAACAATGCCTGCTTTTTGCTCTTACCGTTGATATCCAGTGTGCTTTGCACGGCGGCGATAATACGCCCGTCCGGCATCCGGGTCAGGCCTTCAAAGCCACGGTTCGGCTGGCGCCATTTGATAACGTTTGGCAGACCGCCCGCGATGGATTTTTCCCCTTCCGCGGCCTGAGGCCCGTGGATCGCCAGAATTTTCCCTTTGCTGTCGACGTTAATCAGGAACGGGCCGTACTCGTCGCACAGCCAGAAGCCGCCTTTGCCGTCCGGGGTGATGCCTTCCGTGTCCAGCCCGCGGTTGTCACCCTTCAGAATTTTGAGGGTATCGCTGAACGCCACTTCATTGGTGGAGCCAATCACGCCGCTTTGCAGCGGCAGGCCGTTAATCTCGCCTTTATCATCATGCAGCGGGCGGGCATCCGTTGCCTCAGCTTTGCCGTTCTGAACGCGGATAGTCATCAGTAGCGGCGCGAAATCCGGAGTGACAAAAATTTTGGCTTCGTTTTTGCCCATTTTGGGCGCATCGGCGTTGGGACCGCGATCGGTCACGGTCGCGAAGGTAAGGGCATCGCCCTGCTTGCCCGTAAACAGAAGGCCAGAACCAATCCCCACCGGGAGTCCATTCGGAAACGCGTCGGCAAACGCGCCGCTGTATTTTACGTGTGAGCCGTCAGGGAAGCTGACGACATAGCGCTCCGCCGTGGGCTGTGCCGCCAGGCCAGAGAAAGAGAGCGCACAACCGATAAGCACAGGAATAATTTTTCTTTTCATATTGTTAGTATCCAGAAAGTGAAGCCCACAACGTAATGAACAAACGTGTCAGAAAAATGACATAGAACGAAAACGTGGCCGGGCATCTGAACGAATATTGACCACAAAGATGTAAAAAATTGTTTTTTTATGTGATTTTAGAAATGGAATTGGAAATTATTAGAATCCCAATTAATTCATCTCAAATTACTATCCCCGGCTTGTTCAGATTTCGTTTAGTCACAAAATTAAACTGTTCCTCAACGCCTGAAATTTCTGCGTTGACACACCAACAACCCAACCTTGGCGTTACAAATAAAGATAAAAAAATTAACAATGCCAGCATTAAAAGTCGATTTGCATCACATTTGCAGTCATAAACATCGCTTGTTAAGGTGCCCCCAGATTAATTTGATGATGAGGCACGAAACATGAAAAAAATGAATATCCTTCTCCTTTCTGCTCTGGCTGCCGTATCAGGTTCCGCACTGGCAATGGGCGGCAGC
The DNA here is from genome assembly GCF_034106185.1 of Enterobacter sp. 296B2. Taxonomy (NCBI): domain Bacteria; kingdom Pseudomonadati; phylum Pseudomonadota; class Gammaproteobacteria; order Enterobacterales; family Enterobacteriaceae; genus Enterobacter; species Enterobacter sp. 296B2. Next base: position 10,433 of record NZ_JAWNCA010000050.1, on the reverse strand, counting down.
ATTGAACAGGGTAAAAACTTTACCAACCTCAATCTGGAAATGGGGAAATCCTCATCCGGTGTTTATCTCGAAAGTAACTGGCTGAAAAACACCGACGACGGTACCCAGACTGGCGGCGTGGGCGCAGGTTACAACCTGGAAATGGGCCCGGTGATGCTGAACGCGGGCGCAAAAGCCATCTACATCGGCCCGAAAAAAGGCGATAACGGCGTTGCTTTCCCGATTGGCGGCGGCGTAAACGTTGCGCTGACCGACAGCATCCACGTGTACGGTGAAGGCTATGCGGCACCAGAAGGCCTGAACAACAGCGTGAAAAATTACGTGGAAGCCAACGGCGGCGTAAGCTGGACCCCAATCAAACCGGTTACGCTGAAAGTGGGCTACCGCCACGTGAGCGTTGACGGCAAAGATGGTCGTCCAAACCACACCCTGATTGACGGCGCATATGTAGGCGGTGGAGTCAGCTTCTGATGAAACACCGCATCACCGCGCTTTGCGTTTTGAGCCTCACGCTGATGCTCACCGGGTGCGTCCAGTACAAATGGGTAAAACCGGGCGTCAGCGATATTGAGATGAATAAAAAGCTCACGGAATGCGAAGCGCAGGCCCTGATCGATCTGCCCCCGGATAACGTAGTGACCGGCTCGAGCTCGGAAAAAACGGACAAAAAGAACAAGAAAAAGGATATTTCCACGAGCTACACGGTAGAAGACGCGAATGAATATCGCCGGGATACGTTAGTCGACAGCTGCATGTTTAAAAGCGGCTGGGACAAGATCGAAGTGCAATAATCCCTTTAAAAAAAACCTGCCGGCTGGCAGGTTTTTTATTACCTCTTACTTACGCACCACCACCAGCTTCTGGTTCACAAACTCTTTGATACCCAGATCCGACAGCTCGCGTCCGTAGCCGGAGCGCTTCACGCCGCCGAACGGCAGCTCTGGCGCGGTATCGGTGAGCCAGTTGATATACACCATCCCGGTCTCGATCCGCGACGCCATTTTCTTCGCGCGCTCGATATCCTGGCTGAACACCGCCCCGCCCAGGCCGTAGTGGGAGTCGTTTGCCAGGGCGACCGCCTCGTCGTCGTTTTTGACCACGTACATTTGCGCTACCGGGCCGAAGAACTCTTCAAAGTACGCCGGGTTGTCGCGGGAGATATTCGTCAGGATCGTCGGTTCGAAGAAGCTCCCGTCGCGCTGCACCGGCTTGCCACCATAGTGCAGTGTGGCACCGTTTTTCACCGCCTCGTTAACCTGTCTGGTGAGCGTTTCCAGCGCATCTTTAGACGACAGCGGCCCAAGCGTGGTGCTCTCGTCCAGCGGATCGCCAATTTTCACCTGCTTAAACGCTTCGGTGAATTTGCTCAGGAAGGCATCCGCAATCTTCTCATGCAGAATAAAGCGCTTCGCCGCGGTGCAGACCTGCCCGGCATTGTTGAGTCGCGCATTCACGCCAATTTTGACGGCCTTCTCAAGGTCTGCATCATCCAGCACGACGAAGACGTCGTTACCGCCCAGCTCCAGCGTAGATTTTTTGATGTGCTTCGCCGCCTGCGCGGCCACCACGCTGCCGGCCTTTTCAGAGCCGGTCAGCGCTGCGCCCTGTACGCGATCGTCGGCAATGATGTTCGCCACCTGCTCGGACGAGATAAACAGGTTGGTCCACGCCCCTTCCGGCGCCCCCGCCTCGCGCACCAGGTGCGCAAAGGTCTCGGCGCAGTGCGGCACGATGCTGGCATGCTTGGCGATGACGGGGTTCCCCGCCGCCAGGTTCGGCGCCAGAACGCGCATCAGCTGATAATACGGGAAGTTCCACGGCTCAACGGCCATCAGCACGCCGATGGGGTGATGCTCCACCCACGCTTCCCCGAGTTCAGAGTCATACTTCACCGGGGCCAGGAACTGCTTCGCGTTGTCGGCGTAGTAGCGGGCGATCTGCGCGCACAGCTTCACCTCGCCGCGGCTCTGTTCGATGAGCTTACCCATCTCCTGGCTGGCGATTTTAGCCAGATCCTCCACGCGCTCGTCGATCAAGTCGGCGAGCTTATGCAGCACCGGCAGGCGCTGGTTGATGTCGCCTTTCGCCCACTCGGAATGATAAAGCGCATCGGCCGCTCTGAGCGCCGCTTCGATATCCGCGTCGGTATGTGAGGGGTATTCTTTGATGAGCTGGTTAGTGGCAGGATTTACTGTCTGATAAGCCATATCGAATCTCCATGTTTTACCGCTTAGGGTATTAAGGGTAGTCAACATGACTGGCTGTGGACGTAAAGTTGGGTATATCCGGAAGGTTCTGAGTTAAGCAGTGCCGGACGGTTCGCTGACGTGGTATAAAAAACGTCCAGAAGGAGTTTCCATGACCGATACCCGACACGTTCGCCAGACTTTTCACCGCGCCAGGGGCCTTGAGCTGCGCAGCACCTGGCAAAGCACGCAGGCGTACAAACGCCACTGTCACCCTCAACTCTCCATCGGGGCGATTGTTGAGGGCCAGACCTGCTGCGTGTGCCATGATCAAGAGTACATTCTTCATCCCGGGGACCTGATTGCGATCCCGGCTTATGCGCCGCACAGCTGCAACCCCGTCGACGGGCAGCCGCGCAGCTACCATATGCTCTATATCGACACCGATCTTCCTCTGGCGCTACAGGTGATTCGTAACCCTGCCCTGTTTGCCCGTTACCTGGACGTCGTTAAGACAATGTCTCCAGTGTCCGTGGAGGCGCTGCTTTCTGCCCTTCCCCGCTGCGCGGATAACGCAGACGCGCTTCGGCCAACCAGCCAGCAGGTTCAGGAGGCGTTTCTTTCCAATCTCACCAGCCCGCCCTCTCTCGACGAACTTGCCCAACGCTTCTCGCTGCGCAAGGAGACGCTGATCCGCACCTTCCGGCAGGACACCGGCCTGACGCCGGGCAGCTTCCTCAACATCTCCCGCGTGGAGTTCGCCAAAGCGCGGCTGCGCGCCGGGGACGACATCGCCGACGTCGGCTACCAGAGCGGCTTTGCCGACCAGAGCCATTTTCATAAGACCTTCGTCAGCTATACCGCCGCCACGCCGCGCCAGTACGCCACGGGCCGATCAATATCAGACAATAAATAGGTTCTGCAGCGCCATAGCCTGTCCTCAGATGGTTAACTGAGGTCGCTATGGAACTGTTCTTCCCTTCCGCTTTTCCCGCTCTGGCGCTGGCGCATTTTGTTGCGCTGTTGAGCCCGGGCCCGGATTTTTTCCTGCTTGTGGGCTACGCGGCGCGCTATCGACTGCGCGGCAGCGCCGGGCTGTGCGTCGGCATCGCCGCGAGTAACGCGCTCTATATTGTTCTGGTGATTATCGGCTGGAGCGCGCTGCGCCAGTTTACGTGGCTGTTTACGCTTATCGAACTTTGCGGCGCGCTGTACCTGCTGTGGATCGGCTCGCATCTGGTGCGCAGCCGGCCGCAGGCGCTGGCGCTGAATGAAACCCATCAGCGCTGCCCTTCGCTGCGAAAGCAGATCCTGCTGGGGCTAGGCTCGGCGCTGCTTAACCCGAAGAACGCGCTGTTTTATCTGGCGCTGATGACGGCGCTGCTGGGGCCGGACGTCACGCTGCTTCAGCAGGCGACCTGCGGCGTCTGGATGGTGATGGTGGTGCTGGCGTGGGATCTGGCGCTGGTGACGCTGATGGGCTTATCGGCGGTGCAACAGAAGCTCAGCCGTTCGCTGTGGTGGATTGAGCGCACGGCAGGGGTGGTTTTGATGGGGTTTGGGGGGTGGGTGCTGTGGCGGCTACTGGAAATTATACGCTGAGATAGCGGGCAGCCTGACGCCGCCCATTGCTTATTTTTTGTTTTGATCGCGCAGCATTGCTTCACGCAAAATAGCATTGAGCCTCGTCTGATAACCTTTTCCAGGCCGTTTAAGCCACTCCATCACGTCAGCGTCGATACGTACAGATGCCTGAGTTTTGAGTGGTCGATAGAACTTCCCTCGCACCGCCCCTGACCACTGTTCATCCCCCGTGGCAGGGATATCGCTGTAATCAATCTCTGCTTCCGATTTTTCGGCGAGTGCTTTGAGCTCAGCCTCACGACGAGCACTAACCTCAGGCGCACTACCGCGTTTATATTTAACCATGCTCATAACGGCTCCTCTCTTTACGGTCCGCCTTTCGTGCGCTAATGATTCGAATGACTTCGTCACCACTTTCAAAACGTACCGTGTGTGCGACCATAATGACAATTAGACCATGTACAAGACCAATGGTCTGCCAACGGAACTCTCCATTTTCATGACGATCCTGCAGAGATAAATGGTAAGGATCGTCAAACACCAGAACAGCCTCTTCAAAGCGGATCCCATGCTTAATGAGATTACTTTTCGCTTTGTTGGTATCCCATTCAAACTCCGTTGGCATAGTGTACCCTTCCCTTATTGTATATACAAAAAAGCATATACAAAACGTTCGTAAATTGAACCGGTCGACATCGTTCAATTTCATTTTCTGAAGGCGTATTCCAGAAGCTGAAACGCGGAGGTCCTTCTCCTTCTTTGCACTTTCCCCCCGCTTCCCTCTATCCTTAACCCATGGAAAAAATCGCTGAACTCAAACGCGCCAAGCTTCTTGCGCTGTCGCTGCTGCTGGTTGCCGCCGCGGCGTTTATCACCACCCTGTTCCTGCCGCAAACCTTCTGGGTGCGCGGCGTGAAGGCCATTGCCGAGGCGGCGATGGTCGGCGCGCTGGCGGACTGGTTTGCCGTCGTCGCGCTGTTCCGCCGGGTGCCCATTCCGTTTATCTCGCGCCATACGGCGATTATCCCGCGCAATAAGGACCGGATCGGCGACAATCTCGGCCAGTTTGTGCAGGAGAAATTTCTCGATACCCAGTCGCTGGTCGCGTTGATCCGCCGCTATGAACCCGCGCAAATGATTGGCGCCTGGTTCAGCAAGCCCGACAACGCCCAGCGCGTCGGGCTGCATCTGATGCAGGTGATGAGTGGTTTTCTCGAACTGACCGATGACGGACGCATTCAGCGCCTGCTTAAACGGGCGGTGCATAAGGCCATCGACAAGGTGGATTTCACCGAGACCAGCGCCGTGATGCTGGAGAGCATGACCAAAAACAACCGCCACCAGGTGCTGCTGGACGCCATCATCAACCGCCTGATTACCCTGATTCAGCGGGAAAGCACGCGAGAGTTTATCTCTGACCAGATCGTCCACTGGCTGAAGACCGAACACCCGCGCAAGGCGATGGTGCTGCCCACCGAGTGGCTGGGCGATCAAAGCGCGGAGATGGTGTCAAACGCGGTGAATACGCTGCTGGACGATATCAGCCACGACCGCACGCACCAGATCCGTCAGGCGTTTGACCGCGCCACGCTGAAGCTTATCGACAACCTGAAAAACGACCCGGAGATGGCGGCCAAAGCCGACAACATTAAGCACTACCTGAAAAACGATGAGGCGTTTAACCGCTATCTGGGGGAGATGTGGGCCGACCTGCGCCAGTGGCTGAAGGCGGATATGCAGAGCGAGGACTCCCGCGTGAAGCAACGCATCGCCAACGCCGGGCTGTGGTTTGGCGAAACGCTGTCTAACGACGCCAGCCTGCGGGCGTCGCTGAACGAGCATCTGGAGCAGGCCGCGCACCGCCTTGCGCCGGATTTCGCGGCGTTTCTGACCCGCCACATCAGCGACACGGTCAAAAGCTGGGACGCCAAAGACATGTCCCGCCAGATTGAGCTTAACATCGGTAAAGATCTGCAGTTTATCCGCGTCAACGGCACATTGGTGGGCGGGACGATTGGTCTGATCCTGTTTTTACTCTCGCAAATTCCGACGCTTATCCATTGAGCGTCCTGAGGATCAGCGCCTTCATGCTGGTAATAGCTGCATCGGCGGAGGCGCTCCCCTGATGCAGCGCAATCCCCAGCTCTCCTGCGTAGGGCAGCAGGCGGTTGTCGATCTGTAAGGTCTCTGGCAGGCCAATACCTGTGCGAAGCGTAATCCCCAGCCCCGCGCTGACGCCCGCCCACAGCCCGCTCAGGCTATGGCTGGTAAAAGCGATACGCCAGGGTATACCTGCCGAATCCAGCGCCGCGATGGCTCTGCTGCGCAGAAGGCAGGGCGCGTCAAACATCACCAGCGGCAGCGGCTCCCCTCGTTGCAAAAGTGCTTCAACGTCCTCACGGGACCGGCAAATCCATACCAGCGGTTCGCTGCGCACATAGTCGCCTTCTCGTCCTTCCTGCCAGACCATCGCCAGATCGAGTTCGTTTGCCTCAACACCCCGCAGCAGCGGCTGGTTGCGTTCGACGCGTGCGGTCAACCGGAGCTCAGGGTGCTGTCTGTTAAAATCGCCGAGCACCTGCGGCATCACGGACTCCCCGAAGTCCTCCTGCATACCCAGACGCACTTCTCCCTGCAGCTGCTCTCCCTTGATTGCCCGGAGCGCTTCATCATTTAGCGCCAGCATGCGTCGGGCGTAGCTCAGCAAAATTTCACCCTCCGGGGTCAGCGCCAGCGTTCGCCCCTGCTTCACGGTGAGCGCCACGCCGCACTGCTGCTCCAGCTTTTTTAGCTGGGCGCTAACCGCAGAGGTAGACCGGCACAGCCTGTCCGCCGCCACGGCAAAGCTGGTGGACTGAATACCCTCCACAAAGCTGCGCAGCGCGTCCAAGTCTAATACTGAAAACCGTTTATCCATATCATCCTCATTTTCGGGACATTGCGTCCGAAACATTGCGATTTTCTTTATGGTGGCAGCCTGCGAGAGTCATTGCCAGACAACAGGAGGAAAAAAATGAATACAACACTGAATCGCGACACGCTTGCGCAGGTCTCCCCTAAACTGGCGGAACTCAGCCAGCAGGTGCTTTTTGGCGATATCTGGCAGCGTCCGCAGCTGACCCCGCGGGACCGCAGCCTGATCACGCTTGCCGCACTGGCCGCCCTGGGGCGCACCGCGCAGCTTCCCTGGCATATCGACTTCGCCCGACAAAACGGCGTGACGGACGACGAGATTGCCGAAGCGTTTACCCACCTGGCATTTTACGCAGGCTGGCCGGCAGCCGTCAGCGCTCTGACCTGCCTGGCAGAGGAGAAAAAATAATGCCGTTTGTTCGCATCATGACGGGTGACCGCTATACCGAGATGCAGAAAAAACAGATCTCGGACATTCTGCACCAGGCGCTCACGGAAACCTTCGCCGTTCCCGCGCAGGACCGGTTTCATTTTTTTGAATGCTTCGCTGCCGGGGATCGATACATTGACCGGCACTATCTCAGCACGGGCAGAACGGAGGGGGCGATATTATTCAATATCGTGGCCGGTAAGCCGAGGAGCAATGAACAGAAAGCTTCCCTCTATCGCCAGCTGGCTGCGCAACTGAATCAGAAGATGGGCATCGATGGTGGGGACGTGATGGTCGTTATCCAGTTTACTGCCGCTGAAGACTGGAGCTTCAGCGGCGGTATACGCTATCAGCCCTGAATGACGTAGCGCGTGGCAGCGAAGCGGTTGAGGATCAAATGCACCAGAAAGACCATCGTCAGCGTCGCCACCAGCGAAAATGTCACGGAGGTGATGCGGTAGAGATCGCTGAACACCAGATCGCTGTCCGGGTGCATGTTCTGCCCGAACATAATGCCGATGGTGGTGATGCTGGAAAAACCCACCCCCGCGCCCACTTTCTCCATCACGTGCAGACGCGCGCCAAACGCCAGCCCGAGGCCAATCAGCGGCATCATCAGCAGCATATGGCTGCTGTGATCGTAAAGGATAAGCTGCACCACCAGAATATAGAGGCAGCCCAGCACCACCCCGACCACGCGCCAGATGGAGCTCATCACCGCGCCGCGATAGTGCATCGGGAACAGGATCAGGATCCCCGCCATCAGCGCAGAGAGCGAATCGCTTAAGTCGCTAATCTGAAACACCACGAAAATCATCGTCGCGACGCTGCCGGAGAGCAGCGACTCGTGGCGCACGCGGGCGTCGTCTTTCTCAATCAGCGGCGGCGGCTTGCGGGGCTCAACGTCTGGCAGCAGGTAGTTCATCAGCGCGCTCAGGCACACCGCCATCACGCTCGCTTCGATGTTGGAAAACAGCAGCGTGTGCCAGTTGGTGGTGGGGTAGCTCATAAAGTTGAGCATTACGCTCTGGCACACCACGCCCATCGAGCCAAACAGGAACAGCGGCCCTTTGCTCATAAAACGAAAACGCATCACGTACAGGGCAAACACCACCAGCGTCATGATAACCGGCCATTGCGACAGATAGCCGATGATAATCACCATTTCGACGCAGTTTAGCGATGCGCTGAAGATAAACTGCTTCGCCACGTGGCGGTTAAAGACCGGCACCAGCGACAGCAGCATGATCGGGTAGACCACGAAAAACACGCCATAGCTGGTGTTGTAGAAGCTCGATATGCTCAGGGCAATCATCCCGGCAAAGACGATGCGCAGGGTCTGGCGAAAGTCGTTTGCCGTATAGACGATGTTGCCGTGCGGGGTGAACACCCGCGCCAGCGTATTAATAGACATAGTGCAGCAGGCTCACCAGGTGGATCTGCATCCCTGAGAAGAAGCGCGCAAACGGCCCTTCGCTGTTGTAGAGCTGCACGGTTGCCCGCGCGCCGGTTGGCAGCGGCTTCGGCAGCGAATCATCCAGCGTGACGTGAATGCGCATGCGCTGGGCGTCTCGTACCCAGCGGTTAGAGGTCTCCGGCTGGGAGAGCTGGCCGTTAACCGCCTCCTGGCCTGCGAGGATCCCCGCGTCACTGCTGGCCACGTGGGCGCGGAACACCTGCCCCGGGAAGGCGTCAAACACCACGACGGCATCGGTGCCCTGATGGGTATGGCGCAGGCTCTTCTCGCGGAAATCGGCCACGATATCGGTCTGGTTGTTTACCAGCGCCAGCGCGGCAGAGCCGGATGAGGCATAAAAACCGGGACTTAACTGCAGGTTACTGACCGTGCCGTCCGCCTGGGCGTAGACCTTCGTCCAGCCGAGGTTCAGCTCTGCTTCATCCAGCGCGTTGCGGTATTTTTGCAGCGTCACGTTGCGGTGCTCTTCGCGCTCGCCGCGCTGGATGCGCAGGTTCCGGATGTTGGCCTGAATGGAGCTGACGGACTGCTCGCTGCTCTGCCAGGCGGTGCGAACTTTATCCAGATCTGCCTGCGAAACGTTCTGTAACGTGCTCAGCTTCTGGTAGCGGTCAAAGGTCACTTTGTCGTTCCGCGCCGTCAGCACCGCGGTTTTCAGGCTGGCCTGCGCGGCGGCGATCTGCGCGTCCAGCTGTTCGTTGGACAGGCGTGCCTGCTCCAGCGCGATTTGCGCCGCCTCCACTTTATTGCGAAACGGCGTATCGTCGAGCTCAAACAGCAGATCGCCTTTCTTCACCTGGCTGTTGTTGTGGACATGTACCGCCGCCACGTAGCCGGAGACGCGCGGAGAAACCGGCGTCACCACGCGCATCACGGTGGAGTCCGGCGTCAGCGGGATCCAGATATCCGCGACGACAAAATAGATAAACATCAGCAGGAAAGAGGCAATACTCACCCTTACCCAGCGGGCAAACTTTTGTTCAGGGGTCATTATTTTTCGGTCTTGTTGTCTTCTTCGCGGATTGTCCGCAAATTGCAGGCGATTTGATTCAACGTAGCGCTGAAAATCTCGATATGTTCCGGCGCGATGTGTTGCGATACGCGCGCCTGATAGGTCTCAATCACCTGAGTGAGCCTTGTTAATATGGCTTTTCCCTCAGGCGTCAGCGTCAGAAGCCGGATGCGCTTGTCATAAGGCGATGTGGTGCGCAGCAGGTAACCCTGTTTTTCCAGCTGTGTCAGGGTGCGCATCAGCGGCGGCAGTTCAATACCCTGCACCTCCGCCAGCTCACTCATTGAAACGTTATCCCCAAGCTGATGAAGCTGCATCATCACCGTCCAGCTCGACTGGGTTAACCCGGTATCGAGAATGGCGTCATCGATCACCGCACGCCACTGGCGCACGATCATCGCCATCCGCATGCCCATCGGCCTGCGGCTAAACAGTTCTTCTTCACTCATGGGGAAACCTCTCGTCACACGCAGGCAAGATAATAGTTATCAGGATAAGTATCAAGAAACGAGAGGTAAAAGCGCAGGAATTGCGAAAAGGATGTTCCCGCTCTCCCTCTCTCCCTGTGGGCTGAGGGATCCCCACAAAAGAATGCCAGCACGGACGACCCCCTCTCCCTTGAGGGAGAGGGCTGGGGTGAGGGGGAACATACGGCTCTGGTGGTCATTCCGTTCACCTTATGTTCCTTGCTACTCTTTGATTCCTGTACCGGTGAACGTGCCAGGGCGGCTCAATCGCCGCCGCCCTGGCGACCCGGGCTCCCCGCGGGTAATACACCCGTCGCGGTGGCCTCCGGTTTTTTATTTAGGCGTTTAGGGGGCCGGGGGCGGC
>NZ_JAWNCA010000049.1:0-20741 GCF_034106185.1 Enterobacter sp. 296B2 | reverse complement strand
CCGGGGCCGCGGTACGGCGACACCCCCCAGTTTAAGGGCGGCAATTGACGCCCTGGGGGGGAGGGAGGTAAAGCTTTGCCACTCACCCTAACCCGCTCCCCTTTGGGGAGAGGGTTAGGGTGAGGGGGTGTTTATTTACGCAATCCTGCACGCATCCGCTTCCCAGCGATACCCCACGCCATACACCGCGCGGATAAACGACTGCTCGGCGTCCAGCGCCTCCCGCTTCCGGCGCAGGTTTTTAATGTGGCTGTCGATGGTGCGGTCGGTCACCACGCGGTAATCGTCGTACAGGTGGTTCAGCAGCTGTTCGCGGGAGAACACTTTTCCCGGTTCGTGGGAGAGGGTTTTCAGCAGGCGGAACTCCGCAGGCGTCAGGTCCAGCAGCTTGCTTCGCCAGCTCGCCTGGAAACGGCTTTCGTCGACAATCAGCGGGCTTTCGGCGTCCAGCACCTGAAGCTCGCGCTGCGGCCTGCAGCGGCGCAGAATGGTTTTCACGCGGGCAACCACTTCACGCGGGCTGTAGGGTTTGCAGATGTAATCGTCTGCGCCAATTTCGAGCCCCAGCAGGCGGTCAATCTCTTCAATTTTGGCGGTGACCATGACGATGGGCACCTCAGAGAAGCGACGAATTTCACGGCACAGGGTCAGGCCGTCGGTGCCTGGGAGCATCAGATCCAACAGGATCAGGTCCGGCGGCGTCTGACGCACGTACGGCAGCACCTGGTCGCCGTGGCTTATCAGTGAGGGGGCGTAGCTGGCCGCGCGTAAATAGTCGATCAGTAGCTGCCCCAGCTTGGGCTCGTCTTCGACAATCAAAATGCGCGGCGTGTTTTCGTCAATCGGTAACTCGGTCATGCTTCCCTCGATAAATCCCGTTCCAGAGGTAACTCTACTGTAATGCTAACCCCACCAAAAGGCGAATGGGCGGCGCGAATGGTGCCATTATGCGCCTCGACGATGTTAACGCAAATCGCCAGCCCCAGGCCGGAACCGCCGCTGGCGCGGTTGCGTGAGCCTTCGGTGCGGTAAAAACGCTCGAACAGTTTTTCCAGTTGCGCGTCCTGCACGCCGGGGGCGGAATCCGCGAAGGTAAGGGCAAAGCGTCCATTTTCCTGCCTGCCAGAGATATGCAGCCCGCCGCCGCTGTCGGTGTAGCGCAGGCTATTTTCCAGCAGGTTATTGAACAGTTGCATCAGTCGGTCTTTGTCGCCGAACACCACCGCGCTGTCCGGCAGGGAGAGGTCGATTTTCAGGTTGCGGCTGGCAAACCGTTCCCGGAAGGCACCGCTGGCAACTTCGAGCACGTTAATCACATCGATGGGGGCCTTCTGGTAGGCCAGCGCCCCTTCGTCGGACATGGAGAGCTGGTGGAGATCGTCCACCAGCTTGGTGAGCGTGCCCACCTCCGCCTGCAAAGAGGCCACCGATTCTGGCGTAAACTGGCGTACGCCGTCCTGAATGGCCTCCAGCTCGCCGCGCAGCACCGCCAGCGGGGTGCGCAGCTCGTGGGAAATATCGGCCATAAAGTCGCGGCGCATCTGCTGGTTCTTCTCCAGCGTGCTGGCGAGCTGGTTAAAGTCCTGCGCCAGCTTGCCCAGTTCGTCCTGGCTGCGGGTATCGACGCGGGTGGTGAAATCCCCGGCGGCCAGCTTGTGCGTGCCCTCCACCAGCCGTTTCACCGGGGCGAGCAGACCGCGCGCCAGCGGGAAGGTGGCGAGCGCGGCGAGCAGGGTGGAGAGGGCGACAATCAGCCAACTGGTCCGGCGCTGCTGTCGGTCAAAGTTGATGTCGGTGTTGCGCGTCAGGCGCTCCACCGGGGAGGCGATAACCCAGCCGACGGTGGCGTTATTGACTTTGATCGCCCGGCGAGTGCCGTCCGGCGGGATGGGCGAACGCGGGCCAACCAGCGTGCGCATGTCCTGGTCAATCACCCAGAACTGGGTGCGCCAGCCGTGCGGCGGCATGCCTGGCCCCGGGCGATCGTCGCCGGTATCGTGCTCCAGCGAACGCAGGATCTGGAAAATAAAGCGGTCGTTATTGCGCAGAAAGCGCCAGTTACCGTGCTGGGCGTACTGTTCGCTCAGCGCATCGCTTAAGCCCTGTAAACGCTGCTCGTTACCATGCTTGATGTAATCAATAAAGCCGCGCTCGAAGCTGACCCGTACCGCCCAGTGCATGGTGATCAGCAGGACGATACAGGTAGCAAAAATTGCCAGAAAGAGCTTGCCGGTAATGCCCGGACGCCAGAATTTCATGATCCACTCCTTTTGCCGCGCCTAATCACGACGTTCTTGCTGGTATCATCCGGCACTCTGGCGAAGATGAACGCGGGCAGGGCGATGATGACCGCCATGCTGAGGTAGGTATACATAAAGACCTGATGCGCCACGGGCGTGTCGACGCTGAGATGGTGCTGGCCGTACATGCCGAGCAGCAGCCCCGCGATGGTCACCCCGACGCTCATGGAGAGCTGCATGATCATCGACAGCAGGCTGTTGCCGCTGCTCGCCAGTTCGTCCGGCAGATCCTTCAGCGTCAGGGTATTCATTGACGAGAAGCGCATGGAGTTGACGATACCCTGGCAGAACAGCACCAGCGGCAGAACGTAGTACCAGCCCATCAGCGCCACGGCCATAAACAGCAGGCTCACCAGCGCCAGCCCCAGCGTGGCGGTCACCAGCACGTGGCGGTAGCCAAAGCGGTTCACCACCTGCACCACGATGCGCTTCATCCCCATGCTGCCGAGCACCATCGGGATCATCATCAGGCCCGCGTGGAACGGCGAAAAGCCCATGCCAATTTGCAGAAACACGGGCGTCATAAACGGCAGCATGCCGCTGCCGATACGTCCGGCGAAGCTGCCGAACAGACCAAGGCGGTAGGTAGGGTTTTTAAACAAGTTCAGGCTGAAGAGCGCCTTATCGTTACCTCTGGCGTGCCACAGATACCACAGTATGGCCGTAACGCCGAGCGCGATCAGCAGCCCGAGCGTCAGGGGCGAAATACCCAGCCCTTTTTGCCCGTCGAGCGCCAGAGTAAGCGTTGCCATGCCCGCCGCCAGCAGGATAAAGCCAAAGAAGTCGAAGCGGCGGGTCTGCATTTTGTAGTTCGGCATCAGCGCCAGGGTGGCGATAGCACCGACGATGCCCACCGGCAGGTTGATTAAGAAGATCCAGTGCCAGGAGGCGTACTCCACCAGAATGCCGCCCAGCGCCGGGCCCAGCAGCGGCCCTACCTGACCGGGGAGGGTCACAAAGGTCATCGCCGCCATGTACTGCTCGCGCGGCACAATCTTCATCACCGTTAAGCGCCCTACGGGCACCATCATCGCGCCGCCGACGCCCTGCAGCACCCGCGCCATCACCAGCTGGTCGAGGGTGTTGGCCTGAGCGCAAAACAGCGAGCCGGCGGTAAACAGCACGATGGCGGTAAAGAAGATATTCCGCACCCCCACTTTATCGGCCAGCCAGCCGCTGGCAGGCAGCAGCACGGCGACCGTCAGCACGTAGGAGACGATTACCATATGCATATGCAGCGGGCTCTCCCCCAGGCTTTTCGCCATGGAGGGGAGGGCGGTGTTGACGATGGTCGTATCCAGCGACTGCATAAAGAAGCCGAAGGCGACTATCCATAACTGCCAGCGAACGTTAGCGGGGAGATCGGTCATTTACTCGGTCACCGTGGTTCTGTTTTTACGCGAGAAGCGCAGCCGCAGGCGGTCGAAGAACAGATAGACCACCGGCGTGGTGTACAGCGTCAGCAGCTGGCTCATCACCAGGCCGCCGACAATGGTGATCCCCAGCGGCTGGCGCAGCTCTGAGCCATCACCACCGGAGATCACTAGCGGCAATGCGCCAAACAGCGCCGCCAGCGTGGTCATCATAATCGGGCGAAAACGCAGCAGGCAGGCCTGGAAGATCGCCTCCTCCGGCGACAGGCTGCCGTTGCGCTGGGCGTCCAGCGCGAAGTCCACCATCATGATGGCGTTTTTCTTCACGATGCCGATCAACAGCATGATCCCGATGAGCGCGATGAGGCTGAACGGCGCGCCGAACAGCTCCAGCGCCAGCAACGCCCCCACGCCCGCTGACGGCAGCGTCGAGAGGATGGTCAGCGGGTGAACGTAGCTTTCGTACAGCACGCCCAGCACAATATAGACCGTGGCGATGGCCGCCAGAATCAAAATCACCTGCGAGTTCATCGTCTCCTGGAACACCTGCGCGGTCCCGGCAAAGCTGCCGCGCACGGTGGACGGCACGCCAAGCTGCGTCATCGCGCGGTTGATTGCGTCGCTGGCCTCAGAAAGCGACGAACCGGCGGGGAGGTTAAAGGAGATGGTCGACGCCGCTGACAACCCCTGGTGGTTCACAGACAGCGGCGCGTTGGCTGGCCGCCAGCTGGCAAAGTAGGAGAGCGGTATCGCCTTGCCGTCGTTGTTAATCACAAACATTTTGTCCAGGGCGCTGATGTCCTGGGTGTAGCGCGGGTCAACTTCCATCACCACCTTGTACTGGTTCATCGGCTGGTAGATGGTGGAGATCTCGCGCTGGCCGAAGGCGTTGTTCAGCAGGCCGTTGGCGGCTTCAACGTTAATGCCCAGCCGCGACATGGTTTCGCGGTCGTAGGTGAGTGCCATCTCCGCGCCGTTGTCCTGCTGATCGGAGTTCACGTCCGCCAGTTGGGGCAGGGCGGCCAGCGCCTTGCGGATCTTCGGCTCCCACTCGCGCAGCGCGGCTAAATCGTCCGAGAGCAACGTGTACTGATAGCTGGCGTTAGCCTGGCGCCCACCGACGCGGATATCCTGAACGGCCATCAAAAACAGGTTTGCCCCCGGCTCTTTGGCGAGTTTAACCCTAAGACGGTCAATCACCTGCTGGGCGGTTTCGCTGCGCTCGCCGCGGGGTTTCAGGGTAATAAACATCATCCCGCTGTTGACGCGCGAGCCGCCGGTAAAGCCGGTGACGTTATCGACCGCCGGATCTTCACGAATGATCTTCATAAAGTCCTGCAGCTTGCCGCGCATCGCCTGGAATGAAATGCTCTGGTCCGCCTGAATGCCGCCCATCAGCACGCCGGTGTCCTGCTCCGGGAAGAAGGTTTTCGGAATGGTGATATACATCCAGACGTTAAGCCCAATGGTGGCGATCAGTACCAGGCCGACCAGCCGCGTATGGTTCAGCACCCACTTCAGCGATTTGCCGTAGCCTTCCTGCATCGTCATCAGAAAACGACCAAAGCCTTTGCGGCGCGGCTGCGAATGGGGCTTGCTGCGCTTGAGCATCCAGCCGCACATCATCGGCGTGAGCGTCAGGGAAATCACCAGTGAAATCCCGATGGCGACGGAAAGGGTGACGGCAAATTCCCTCAGCAGCCGGCCCGGCAGCCCGCCCATCAGCAGCAGCGGCAGGAACACCGCCACCAGCGACAGGCTCATGGAGAGCACCGTAAAGCCCACCTCGCGCGTGCCCTGCAGCGCAGCCTGCAGCGGCTTAACGCCCGCTTCCAGGTGGCGGGAAATGTTTTCCAGCACCACGATGGCGTCATCCACCACGAAGCCCGTGGCAATCGTCAGGGCCATCAGCGACAGGTTGTTAAGGCTAAACCCGCACAGGTACATGGCGGCAAAGGTGCCGATCAGCGAAACCGGCACCGCCACCGCCGGGATCAGCGTCGCGCGGCCGGAGCGCAGGAACAGGAAGACCACCAGGATCACCAGCGCGACGGAGATAATCAGCGTTTGCTCCACCTCCTCAAGCGAGGCGCGAATGGTCGGGGAGCGATCCTGGGCAATCTGCAGATCGATTGCCGCCGGGATCGTGTCCTGCAGTTCCGGCAGACGGGCGCGGATGCTGTTCACCGTCTCGATAATGTTCGCTTCCGGCAGCTTGCGGATCATCAGCAGGATCGCCGGTTTCGCGTTGGTCATCCCGGCGTTGCGCACATCCTGCACCGAGTCGGTGACGCTGGCGACGTCGCTCAGGCGCACCGCCGCGCCGTTGTTGTAGTGAATAATCAGCGGCTGGTACTCGGCTGCGGTTTTCAGCTCGTCGTTGGTCTGGAGCTGCCAGCGGTGGCTGCCGTCCTCAATTGCCCCCTGGGGCCTGCGCACGTTGGCGTTGCTGATGGCGGAACGCACATCGTCCAGCGACACGCCCTGGTTGAACAGCGCCTGCGGGTTTAAGCCCACGCGCACGGCGGGCAAAGAACTGCCGCCGACGCTTACGTCACCGACGCCATTAATTTGTGAGATTGTCTGCGCCAGTTGGGTAGACGCAAAGTCGTAAAGCTGACCCTGCGAGTACGTATCCGAGGTCAGCGTCAGGATCATGATTGGCGCATCGGACGGGTTGGCCTTGCGGTAGGTCGGGCGGCTCGGCATCCCGCTCGGTAGCAGGCTTTGCGCGGCGTTGATGGCCGCCTGCACGTCGCGCGCCGCACCGTTAATATCCCGGTCGAAGCTGAACTCCAGAATGATGCGCGTGCTGCCGAGCGAGCTGCTGGAGGTCATCTCGTTGACCCCTGCAATCCGCCCGAGCGAACGCTCCAGCGGGGTGGCAACCGATGACGCCATGGTTTCCGGTGACGCACCCGGCAGTGAGGCGCTGACCATGATCACCGGGAAATCCACCTGCGGCAGCGGGGCAACAGGCAGCAGGCGGAAGCCCAGCACGCCGCAGAGAGTAATGGCGAGCGAGATTAAAATCGTCGCCACCGGGCGATAAATGAAGAGGGCGAAAAGCTTCACTTACGCCTCCTCTTCACGCTTCGGGAAGCGGCTTTTGGTCCACAGCGCCAGGCGGTCAAACAGCAGGTAGATCACCGGCGTGGTAAAGAGCGTTAGCACCTGGCTCACCAGCAGACCGCCGACCATGCCGATACCCAGCGGGCGGCGCAGCTCCGCGCCGACGCCGGTGCTGAGCATCAGCGGCAACGCGCCCAGCAGGGCCGCCAGCGTGGTCATCAGGATCGGACGAAAACGCAGCAGGCAGGCCTGGAAGATGGCATTGCGCGGCGACATGCCCTGCTCGCGCTCGGCGGCCAGGGCGAAGTCGATCATCATGATGGCGTTTTTCTTCACGATGCCGATCAGCAGGATGATGCCGATGATGGCAATGACGTCCAGCTCGCTGCCCGCCAGCATTAATGCCAGCAGCGCCCCCACGCCCGCCGTCGGCAGGGTGGAGAGGATGGTGATCGGGTGGATAAAGCTTTCATACAGCACGCCAAGCACGATGTACATCGCCACCACCGCAGCCACGATCAGCCAGACGGTGTTCCCCAGCGCCGCCTGGAACGCCAGCGTGCTGCCCTGGAACTGGGTCTGAATATCGGACGGGAAGCTGAGCGCTTTTTCAGCAGCCTGGATGGCCTCCACCGCTTCGCCGAGAGAATAACTGTCCGACACGTTGAAGGAAATGGTGGTGGACGGGAACTGATCCAGATGATTAATCGACAGCGGGGTATAGCGCTCCTCTACCGTGGCGATGGCGCTAAGGGGCACAATGCCGCCGTCTTTGCTGGTCAGGCGCACCGAGTCCAGCGCGGCCAGGCCGGGCGTGTTCTCCGTGTTGTGCTCCAGCACCACGCGGTACTGATTCGCCTGGGTGTAGATGGTGGAGATCAGGCGCTGACCGAAGGCGTTGTACAGGGCATTGTCCACATCAGACATGGTGATGCCCAGACGGCTGGCGGTGTCGCGGTTGACGTTCACGTACGCCGCCAGCCCCTTGTCCTGCCAGTCGCTGCTGACGTCGGCGAGCTGCGGCAGGGTGTTCAGTTTTTCCACCAGCTGCGGTACCCAGGTGCTGAGGGCATCCAGCGTGGTGGCCTGCAGCGTGAACTGGTACTGCGTGCGGCTGACCTGGGTATCAATGGTCAAATCCTGAACAGGCTGCAGATAAAGCTCAACGCCCGGGACGCGGGCCACGGCGTTTTGCAGCCGCTCAATGACTGCGTTCACGCGGTCGTCGCGCTCATCCAGCGGCTTGAGGTTGATCTGCAGACGCGCGCTGTTGAGCGACGGGTTGGTGCCGTCCACGCCGACGTAGGCCGTCAGGCTCTCTACAGCCGGATCCTTCATGATGATTTCAGACACCTGCTGCTGGCGCTGCGCCATGTTCGCGAAGGAGACCGACTGCGGGGCCTGAAGCGTGCCCTGAATAATGCCGTTGTCCTGGATCGGGAAGAAACCTTTCGGAATGAAAATCCACAGCATCACGCTGAGTGCCAGCGTGCCCAGCGCTACGCCGAGCGTCGCCCACGGATGGTTGAGGACTTTCGCCAGCACGCGACCGTAGGCGGCAATAATCCGCTCGAACATTCGCTCGGAGGCGCGCGAGAAGCGGTTTTGCTTGCGCAGGGATTCATGGCTCAGCATGCGGGCGCACATCATCGGCGTCAGGGTCAGCGACACCACGGCAGAGATCAAAATGGCGACCGCCAGCGTCACGGCAAACTCGCGGAACAGCCGCCCGACGATATCGCCCATAAACAGCAGCGGGATCAGCACCGCAATCAGCGAGAAGGTCAGCGAGATAATGGTAAAGCCGATTTCCCCTGCGCCTTTCAGCGCGGCGGCCAGCGGCTTTTCGCCTTTCTCGATATAGCGCGAGATGTTCTCGATAACGACGATGGCATCGTCCACTACGAACCCGGTGGCAATCGTCAGCGCCATCAGCGTCAGGTTGTTAATCGAAAAGTCGAGGAACACCATCACCGCAAAGGTCCCGACCAGCGAGAGCGGCACGGCGACGGCGGGAATAATGGTTGCCGGGACGTTGCGCAGGAACAGGTAGATGATCATGACGACCAGCGCAATCGCCAGCATCAGCTCGAACTGGGTGTCGGTGACCGAGGCACGAATGTTGGTGGTGCGGTCGGACAGGACCTTCACGCTGACCGATTTCGGCAGGCTTTCAATCAGCTGCGGCAGCATGCTGCGAATGCTGTCGGCGGTTTCGATGATGTTGGCGTCCGGCTGGCGCTGCACGTTCATCACGATCGCCTGCTGCTTGTTCGCCCACGCGCCGAGCCAGCTGTTTTCTGCCCCTTGTTCCACGGTGGCGATGTCGCCCAGGCGGATCGGCGCGCCGTTCTGGTAGGCCACAATCAGCTGACGGTATTCGTCGGCGGACTGCATCTGGTCGTTCGCCGAGAGGGTGACCGCACGGGTCGGGCCGTCAAGCGAGCCTTTTGCCGAGTTGACGTTGGCGCTGCTGATGGCGCTGCGGATGGTTTCGCTGGTCAGCCCCAGCGCGGCAATCGCCTGCGCGTTAAGCTTCACGCGCACGGCGGGGCGCTGACCGCCCGCCAGCGTGACGAGGCCGACGCCGGAGACCTGAGAAATCTTCTGCGCCACGCGCGTTTCGACCATGTCTTCGACCTGGGTCATCGGCATGGCGGAGGAGGTAACGGCAAGCGTCATGATCGGCGGATCCGCCGGGTTGACCTTGCTGTAGACCGGCGGGTTAGGCAGGTCGGACGGCAGCAGGTTGGTAGCGGCGTTAATCGCGGCCTGCACCTCCTGCTCGGCGACGTCCAGCGACAGCGTCAGCTGGAACTGCAGCGTCACGACGGATGCCCCGCCGGAACTCTGGGAGGACATCTGTTTTAACCCGGACATCTGACCAAACTGGCGCTCCAGCGGGGCGGTAATGGCGGACGTCACGACGTCCGGGCTGGCGCCAGGATACAGCGTCACCACCTGGATGGTGGGATAATCCACTTCCGGCAGCGCCGACACGGGCAGGAAGCGGTAGCCAATGATCCCGGCCAGCAGGATCGCCACCATTAACAGCGTGGTGGCGACAGGGCGGAGGATGAACAGGCGTGATGGCCCACCTGTAGAGCTCGGGGGCATAACCTGCATCAGGAGGTCGCTCCCTGTTTCGCAGGTTCAACCACTTCTACTTTCGCGCCTTCGGTCAGGCGGTCGATGCCGTCGGTGACCACGCGGTCGCCGGCGGAGAGCCCGGCGCTGATGACCACTGTCTGGCTGTCCTGAATCCCGGTTTTCACCAGATGCTTGCTGACTTTGTTGTCGCTGTTCAGCACCCAGACGAAGCTACCTTCGTTACCCATCTGCAGCGCTGCGGTGGGGATCACCACCGCGTTCTCTTCGGTCGCGACCAGCATTCGCGCGTTGACGAACTGGTTCGGGAAGAGGGCGTCGTCCTGGTTGTTAAAGCGTGCCTTCAGCTTGATGGTGCCGGTGGTGGTGTCGATCTGGTTATCCAGGCTAAGCAGTGAACCCTCGCTCAGCTTCTGCTTGTTGGTGCGGTCCCAGGCTTCCACTATCAGGCCTTTACCGGCTTTTTGCGCCTGAATGACGGTCGCGATATCGCTTTCCGGCAGGGTAAAGACTAAATCAATCGGGTGGGTTTGGGTGATCACCACGATGCCCGTGGTGTCGCCGCTGGAGATCTGGTTGCCGATATCGACCTGCTTCAGGCCCACGCGACCGTCAATCGGCGCGGTGATGCGGCTCCAGTCCAGCTGCAGCTGCGCGCTGGCGACGGCAGCCTCGTCGGCTTTGATGGTGCCCTGCGTTTCGCTGACCAGCGACTGCTGGGTGTCCAGCTCCTGACGCGATACCAGATTGGTTTTCACCAACTGCTGGTAGCGCGCTAAATCGCGCCGGGCGTTGGCGAGAGTTGCTTTGTCTTTCGCGAGCTGTCCCTGCGCCTGGGCGAGGGCGACCTTAAACTGGCTGGGGTCGATTTCCGCCAGAAGATCGCCGGCTTTGACCTGCTGACCTTCCTGGAAGTGGATCGCGATGAGCTGACCGTCCACGCGGCTGCGCACCGTGGCGGTATTCGCGGCGGTAATGGTTCCGAGCCCCGTCAGATAACGCGGAACGGCTTTACTCACCGCCGTCGCCGCCTGAACCGGCACCAGCGCACCGCCGCGCATGCCGTGACGGCCGCCGCCAGCCGGGCGCTGCGCCTGACTGCTGGCACCGGAGGGGGCTGCGGAATTTGCGGATTGGCTGTGCCAGTACCAGGCGGCGGCAAGGGCCACCACAATGATGCCAGCGGCGATTGCCCAGCGGGATTTGTTACTGCCTTTCATCGTTATACGTTCTCATCCTGAAACACTTCGGGGAATGATACTAGTTTAGTCAGCTAACACAGCGGAAAAATGGAGGAAATATGGAAGACTGTCAGGAATGGTCTGAATGGAGGTAAACGCACAACGGCAACATTCGTTGCCGTTTTTGGTGTTTTCTCCCTCTCCCTGTAGGCTGAGGGATCCCCACAAAATAATGTTTGCATGGACGACCCCCTCTCCCTTGAGGGAGAGGGCCGGTGTGAGGGCACTAGACCGCACAGCAACCGCACTAGCTAAACATCACCTGCGCCCAGCGCGCCAGCCCTGCGGTAACGGAGCCAAAGTCATCCCCACCGGCAATCGGAATGCCCGGCAACTGTTCCGCCAACGCTTTCTTGATCAGCGGCGAACGGGCGCTGCCCCCGGTCAGGTAAATGACGTCCGGCTTCTCTTTGCCGTTCTCCAGCGCCAGCTGCACCTGCTCCAGAATGCGCTGCAGCGGCTGGGCAAGCGCCGTTTCCAGCCCCTCCTGCGAAATCGAGGTGGCCAGCTCCTCGCTGATAAACGGCAAGGACACCGCATGTTCAGCACGATCCGAAAGGGCGATTTTGCTCTCTTCCGCAGTACGCACCACGCGGTAGCTGAGGCGCTGACGCCACACTTTATAGAGCAGGGCGACTTTTTCGGCATCCTGCGCGTCGCGCACCAGATCGTTGAGGAAGCGACCGTTCGCGGTACTGTAAAAATCACTCTGCGCCGGGACGTCGTTGATGGCAATCGCGTTCCACCACGGCAGTATTGGCAGGGCAATCCCTTTTTCCGTTTGACCGCCCATGCCGAGCAGCGGCATCAGGCTCTTGAATGCCAGGGCGATATCCAGATCGTTACCGCCTACGCGGCAGCCGCTGTGCCCGAGCAGGCTGTTTTCACGATCGCGACGGGTATGCCACTGCGGCCCCATCAGCAGCAGCGAGCAGTCGGTGGTTCCCCCGCCGATGTCCACTACCAGCACGCGCTTCTCTTCAGCCAGCGTGGCTTCAAAGTCCAGCCCCGCGGCAACCGGTTCATATTGGAACACCACGTCGCGGAAGCCTGCCCGGTGCGCCGCGCGTTCAAGGATCCCTTGCGCCTGCTGGTTGGCATCGTCGCCGCCCAGCCCCTGGAAGTTGATCGGTCGGCCAATCACCGCCTGGGTAATCGCATCGGAGACCTGCGTCTGCGCCTGATTGCGAATATGCAGCATCATCGCGCACACCAGGTCTTCAAACATCGCCACCTGCTGCGGCTTCAGGCCGCTGGCGCCGAGGAAGGACTTCGGTGACTTAACAAAGTAGACCTCTTCCGGGTCTTCAACATAGTGACCGAGCGAGGAGAGGCCGAACTGCACGCTGGAGGGCGTAACGTCGATGTCCTCCTCGCGGTTAAAGCTGACCGCACGGCGCAGCAGCGCCTGGGTTTCCGCTGCCGTAGCAGGTACCTGATGGTGGCGGAACAGCCATTCGCTTACCGCCTCACGCGTCGGCGCGCAGAGCATTGACGGCAGCAGCGTGCTCTCTTTTTCCATTTTCAGGAGCTGCGGCTGTCCGTCTTGCATGATCGCAACCGAGCAGTTTGCCGTACCGTAGTCAAATCCAATAAACACGATTAATCCCCATGCCGGTGAGAAGGGGCGAGACTTTAGCGGAATGCCTGTCCGCCGACAACAGGAATATGAAAGCAAGGCAAAACAGGGGCTTTCCGTTTATGCTGATAACAATAAAAAAGGAGCAGCGATGTATACCCTGACCTGGCAACCCCCTTACGACTGGCAGTGGATGTTTGGCTTTCTCGGCGCGCGTGCGGTGACGGGCATTGAAACCGTCACGCACGACTACTATGAGCGCAGTTTTGCCTGCGACGGCCATCAGGGGATATTTCGCGTGACGCCGGAGATCGCCACCCATACGCTGACCGTGACGCTCAGCCCGGGGTTAGTTCCGGTTGCGCAGACGTGTCTTGAACGCATCGCACGCCTGTTCGACCTTGCCTGCAACCCGCAGCAGGTCGCGGATACGCTGGGGGATCTCGGCGCTGCCCGGCCCGGCTTGCGTTTGCCGGGGGCGATGGATGCGTATGAGCAGGGCGTCCGGGCGATCCTCGGGCAACTGGTGAGCGTGGCGATGGCGGCGAAACTGGCTTCCCGCGTGGTCGCCCTGTGCGGGGAGCCGGTGAAGGATGCACCGGGTTATGTCTGCTTTCCCTCCCCGGAAGCGCTGGCCTCAGCCGATCCTTTAGCGCTCAAAGCGCTCGGGATGCCGGTAAAACGCGCGGAGTCGCTGATTCATCTGGCGCAGTCGGTCGTCGACGGGGCGTTTCCGCTGACGCCGCCTGAGGACGTTGAGGCAAGTATGAAGGCGCTACAGCAGCGGCCGGGCATCGGGCGCTGGACGGCTAATTACCTGGCCCTGCGTGGCTGGCAGGCGAAAGATGTGTTTCTTCCGGATGATTATCTGATTAAGCAACGCTTCGCCGGGATGACGCCCGCGCAGATTCGGCGTTACGCCGAGCGCTGGCAGCCGTGGCGCTCCTACGCGCTGCTGCACATCTGGTATACCGACGGCTGGAAGCCGTCAGTTGATGGCGAAATAGCTGGTGTTGAGCAGTAGATCCAGCGGCTGCGGCTCGGCGATGGTGTCGCCATAGATAAAATCAATGCCGATGCCGGAAAGCGTATCCATCATGATGGGCTGGTTACAGGGGCCAGCAATGGTTTTCATCCCCAGACGCTGTGCGTGGCCCTGAACGATGGTCACCATCATCTCATCCATCAGATTGCCATACACGTTGCTCACCACCTCGGCGTCCAGCATCAGATAATCGGCCATGTTCGGGCTCAGGTGGGAGAAGACGTTCATGTCGCGCCCTATCTGGCTGAAGATCACCCGGCAGCCCGCCTGGCGAAGCTTTTGTAACCCTCGCTGCAGATTCTCATCCGGGTTACACACCGCGTCGGCTGCGATGACCAGATGCAGCAGACGGCCCGGCATAGGGCTGTTTTCGAGCAGGTCGAGAAGTTCATCGACAAGTGTCACGCTGGCTAAACCGGCCGCAGAAAGCGGCAGAGCTATCCCCATCCCTTTACGGGCAACCTGTGCAGCAGAGGTGCGGAAAAACTCACCAAAGATTCGTCTGTCGAGGGCGTGCAGCAGCTCAGGCTCCGCGAGGCCAGAACGGAAGGCGTGCTCCTCCTGGACTTCACCCTGGCTGGTCCACAAGCGTAGCGAAATCAGCCAGAAATTACAGCTTTCCGGTATGCGCGGGGAGGCGACGCTGCGGGCGATCATCATCAGGTGATTGTCTTTAATCATGTGCCACTGTTCGTCCAGCGACATCATGCTGCGCGCGCTCAGATCCCGCTCCTGCTGCGGTTCGTATACCGTCACGATGCCGCGACCGCTGTTCTTCGAGGCATAACAGGCAATATCCGCCTGCGACATCACCTCTGACGCCAGGTGGTTATGTTCATCAATCAGCGTAATACCCGCGCTGGCCCCAATCCGGTGCAGGCGGCCTTCCCACATAAAGTGATAGTCATTGATGGTATGGATCAGGCGACCGGTGATATAGCGCGCGCTCTCAATATTGCAGTCCGGCAGCAGCAGCCCAAACTCGTCGCCGCCCAGGCGCGCCAGCACGTCGCTGGAGCGAAGCAGGGTTAGCATCATGGAGGAAAGTTCCCGCAGCAGGGCATCTCCCGCCGCATGGCCTGCGGTATCATTGACGGCTTTGAAGCGGTCCAGATCGATGAAGACCAGCGCATGACGCTGACGCGTCTCACGAACGGTTTGCAGAAGTCGTTTGAGATGGTTTTCGAAGCTGACCCGGTTTGCCAGGTGGGTGAGGGCATCGTGCGACGCGCTGTAGCTCAGCTGACGCAGCATTTTGCGCGACTCGGTCACGTCCTGAATAACGATAACCGAGCCAATACTGTGCCCATCAAGGGTGCTGAGTGGCGTAATGCTGTAGTGGATATCAAACGATCCGCCTGTGCGGCAGTTCAGCACCACGTCCTGGTCGATATCGGAGCGTGAAATATCGCCGCTGTGAATGTTCTCCATCAACTGTCCCCGTTCTCCGAAGGTGATGTGTAACACCTTCAGGATCGGCTGGCCGATGGCCTCGGTCTGCAGCCAGCCACTCATCTTCTCGGCGACAGGGTTCATAAAGGTGACGTTCATGTCGATATCGGTGCAGAGCACCGCTTCGCCGATGGAGTCGAGCGTGATGTGCAGACGTTCTTTTTCCTGGAACAGCGCTTCGTTAAGCTCCTTCACCTCGGTCATGTCCATGTTGATGCCGAGTAAACGTTCCACTTCACCCTCTTTATTCAGCACCCGATTTGCCAGGGAGCGAATATGGCGTACGCCTTCCTTCACGCGGATACGGAATTCAAGCTTAAACGGCAGACGAGAGACCAGAGAATCCCGCAGCACCTGCTCCGCATGGGCGCGATCCTCTGGCAACATTCTGTCGTGCCAGAGTTGCCAGGTGGGCTTGATGTGCGGCGGAATTTCATACAGCTCAAACATCCGCTTATCCCAGCTGATGATGTCAGGCTGCAGATCCCACTCCCAGATGCCGATGCCGCCCGCTTCGTTGGCCAGCGTAATGCGCTCCATCAGACGCTTGTTGACCCACTCGGTCTGCTTCAGGTCGTTAATGTCTTCAATCTGGGCAATAAAATAGAGCGGTGAGCCGTCGGCATGGCGCACGACGGAGACGGCCAGAAGCGCCCAGACGACTTCCCCGTTGCGCGTGTAATAGCGCTTTTCGAGGGTGTAGGTGTTGATCTCGCCGTTGACCAGTTGCTCCAGCTGTTCCAGGTCGGTATGCAAATCTTCCGGCCAGGTCAACTGCTGGAAGGTGAGCGACTGTAGCTCGGTCTGACTGTAACCGAGGAAGTTGCACAGTGCCTTGTTAGCCTGAAGCCACTGGCCCTCTATGCTGACTAACGCCATACCGATGGCGGAATACTCCATCGCATTGCGAAAGCGCTCTTCGCTTTCGGTGATGTGTTTGCGCTCGGCACGGAAGGCATACATCACCATGGTCATCACGTTAGCGGGAAGGAGCAGCATCAGGAACGGCAGCCACGGCGCGTTCATCATCGGCCCGGCATGTTGGGTGGTCAGCGCCGAAGGGTTATGGGCAATCATCAGTGAAACGACCATCACGGTAACCAGAAACACCATGAACGCTTCCATCCGCGGCAAGCGCACGGCGCTCCACATAAGCAATACGATCACGCAGGTAAAGGGCCACGGCAGCCAGGTGATGGCAGCCCAACTGAGGGCCAGCGTCACGGCCATGGTAACCAGCGTTTCGAGCAGTAATCGCGGGTCACGGTGACGGAGCAGGTAATGGGATTTAAACAGCAGTCCAAGAGGCACCAGCGCCAGCGCACCGATGGATTCGGACAACACCCAAACGATGAAATTACGCAGCGGCTCAGGGCCGGGGACCAGAAACGTCACCAGAATACCGCCCACCAGCGGCGGCACCAGCGCGCTGCCAATGGCCAGGCGGATCCAGTCGTTTAAATTTTGCAGCGGGTTATACCACGGAAGCAGCTTGCGCAGTAATACGGCGCCGATGACGGCCTCGATAACGTTTATTGCGGTGTAGGTGAGGTTTATCGATGCCCAGGAGAACAACATCCACGAGGCCAGAATATTGCCAAACGAACAGGCCAGGGCGATCCCGGGCCACATTTTTCCTGCATGGCGGTAAAACGCCACCATCATAATGGCGGTGGGAAACCAGAGCGGCGCCAGCAGGGTACCGAAGCGGGTAAGCTCCAGCGAAAATAAGGTAAAGATAAAGGTGACCAGGCCCAGACAGACAAGTCGCAATAAAGGATGTGGGGTGGTAACCAAAACCCGCTGGTATTGTTTATTCATTACCGCTTTATCCAGAGACGCCATGCCGTCAGGAGAGAAGTGCGCACGAGTGAATTTGATAATTTGGTTTATGCTAGTACAAACAATTTACAATTCATATGGCGGCTGCTCATAATTTGACATCATAGAGTTATTAAATAGTTACTCGCTAAAAAATTCCTGTTAAACGCTGAAAAAACGGCCACTTAAATTTCTCTCAGGGAGCAATGCGCCACTTTTCAGCCTGTCTCGCAGAACCTGCGCATTCGACTGGTATCACGCCCGCGAAATCCCTATAATTGCCGCGTTTGACGCTCCGGCGTCGTCCTTCCTTAACATCCAGGTTATTCAGGTCGCTAAATTTATGACTGATAAGTCTCATCAGTGCGTCATTATAGGCATCGCCGGCGCATCGGCTTCAGGTAAAAGTCTAATTGCCAGTACGCTTTATCGCGAACTGCGTGAACAAGTAGGTGATGAGCACATCGGCGTCATTCCCGAAGACAGCTATTACAAAGATCAATCCCATCTGTCGATGGAAGAGCGCGTAAAAACCAACTACGACCACCCGAATGCGATGGATCACAGTTTACTGTTCCAGCATTTAGAAGCCCTCAAGAGCGGCCAGGCTATTGAACTGCCCGTTTACAGTTACGTAGAACACACCCGCACCCAGGAAACGATCCGCATCGAGCCAAAGAAGGTTATTATCCTTGAAGGCATCCTGCTCCTGACCGACGCCCGCCTGCGCGAATCCATGAACTTCTCCATCTTCGTCGATACCCCGTTGGACATCTGCCTGATGCGCCGCATCAAGCGTGACGTTAACGAGCGCGGCCGTTCGATGGACTCCGTCATGGCGCAATACCAGAAAACGGTCCGTCCGATGTTCCTGCAGTTTATTGAACCATCCAAACAATACGCCGATATCATCGTCCCTCGCGGGGGCAAAAACCGCATTGCGATTGATATCTTAAAAGCGAAAATCAGTCAGTTTTTTGAATAAGCCGCGCGAATTGTGTACCGTTCAGAGATAACCTGGTTTTACCCTGAGTGTTTAAGGCCTCAGGGTACGATGCATGAAAGGAGAAAGTGCCATGCGTCTTTGCGATCGCGATATTGAAGCCTGGCTGGATGAAGGCCGTTTGTCTATTACCCCGCGTCCCCCGGTGGAGCGTATCAATGGGGTGACCGTTGATGTACGGTTGGGGAATAAATTCCGCACATTTAGTGGCCACACTGCGCCGTTCATCGACCTCAGCGGGCCGAAGGATGAAGTCAGCGCCGCGCTCGATCGCGTTATGAGTGATGAAATCGTCATTGACGAAGGCGAAGCTTTTTATCTGCATCCAGGCGAACTGGCGCTGGCGGTGACGTATGAATCCGTGACCCTGCCTGCGGATCTCGTCGGCTGGCTTGATGGCCGTTCTTCTCTGGCCCGCCTGGGGCTAATGGTTCACGTCACCGCGCACCGTATCGACCCAGGCTGGTCCGGCCGTATCGTGCTGGAGTTCTTCAACGCCGGCAAACTGCCGCTGGCGCTGCGCCCCGGAATGATGATTGGTGCGTTAAGCTTTGAACCGCTGACCGGCCCGGCAGACAGGCCTTACAACCGCCGCCAGGACGCAAAATACCGCGACCAGCAGGGTGCGGTTGCCAGCCGTATTGATAAAGACTGATCGTTAGTCCACTGAGGATGCCATGAGAAGAGTTCTGACAACGCTGATGATTTTGCTGGTGGTGCTGGTTGCTGGCCTTTCGGCGTTGGTTCTGCTGGTTAACCCGAATGATTTCCGCGCTTATATGGTGCGGCAGGTCGAGGCACGCAGTGGTTACCAACTGAAGCTTGACGGGCCGCTGCGCTGGCACGTCTGGCCACAGCTCAGCATTCTCTCTGGCCGCATGTCGTTAACCGCACCGGGCGCCGCACAGCCGCTGGTCTCTGCGGACAACATGCGTCTTGACGTGGCGCTGATCCCGCTTATTTCCCATCAGCTGCAGGTTAACCAGGTGATGCTGAAGGGCGCGGTCATTCAGCTTACCCCGCAAACCGAAGCCGTGCGCGACGCGAATGCGCCGGTCGCGCCGCGCGAGAATACCTTACCGGATGAACCGTCCGATACGGGCTGGTCGTTTGATATAGGCAAACTGAAAGTTGCCGATAGCGTGCTGGTGTTCCAGCATGAGGATCAGGAGCAGGTCACCGTTCGCAACATCAACCTGCAGATGGAGCAGGATGAACACCATCTTGCGTCGCTGGAATTTAGCGGACGGGTGAATCGCGACCAGCGGGATCTGACCCTCTCGTTGAATGCAAATGTGAATGCGTCGGACTACCCGCATCAGCTCACGGCTGACATCCAGCAGCTTAACTGGCAGCTGACGGGGGCGGATCTCCCTACCCAGGGGATCGCCGGACAGGGGACGCTGCAGGCCGTATGGCGCGAAGAACAAAAACAGCTGGCGCTGGATAACCTCAATCTGCAGGCCAACGACAGCAGCCTGAAGGGGCAGGCGAGCGTCACGCTTGACGAAAAGCCGAAGTGGGTGCTGAACCTGCAGTTTGACAAGCTCAACCTGGAGAACATCCTGCCACCGCTGCCGGCAAGCGCAACGGACAGCGATGCGACCCAGACGGGGCAAAGCCAGTCATCGGTGTCGCGTCCGGTTATCTCGTCTAACCTTGAACAGCCTGACTATAACGTTTTGCGCGGCTTCACCGCCGATATTGCGCTGAAAGCCAACAGCGTGCGCTGGCGCGGCATTGATTTTACCGACGTGAGCGGCAAGATGTTCAACCACAACGGGTTGCTGGCGATCTCCGAACTGAGCGGCAAAATGGGGGCAGGGCATCTTTCGCTGCCAGGAACGCTGGACGTGCGTAAGGACGTTGCCAGCGCTGAATTCCAGCCGCGTCTCGACAACGTTGAGATTGGCAGCATCCTCAAAGCCTTTAACTATCCGATATCCCTGACGGGGCAGTTAACGCTGGCGGGGGATTTCTCAGGCACCAAAATTGATGCCAACGCCTTCCGCCGGGAGTGGCAGGGTGAAGCGCACGTTGACCTGAAAGATTCCCGTATGGAGGGGCTCAACTTCCAGCAGCTTGTCCAGCAGGCGGTGGAGCGCAGCAGCGATGTTAAAGCGCAGGAAAACTACGACAGCGCAACGCGCCTCGACAGTTTCACCACGGATCTGACGCTGGATAACGGGATACTGACCCTTGCCGGGATGCAGGGAACCTCGTCCATGTTGTCGTTAACCGGAGAAGGCTCGCTGGATCTGGTCAAAGAGACGGCGGACACGCGCTTTAACGTCCGGGTACTTTCCGGCTGGCAGGGCGAAAGCAAGCTGATTGATTTCCTTAAAGAGACACCGGTTCCGCTTAGCGTATACGGCAAATGGCAGGCGCTGAACTACAGCCTTCAGGTGGATCAGATCCTGCGTAAGCATCTGCAGGATGAAGCGAAGCGTCGGCTTAACAGCTGGGCGGATCGTAATAAAGATTCCCAGAATGGCAAGGATGTGAAGAAGCTGCTGGATAAGCTTTGAGGTTCGTGGTGCCGGGTGGCGGCTACGCCTTACCCGGCTGCCAGTGCGGCCTGATGCTCTCACCCCAGCCCTCTCCCACGGGAGAGGGAGCAAACCCTAAAACGGCAACCTGGTTGTAATGCCAGTCAGTTAAGCAACTGACTGGCTTTTTTTCGGGGCTGTGGGGTATCTCCAGGGCCTTTCCTTTACCACCCTCGGGAAGGCCCTTTCCCTTCTTGT
>NZ_JAWNCA010000048.1:0-21293 GCF_034106185.1 Enterobacter sp. 296B2 | reverse complement strand
TAGATATACCTTCAATAGTGGTTTTTCTATTGAGTTTTTTATTTTTGTTATTTATTTCATATGTAATCAACAAAGATAATTATACTGAAATAGTTAAATTATATGAACAGCAATTTGGTCAATTACCGCTAACAGCAAGAATGTCTAAAAATGCCAGTTTAATAGGTACACCGAGTGCTTATCATGCAAAAATTGGATTTATAATGGGAAGCCTGATATTTCCCTACAACCGGGTAACTAATCATGATATGAGTATTGAAGCATATAATTTTATACGCCATTTACCTAGAGAGCTAACTTTTGGGTTCAAAATCGAAGCGGCACTTTGGGTTATTTCTATATCAGCAATGGCTATCGCAATGTGTTCTGAAGCATTCATTTGATAAAAAAAGGGACTTTAACGAGTCCCTTTTTTTATTTATATCTTTATTTTTTCTTAATCATTTCCAGCGTAGTGGCTTTATCCTGAGAAAATAAATCCCCGGCTACTTTTTGATTAGGATATTGTGGGTCAGCAGGAAACCCGGCAGTATGATGAAGAATATCAGTTATGCGAAGGGCATTTTTACCTTTAATTGCATCGCTAGGTGAGTCGCTGAAACCCGGAATATATTTCGAAACCAGATCATTAACGTTTATCTTTCGTTCGATTTCCTCGTAACCCATTGAAAATGCAGGTATTGAATTGTATTCCTTCTGCTAATTCCCTCTCCCTGTGGGAGAGGGTCAGGGTGAGGGGCAACAACCGCACTCACCCCAGATACTCAATCACCGACAGCCCGCCGTTATAATCCGTGCTGTAGATAATTCCCTGCGCGTCCACAAACACGTCGCACGACTGGATCACCTGCGGGCGATTCGGCCGCGTGTCCATCATTCTCTCCGGCGCGGCGGGCACCAGCGCCCCGGTTTCCACCGGGCGATACGGGTTGGAAATGTCATATGCGCGCACGCCCGCGTTCTGATACGTCGCAAAAATCAGCGTCGAGCTGACAAAGCTCCCCGGCCGGTTCTCGTGCAGATTGTGCGGGCCAAAGTGCGCCCCTTTCGCCACGTAGTCGGTTTCATCCGGCTGCGGGAAGGTCGAGATGCTTACCGGGTTCGACGGCTCTCGGATATCAAACAGCCAGATGAGCTTCTCGCCGTCCTGCTGGTTATCCAGCACCGCTTCGTCCAGTACTACCAGCAGATCGCGGTCCGGCAGCGGCAGCGCGGTGTGAGTTCCCCCGCCAAACGGCGGGCTCCAGTTGCGGTGGCTAATCAACTTCGGCCGGGTGCGGTCCTTCACGTCCAGCAGCGCCAGGCCGCCGTCGCGCCAGCTGCCGTAGGCGGTATCCCCCGCGATAATCGCGTGGTGCAGTGCGTAGCGTTTCCCTTCAGGCCAGTTCGGCTGTTCGCCTGCGGACTGGTTCATCCCCGGCAGCCACCAGCGCCCCGCCACCTCGGGCTTTCGCGGGTCCGCCAGGTCGATGGTCAGGAAGATGTAGTCGGTAAAGCCGTCGATCAGCGCCGACACGTAGGCCCAGCGCCCGCCAACGTACCAGATGCGGTGAATGCCGATGCCGCTCAGCGACAGAAAGCCGATTTCGTGCGGCCTGTCGGGTGTGGAGATATCAAACACTCGAAGCCCGGCGCTCCAGCCTTTGTCCTGCACGTCGCTGACGGTCTCCCCCACCTGGCGGGTGTAGTAGACCTTCTCGTCGGCAAAGCGGGCATCGGCAAACAGATCCCGGGCGTTAATCACCAGCAGCAGGTCGTCATGCGCCTGCAGGTGCACGTTCCAGGTGCCGGGCGGCGCGGGCACATAGCCCGCCGCTTTCGGGTTTTTCGGGTCGCGCACGTCAACAATCGAAAAGCCCTGCGACACCATATGGCCGATATAGGCGAAGCCGCGATGCACCATCAGCTGCACGCCGTCCGGGCGGCCGCCCTGGTCGCTATGGCCAATCAGCCGCATATTGCGGCTGTATTCTGGCGTAGGAAGCATGCTCATTTATTTTTCGCTTCCAGCGTCGCAAACCACGGCGCGATGAAATCTTCCGTCTGGCCCCAGCCCGGTATGATTTTCCCCAGAGACGCCACGTTCACCGCCCCTGGCTGGGCGGTCAGCAGCGCCTGCGGAATGGCCGCCGCTTTGAAATCGTAAGTTGCTGGCGTCGCTTCTCCTGCAATCTTATTGGCGATCAGGCGCACGTTAGTCGCGCCAATCAGCTTCGGATCCACCGCCACGCTCACTGCCCACGGGCTGCCCGGTTCGCGCATCAGCTGCAGATCCTGGTTGGAGATGTCGATGCTGTAGAGCTTGATCTCGGTGCGTCCATTTTCTTTCAGCGCCTTATACGCGCCCTGGCTAAAAGCGTCCCAGGTGCCCCAGATGGCGTCGATTTTACCCTTCGGGTATTTCGCCAGGATCGCACCCACCTTGTTGGCGGTATCGCCCTGCACATCAGAGGAGACGGCGCCGATGGACTCCAGCTCTTTAATATCCGGGTACTGCTTTTGCAGCGCTTTATAGGCTGCCTGACGGCGCTCCATCGGCGGGAAGCCCGCGACCCACAGCTTGACGATATTCGCCTTGCCGTTGAAATCTTTCGCCAGCTGGCCGAAAGAGAGGTTCGTCAGGGAGGCGTCGTCCTGCTGGGTGACGGTCACGCCCGGGATCTCGCCGTTAACGGCGGTATCAAAGACGGCAACTTTGATACCGGCATCCACCGCTTTCTTCACCAGCGCGGTGGAGTACGGATCGCGCCCCTGAGAGAGAATAATCCCGTCATATTTCTGGCTGATCGCCTGGTTAACGAAGTCCTGGAATTTGGCGTCATCGCCGTTGCTTAAAAAGGTGCTGACCTTAAAGCCGAGCTTTTTCCCTTCCTGAATCGCCCCGGCAACAAACTGCGTGGTGTTGTCATCCGAGCCCAGGTTGCGGATCACCGCGATGCGAATGGGGCCGTCATGGTTGGCAATGGCCGCCGGAAGCGGCGCGGGCGTGGCCGCGAAGCCCGGCAGAGCAGTGAGCAATCCAAGTGCCACCAAAGAGAGTGCAATCTTTTTCATTTTTTATCCCGTTGTGTTGTCAGCGTTTTTGTATGTAGGTAATCGCCAGTGCCACCGCGAGCACCAGCCCTTTTATAATGTCCATGGCATAATACGGCACTGAGAGCATCACCAGCCCGTTCGACAGCACGCCGAGAATGACCGCCCCGACCAGGGTTCCCAGCGCGTTCGGCTTGCCGGAGCCTGCCAGCGAGAAGCCAATCCACGCCGCCGCCACCGCATCCATCAGGTATCCGCCGCCCGCATTCACCTGCGACGATCCAATGCGGGAGGCCAGCAGAATGCCGCCCAGCCCCGCCAGCAGCGAGGCAATCACGTAGGCCGCCACCTTGTAGCGCGTGGTGCGAATGCCCGAGAGGCGCGCCGCTTCCGGGTTGCCGCCGATGGCGTACATCCGGCGTCCGTGAGTGGTCAACGAAAGGCCAAGCTGCGCCAGCACGGTCACCACCAGCATGACGATCACAATGGTCGGCACCTGCCCCAGCAGGCTAAACGCCGCCGGAATGGTCCCTTCCGCCATATCGCCGCTCGGCAGCACCATGTTCTCGGTAATCGACCCGCCGTAGCTGTAGGTCATCGCCACGCCCTGAATGACGAACAGGCTGGCAAGCGTCGCGAGCATGTCCGGAATACGCAGGATGACGATCAGAAAGGCGTTAAACAGCCCCACCAGCGTGCAGAGCGCGAGAGTGATCAGAATCGACTCGGTGGTACCAAAGCCGTGCCAGACGAAAAGGGAAATCACCAGCGCGTTCGCCAGCGACGCGGTGGAGCCCACGGAGAGATCGAACCCGCCAACGGTCAACGAAATTGACACGCCAACGGCAATCACCGTCACGATGGCAATCGAGCGCAGAATGTTGATGATGTTGTTCGGATCGAGGAAGCTGTCCGACGCCAGGCCAAAGACGGCCACCAGCGCGACGACGGTTAACAGCATGCCCCACCTGTAGAGAAAATCAAAAAGTTGCTGACGGCCAGACGCTGCCGCCGTTACTGAAAGGGCCTTGCTCACGACGCCGTTCCTCCGGTTGAATAATAAAGTAGTGTCTCTTCGCGGGCCTCCGCCCCGGCGATTTCCGCCACGATACGCCCGTCCCACAGCACGCAGATGCGGTCGCACAATCCCACCAGTTCAGCAAATTCGCCCGAGGCGTAAATCACCCCTTTGCCCTCGCGCGCCAGGCCGTCAATCAGCTGGAACAGGTCGGTTTTGGCCTTCACGTCCACGCCCTTGGTCGGCTCGTCGAATATCAGCACGCTGGCGTCATTGCGCAGCCACTTGCCGATGGCGACCTTCTGCTGGTTGCCGCCGGATAAGCGGCGCAGCACCTGCCCCGGCCCACGCGCGCGCACGCCGACGCGGGCAATCACCTCTTCCGCCCAGCGCCACGCCTGACGATGGCCGAACAGGCCCCAGCGCGAAAAGCTGTTATCGGCGCACACGGCAAGGTTCATGCTCACCGGCTCGTCGATAAAAATGCCCTCTTTGCGCCGCTCCTCCGGCACCAGCGCCAGCCCGCGCATCACCGAATCCGCCGGGTCCCGCGGCGTCCAGGACTGATGATTCAGCTCACCGCGCGCCACGCGGCTTTTGGTGGCGCCAAACAGCGCCTTGCAAAGTTCGGTTTTCCCCGCCCCCGCCAGCCCGGCAATCCCGAGGATTTCGCCTTTGCGCAGGTGCAGGGAGATATCTTTCAGCAGCGCGTCGTCGTGCAGCCCCTCAACGCGCAGCAGCGTCTCTTCGCCGTGCGGGGGCCGCGCGGGCGGATAGATATCGCTCAGCACGTGGCCGAGCATCTTCTCGACGATCGCTTCGCCGCTAAGATCGGCCATCGGGCCGGATTCGATCAGCCTGCCGTCGCGCAGCACCGTTAAGGTGTCGCAGATGGCCTTCAGCTCGTGAATGCGGTGGGAGATAAACACCACGCCGATGCCCTGCTGCTTTAAACGTCTCACCACCGTAAACAGACGCTCGCTCTCGTGCGCGTCCAGCGGCGCGGTGGGTTCATCAAGAATCAAAAAACGGCAGTGATGAGACAAGGCGCGCGCCAGCAAAATCTGCTGCTTTTCGGCCAGCGAACAGCTGTCGATGGAACGGCGCACGTCCAGCGTAACGTCAAGCTGCGCCAGCGCCTGCCTCGCCTGCTGGCTGACGCCGCGCCAGTTGAAACGATGCCCCGGCAGCGCCAGTTGGTCGAGCATAATGTTTTCAGCGATGCTTAACCCCGGGATCAGCGCCACATCCACCTCCTGCTGTACGAGGTGGATCCCCAGCCGTTTGGCATCAAGCGGTTCACGGATGCTCACCGGCTGATTGTTGATGCTGATCTCGCCCTCATAGTGGTCGTGCGTGCCGCACAGCACCGCCATCAGGGTCGATTTCCCCGCGCCGTTGGCACCGGTCAGCGCATGTACCGACCCGCCGGTTAAGGTGAAATTCACGCACGACAGCGCCTGAAAACCGGAAAAGGCCAGGCTGATACCGCGCATTTCAAGGCGACTGGAAACCATCCGCGTAAATCCTTCATTACTCTTCTGATTTATCGAATTTTTCACAGCTCCGGTTGACTGACAACGACGGAAAAGGCATAACTTAAAGCGAAATATTATTAGCCATCCGGATGTCCAGACATAACATCGGGTTAGCGCTTGCTAAAAAGGACAACACCATGAGCAACACCGATATCCGCGTCGTGCCCGGCCCGGCGAACTACTTCTCTCATCCCGGAAGCCTTGCGCAGCTGGATAACTTCTTTACCCCGGAACAGCTTTCCCGCGCGGTATGGATCTACGGCGAGCGCGCTATCGAAGGTGCGCGCCCGTTCCTGCCGGAGAGCTTTAACGCGCCGGGGGCGAAACACCTGCTGTTTAAAGGCCACTGCAGCGAGCGCGACGTCACCCATCTGGTGAACGAGTCCGGCAGCGACGCCAGCGTGGTGATTGGCATCGGCGGCGGCGCGGTACTGGATACCGTCAAGGCCGTGGCGCGCCGCTTAGGGGTGCCGTTTGTGGGCATCCCTACCATTGCCGCCACCTGCGCGGCGTGGACCCCGCTCTCCGTCTGGTACAACGATGCCGGTCAGGCGCTGCATTTTGAGATCTTCGACGACGCCAACTTCCTGGTGCTGGTGGAGCCGCAGATCGTCCTTAACGCCCCGGAGGAATATCTACTGGCGGGCATCGGCGATACGCTGGCGAAGTGGTATGAGGCGGTAGTGCTTGCCCCGCAGCCTGAAAATCTGCCGCTGACCGTGCGGCTGGGCATCAACGGTGCGTTGGCGATCCGCGACGTACTGCTGGAACACAGTGAGCAAGCGCTGGCCGACCAGCAGCGCGGCGAACAGACGCAGGCGTTCCGGGACGTGGTGGATGCAATTATCGCAGGCGGCGGGATGGTCGGCGGCCTGGGCGAACGCTACACCCGCGTGGCGGCAGCGCATGCGGTACACAACGGATTAACCGTGCTGCCGCAGACGGAAAAATACCTGCACGGCACCAAGGTGGCCTACGGCATTCTGGTGCAGAGCGCCCTGCTCGGCCAGGACGACGTGTTGGCGCAGCTGATGGCGGCGTACAAGCGCTTTAACCTGCCGACCACGCTTCACGAGCTGGAGGTCGACATTAATAACCGGGAAGCGCTGGATAAGGTCATTGCCCACACCCTGCGTCCGGTGGAGTCGATTCACTATCTGCCGGTTGCGCTAACGCCTGACGTTCTGCGCGCCGCGTTTGAGAAAGTGGAATCCTTCAGCCGTTAATCGCGCCGACGGGCTATACCTAATGATGATTCTTACCACTCTCGTAACGAGGTCATCATGCAGATCGATTTAACAGGTAAAAAGGCGCTGGTTACCGGCGCCAGCCGCGGGCTGGGCCGGGCAATTGCACTCTCGCTGGCGCGCGCCGGTGCGGATGTGATTATTACGTATGAAAAATCGGCCGATAAAGCCCAGGCGGTCGCCGATGAGATTAAGGCGCTGGGACGGCACAGCGAAGCCGTGCAGGCGGACAGCGCCAGCGCGCAGGCGATTCAGGATGCCGTCACCCATGCGGCGCGTTCCCTTGGCGGGCTGGACATTCTGGTCAACAACGCCGGGATCGCGCGCGGCGGCCCGCTGGAGTCCATGACGCTGGCGGACATTGACGCCCTTATCAACGTCAACATCCGCGGCGTGGTGATCGCCATTCAGGAAGCGCTGGTGCATATGTCCGACGGCGGGCGCATCATCAACATCGGCAGCTGTCTGGCAAACCGCGTGGCGCAGCCGGGCATTGCCGTTTACTCGATGACCAAATCTGCCCTTAACTCCCTCACCCGCGGACTGGCCCGTGATTTAGGGCCGCGCGGCATTACCGTTAACCTGGTGCACCCCGGCCCGACCAACAGCGATATGAACCCGGAAGACGGCGAACAGGCTGACGCTCAGCGTCAGCTTATTGCCCTGGGCCATTACGGCCAGCCGGAAGACGTCGCGGCGGCGGTCACCTTCCTTGCCAGCCCGGCTGCTAGTCAGATCTCCGGTACCGGTCTGGACGTAGACGGCGGTTTGAACGCCTGATCGCATATTTTCTGCAAGCCTCTGTCGCCCGGCAGAGGCCTTCCCGAGCGCTCTCGACGGTTCGCGTTTTGCCGCTTTCTCCCGTTTTTTCTCCGCTCTACAGTAGGCCATTAGAAATTCAGAATTTATCTAATAGTCTTATTATTTCCTTATGTTTTGTGTGGGCATACAGTGGAGGTACGGATGAAGATTGTGTGGTCAAAGGTAGCAAAGAAGTCGTTGTCCCGAATTGATAGTCGCTTTCGACAACGCATTGAAACAAAACTGGCTGAACTGGATGACCGCTCGGCTCCCCGCCCCGATATCATAAAAATATCGGTTTTAGAAAATCATTACCGGTTACGCGTAGGCGATTACCGCATCCTTATTACGCTGCGGGACGATCCGGATAACGATTGTTATGTTGTGGACGTTAAACGTAGAACATCAACCACTTACCTGCATGAGGAAAGAGCTCCCTATGGCTGTTCAGCTGATTAAGGACAATAATGGGAAAACACAGTTCGTGGTCATGCCCTATGACGAATACTTTCGTATGTGCTTACAGATGGCAGAGATTGACGACGAAACCGACGACGATTTGGAGGATATTGAAGTCGAACACGATTGCTATGATGACGTGGAATTGCCCGGAGAAGTGTGCAGCATCATGACCTGGCAGAACGTCAGCCTGCAGGCCGCGTGGCGTATCCTGCGCGGCATGTCCCAGCAGGAGGTGGCTGAGAAACTCGGCATCAGCCAGTCTGCCGTGTCACAGCTGGAAGCGCTGGACTCCAGACCGCAAAAGCGCACCCGTGAAAAGCTGGCGGCCATCTACGGCTGTAAACAGGAGCAAATCAGCCTCTATTTACCTAAAGAGGGTTAACAGCACTTCGCCCCGCCCTTGCCGCCGTAGCGGGCATCCTGACGGTCGCGGAAAAATTCTTCGTAGGTCATGGGCGTCTGGTCCGGATGGTTGACGCGCATATGCTCGACGTAGTTGTCGTAATCCGGCACACCAATCATCATTTTGGCGGCCTGGCCCAGGTACTTACCTGCTTTGGAAAGGGTGTCGAACATAGGTCGTTTCTCGCATGTTCCCCTCACCCCGGCCCTCTCCCCAAAGGGGAGAGGGTATTAAAAGTCCCCTCTCCCCTTTGGGGAGAGGGTTAGGGTGAGGGGTATATTTGGTTAAATTAATGCGCCCCTTTCGCCTGGGTGACAATCTCTTCCAGGTTTTCAGGCATTGGCTCGTACGGCGTCTCTTTCGCTGTTGGCTTATCGTTTTTCAAAGCCGCCAGCGCGGTCTTGAGAGAATACAACGCCAGCACCACGACCACCACCATAAAGAAGATGGTCAGCCCGGCATCCAGACGGTTGTTAAACACCAGTTGCGACAACTGGGACTCAGTGTACTGCGCCGGGATCTTACCGCTGTCGATCATCGCCTGGAACTTGTTGGCGATCGCCAGGAAGCCCACCTTGTTGTCCGGGCTGAAGGCTTTCTGCCAGCCCGCCGTCAGGGTACAAATCAGCAGCCACGCGGTGGGCACCAGCGCCACCCAGGCGTAACGCTGGCGCTTCATCTTGAACAGCACCACCGCGCAGAGCATCAGCGCCATGCCTGCCAGCATCTGGTTGGCGATACCGAACAGCGGCCACAGGGTGTTAATCCCGCCCAGCGGATCCACCACGCCCTGGTGCAGGAAGTAGCCCCACGCCAGCACACACAGCGCTGTCGCCAGCAGGTTAGCCGGGAGCGAGTCGGTACGCTTCAGGTTCGGGGAGATCACCCCCAGCAGGTCCTGCAGCATAAAGCGCGCCGCACGGGTTCCCGCATCCACCGCCGTCAGGATAAACAGCGCCTCAAAAAGTATGGCGAAGTGATACCAGAACGATACGTCCATCAGCCCGCCCAGCGCGCCGTGGAGGATGTAGGCCATGCCCACCGCAAGCGTAGGCGCTCCGCCCGCACGGGAGATGATCGACTGTTCGCCCACCTCATCAGCAATGTGCGTCAACGTTTCCGGAGTAATCGCAAAGCCCCAGCCACTCACCACCTGCGCGGCAGAGGCCACCACGTCAGCGGTTCCGGCCGGGGCCAGCACCGCCATCGGGCTGTTCATCGCGAAGTACACGCCCGGGTCAATAATGCAGGCGGAAACCAGCGCCATAATCGCCACAAAGGACTCCATCAGCATGCCGCCGTAGCCAATCAGGCAGGCCTGATTTTCATTCGCCAGCATCTTCGGCGTGGTCCCGGAGGCAATCAGCGCGTGGAAGCCCGACACCGCGCCGCAGGCGATGGTGATAAACAGGAACGGGAACAGGTTGCCGGTCCAGACCGGACCGGTACCGTCGATAAATTTGGTCAGCGCCGGCATGGTCAGGGTCGGACGCATAATCAGAATGCCAATCGCCAGCCCGACGATGGTGCCGATTTTCAGGAAGGTAGAGAGGTAGTCACGCGGGGCCAGCAGCAGCCACACCGGCAGCACCGCCGCCACAAACCCGTAGCCCACCAGCATCCAGGTCAGCTGTACGCCGGTAAAGTCGAAGAACGGCGCCCAGGTCGGGCTTTCCGCCACCCAGCCGCCGGAGATAATCGCAAACACCAGGAACACCAGGCCAATCACCGACACTTCACCGATGCGGCCCGGGCGCAGGTAGCGTATGTAGATCCCCATAAACAGCGCCAGCGGAATGGTGAAGGCAACCGTGTAGGTCCCCCACGGGCTGTGGGTCAGCGCTTTCACAACGATCATCGCCAGCACCGCGAGGATGATCACCATGATCATAAAGGTCGCCACGAGGGCAATCACCCCGGCGGTTGCCCCCATCTCCTCTTTCACCAGCTCGCCCAGCGAACGGCCGTCGCGGCGGGTGGAGACGAACAGCACCATAAAGTCCTGCACCGCCCCCGCCAGCACCACGCCCGCGAGGATCCAGATCATCCCCGGCAGGTAGCCCATCTGCGCCGCCAGCACCGGCCCCACCAGCGGACCCGCCCCGGCAATCGCCGCAAAATGGTGACCGAACAGCACTTTTTTGTCGGTCGGCACATAGTCCAGACCGTCATTGTGGCGCACGGCAGGCGTCATGCGCGTGCCGTCAACCGCCAGCACGGTATTGGCGATATAGCGGCCATAAAAACGGTACGCGATCAGATAAATGCAGACGGAGGCGACGACGATCCAGAGCGCATTGATCTGTTCCCCCCGGTTGAGGGCGATATAGCCCAGGGCAAAGGCTCCCACAACGGAGAGCACCGCCCATGTAAGGTATTTCCCTGAGTTGTTCATAGCTGTTATCCGTTGTTGTGAAACAGTGAGATGTTACATTTTGTTTCTAGAACAACGGATAAAATTTAACAACTTTGAAACGCAATAATGCGTGGTCAAACCAGAGATTTACACCACAGTGTTAAGCCGATCACTTTCAGCCGAATGGCCTACCCCAGCACCATCGTACTCAACCGACAGGTGCAGCACCGCCGCCCCTGTTCGTCGAATACCACGATCTCCCAGCTCTGACTCGAACGCCCCAGATGCAGCGGCTGGCACACCCCGCGCACCTTACCGTGAGAGACGGCGCGATGGTGCGTGGCGTTCAGCTCCGTGCCCACCACGCTCTGCCCGTCGCGGGTCATCAGAAAACCGGCCATTGAGCCCAGCGTTTCCGCCAGCGCCGCCGACGCCCCGCCGTGCAGCAGGCCAAACGGCTGATGGGTGCGCGCATCCACCGGCATCTCCGCTTCCAGCGTGTCGTCCCCGAGGCGGGTATAAACGATGCCCAGATGTGCCACAAGGGTGTTCACGCTGGTGGCGTTCAGTTCTTCAGGCGATAAATGACGTTTCCAGATCATCAGGCCCCCAGCGTGGAGCCGCCGTCCACCACAATATCCTGCAGGGTGATATGGCTGGCGGCATCGGATGCCAGGAACAGCACCGTGCTGGCAATCTCCTGCGGACGGGCAATCTTGCCCAGCGGAATACCGAGCTTGAACTGCTCGCCAAAGCCACGAATACGCTGCTGCTCCGCATCGTCGCTTTTCCACAGGGTGCGCTGCATGTCGGTGTCCGTTGAGCCCGGCGACACCAGGTTACAGCGCACGCCGCTGCCCGCCAGCTCCAGCCCGACGGTCAGGGCCAGGCTTTTCAGCGCCGCTTTCGAGGCACCGTAGGCGCTCATGCCGATGCGCGGCGCGTGTGCCGCGTCGGATGCCACAGTGACAATCGCCCCGCCCTGCTGACGGCGGAACTGGCCCATCGTCTGCTGGAACAGGTTGAACGCGCCGCCAACGTTGACCGCAAAGGTCTGCTGCCAGTCCTCCTGCGAGAGCTGGTCCGTCGCCCCCATACGCAGAATGCCCGCCGCGTTGACCAGCACGTCCAGACGTTCGAGGGTATTAAGCAAACGGCCACACGTATCGCTGACCTGAGCAAAATCCGCCACGTCCAGCGTCTCGGTGGCGAAGGGGTAATCGCCCTGCGGGAAGGCCTGGTCGAACCCGGTCACCTCTGCGCCCGCCTCAGCAAACGCCAGCGCCGTCGCGTAGCCAATCCCCTTCCCCGCGCCCGTTACCCAGACGGTTTTGCCGGTAAAATCAAAACGCATTACTTCACCTCGCGGGAGAGCAGCGCCCACCAGGCGTCGATTGTTGGATTTTTTGCCAGCATCACGAAATCGATATCGCCGTGCACTTTGCGCCAGCGGGCGGCCAGCGCCATCATGCGCACCGAGTCCAGACCGTAGTCGATCAGGTTTTCGTCATCCATCGGCTCGTCG
This sequence comes from Enterobacter sp. 296B2, assembly GCF_034106185.1. Taxonomy (NCBI): domain Bacteria; kingdom Pseudomonadati; phylum Pseudomonadota; class Gammaproteobacteria; order Enterobacterales; family Enterobacteriaceae; genus Enterobacter; species Enterobacter sp. 296B2. The sequence continues at coordinate 8,910 of NZ_JAWNCA010000048.1, read as the reverse complement.
GACTCGTCCAGTAAAGGCAGGATCAGCTCGCGTAGCGCGGCTTTCGAGGCCGGAACGGACGGCAGTAGTTCGTCGGTCATCACCACGCGGCCCGAGCGTCCTGCCACGTAGTTGAGCGACATCAGGTGCTCGTCGCGGGTGAAATCCGCCAGCGCGTCGGCAATGAAGAACGGCTTGATGTCGCGCATAAAGGCATCGGTGGCGGTGGTCATACAGCCGATATGGGCGTAAACGCCGGTAATCAGCAGCTGGTTGCGGCCCGTCTCTTTTAGCATCTGCTCCAGCGGCGAGCGGTGGAACGCGCTGTAGCGCCACTTCACCAGCACCGTGTCCGCTTCGTCCGGGGTCAGCTCAGCGACGATGCGCTGCTGCTCCGGTGAGCGGGTCAGGCCCGGCCCCCACATGTCGTTCAGCAGGGCGCGATCTTCGTCGCTCTGCTCTTTCGGCTGGGCGGTGTAGTACACCGGAATGTTGTGCGCTTTGCACCAGGCGCGCAGTCTGGCGATGTTCGCCACCACCTGCTGCATCATCGCGCTGTTTTCGCCCCAGAAGTTCAGGAAATACTCCTGCATATCGTGGATTAGCAGCGCGGCGCGTTCCGGCTCAAAGCTCCAGTTCACCTTGTTGGTCGGCAGCTCTGCGGCAGTCGGCAGCGCGTAAGCGGTTAATTTTGGAATGGCCATACTCTGTTCCTCAGCCCTGTGCCCGTTCAGCAAGCCACAGGCGCAGCTGTTTCTTATCGACTTTGCCGACCGGCGTTAACGGAAGCGCATCCACGCTCTCCACGCGGTCCGGCAGCTTAAATTCGGCAACGCCCTGCTCGCGCAGGAAGCGACGCACCTCGACCGCGCGCAGGGGCTGTTTCACCACCAGATACGCACAGCTTTTTTCGCCCAGCAGGCTGTCCTCCATGCTCACCAGCGCGGCGTGGATCACCGCTTCGTGGCGCAGCAGCAGGTTTTCGATCTCTTCGGCGGCGATCTTCTCGCCGCCGCGGTTGATCTGATCCTTCTCACGCCCCTGTACGGTGATGTAGCCCTGCTCGTCAATGGCGATCAGATCGCCGGAGCAGTAAAAGCCGTCTGCGTCGAAGGCGCTGGCGTTGTGTTCCGGGCTGTTGAAATAACCGCGGAAGGTATACGGTCCGCGCGTCATCAAACGCCCGACCTCACCGCGCGGCAGCGGGTTGCCGTCCTCGTCCGCCACCCACACTTCGTCGTCCGGGCACATCGGACGGCCCTGAGTGTTGATGATGCGCTCCGGCGCGTCGTCGAGCGCGGTGTAGTTCACCAGGCCTTCCGCCATGCCGAACACCTGCTGAAGCTGGCAGCCGATTTCCGCCGGAATACGCGCCGCAAGCGTGGCGGACAGACGCGCGCCGCCCACCTGCAGCAGCTTCAGTGATTTAAGCTGCGCGTTGCCCGCCCCGTCGGCAATCGCCTGAAGCCAGAGGCTGACAGCAGGCGGCACCAGCGAGGTGACGTTAATCTGATGCTGTTCAATCAGCGGGAAGCAGAGCGTGGCGCTCGGATCGTTCGCCAGCACCACGCAACCGCCTGCCGTGAAGACGCCCAGCGATCCCGGCGAGCTCATGGCATAGTTATGCGCCGCAGGGAGCGCGTTCAGGTAACGCGTTTCGGCGGTGATACCGCAGATCTCGTTGCTGCGGCGGATGCTGTAGTCGTAATCGTTGTGCGTGCGCGGGATCAGCTTCGGCGTGCCGGTGCTGCCGCCGGAGAGCTGGAAAAACGCTACTTCGTCGGCGGGCGTCGGGTTCGGAATGAAGTTGTCCGCCGGACGCACAGTCGCCGCTTCCAGAGCATGTGCGCCCTTATCGCCGCGCAGCAGCACGGCGCGAACCGAGCGGTGTTCATCCACGAAGGTATTAAGAAAATCATCGCCCGCGAACAGGGCATGGTCGCGATCGGCGATCAGCACGGCGGGTTTGATCTGCACGGCGTAGGCGTTCAGCTCGCTGCGCTGATGGCTAAAGAGCGCGTTCACCGGCACGACGCCGATCTGCAGCAGCGCGAAGAAGGTGATGTAGAACTCGGCCACGTTGCCGAGCTGCACCAGCGCGGTCTCGCCGCGGTGCAGCCCCTGCGCCTGAAGGGCGGACGCCAGATTGTTCACCGCCTGATGAAACGCGCGGTAGGTGATGCGCCGATCGCCGTCGATAATCGCCACGGCATCGCTGTCCGCATGGTCCGTCAGGATGTGGGTCAGCGGCAGATCCAGCCAGTAGCCTTTTTCGCGGTAGCGCCGTGCGAATTCCTCAGGCCAGCGGGTAAAGGGAATGGTCATGAGTGTTCCTTAGTGCAGGCCAAACACGTTGAGCATGGTGGAGAGCTTCACGCCGGTTTCGCGCCACTCGCCCACCGGCGAGGAGGCGGGGACAATGCCCGCACCGGCAAACAGGCGAACGGTGTTTTTATGCAGACGCGCGCAGCGGATGGTTACCACCCACTCGCCGTTGCCTTCGCTGTCGCACCAGCCGACGATGCCGCCGAACAGCTCGCGGTCGAACGGCTCCAGCTCGGCGATCAGTTCTTTCGCCGCCTGATGCGGGAAGCCGCTCAGCGCCGGGGTCGGGTGCAGCAGGCAGGCCAGGGTCAGGGCGTTTTCGTTCTCGCGCGCGTCGCCTTCAACCGGCGTCGCCAGGTGCCACAGCGTCGGCGTGGTAATCAACTGAGGAGAATCAGGCATGCTGAGATGGTGGCTGCGCGGAGCCAGAATGGCCTTCATCGCCTGGGTGACCAGATCGTGCTCGTGACGGTCCTTTTCGGAAGCCAGCAGCTTATTACCCGCTTCGCGATCCAGCACGTCGTCCGGCTGACGGCGCGCGGAGCCTGCCAGCGGCAGAGAGCTAAAGTGCCTGCCCTCTTTGCGAAGCAGCAGTTCCGGGCTGGCGCCGAGCAGCACGCCGCCGTCTTCCAGCGGCACGTGGAAGTTAAAGCTAGCCGGGTTCTGGGCGATCAGACGCTCCATCAGCGCGCCGCTGTCTATATGTTTGTCGGTGGCAATATCAATCAGACGCGACAGCACCACCTTGTTCACCTGCGGCGTGGCGGTCAGCGACGCGGCGCGGGCGACCATCTCTTCAAAAACGGGCTGAGCGGGGATCTCGGTGCGCTGTTCCACCTTCAGCGCCTGCGCGCCGGAGAAATAGCGCGCGGACTGCTGACGCGCAGGACGGGAAAACGTCTCCCAGCGTTGCGGAATAAACAGTGACGACGGCTTGCGGGTATCAAACGGGATGGCCCCTACCATGACGGGATGGGCGATGCCGCTGGCTTTTGCATTCCGGAAAGCCTGGGCGAATTTCTGCTGGAAGTGCCCTGCCGGATCGTCGCCGCCGACGGCAGGTTCAGAGAAGCGGGCAAAACAGCCTGAGGTAGTAAAACTGCGATAAGGCGACATAAAGAAAAAGCTGTCTGATTGCAGCGTGGTCGCGGCGTGCTGAACTTCCTCAGCCAGGGACGTGTCCATATCATCCTCCTCAAAATGATAAAAGAAGCAATAATGATTATCATTTATATTTTCGTCGGCTAACCTAATCCCACATCGCCCCGCTGTCAACCATCGGGTAAAGACTTGTGCGACAAACGCTTGCATCCCTCCCTCACAACCATGAAAATGAGAAGCATTATCTTCAACAAAAACAGGATGCCGCTCAGTGAAATTCCCTGCCGTTTGCCGCAATGCCCTCTTTTTGACAGGACTTTTTGTTTTAGGACTAACCTCAGCCACCGCCGCAGACTGGCCGCGCCAGGTGACCGACAGCCGCGGCGTGCATACGCTGGAGCGCAAACCGACGCGCATTGTCTCCACCAGCGTGACCTTAACCGGCTCCCTGCTGGCAATTGACGCGCCGGTCATCGCCAGCGGCGCAACCACGCCGAACAACCGCGTGGCGGATGCACAAGGTTTTCTGCGCCAGTGGGGCGATATTGCGAAACAGCGTAAGGTTGCGCGGCTGTACATCGGCGAGCCGAGCGCCGAAGCGGTAGCGGCGCAAATGCCGGACCTGATTTTGATCGGCGCCACCGGCGGGGATTCCGCGCTGGCGCTGTACGATCAGCTCTCCGCCATCGCCCCGACGCTTATCATTAACTACGACGACAAGAGCTGGCAGGCGCTACTGACCCAGCTGGGCAGCATCACCGGACAGGAAAAACAGGCAGCCGGGCGCATTGCCGAGTTTGATAAACAGCTCGCGCAGGTGAAACAGCAGATGAAGCTGCCGCCGCAGCCGGTGAACGCCATCGTCTACACCGCCGCCGCGCACAGCGCCAACCTGTGGACCGCGGAATCGGCGCAGGGCAAGCTGCTGCACCAGCTGGGCTTTACGCTGGCCGCTCTGCCCGCCGGGCTGCACACGTCAAAAAGCCAGGGCAAACGCCACGACATTATTCAGCTGGGTGGGGAAAACCTGGCGACTGGGCTGAACGGCGAAGGGCTGTTTGTGTTTGCCGGCGACCAGAAAGACGTGGATGCGATTTACGCCAACCCGCTGCTGGCGCATCTACCTTCGGTGAAAAACAAACGGGTTTGGGCATTGGGAACCGAGACGTTCCGCCTGGATTATTACAGCGCGATGTTGGTATTACAGCGTTTAGAAGCACTCTTTGGGTAACGGCTGCGCCCGGTGGCGCTTCGCTTACCGGGCCTACGGGTGCAAAATGTAGGCCGGGTAAGGCGCAGCCGCCACCCGGCAAATCACACCGGAGCACTCTCCTGCCTGAATCGGCGCAATTCTGCCAACGTCATTAATAAAATCACACCAATAATTGCCAATACAAACCCGCTGCTGCTCGCCGAAGCCACCGGGGTCATCATCGCCCCCAGCCCACCGAGGATCGCCGCGCCAATCGCATCGCCCGTGACGTTCTGCGCCGTCCACAGGCCATTAATGCGCCCGAGCATGCCTTCCGGCGTCTGGGTCTGGATCAGGGTGTACTGAAGCAATGAGCTGATGGCGCTCAGCCAGCCGAAAATCACCAGGCACAGTACGCCCAGCGCCCACACCGGCATCAGGCTAAAGAAGCCGATGGCGATAAACGAGGCCAGCGTGGCAAGCAGCATAATCAGCCCCGGACGCGCGCTCTGCGCCAGGTTGCCGCTGGTCAGCGCCCCGCACGCCGCGCCGAGCGGAATGGCGGCGTACAGCACGCCAATCTCCGAGGCGCTCATCTGCCACTCGCCCGCCAGCGCCGGGTAGAGCACGCGCACGGCGCTCGCCATCGTCAGCAGGCCGCCGAGCAGCGCAATGCCGCCAATCAGCGGGTTGCTGAACAGAAAACGAATCGCGGCCATCAGCGATTTCAGAGGATGCTCGCGCGGCTGCGGCGGAGGTGGCAGCAGCGGCAGGCGCAGCAGCGTTAGCGTGGTGATAAAGGTCCCCGCCGCCGCCAGCCCGTAGTTCCACGCCACGTTGCCAGTCGCCAGCAGCAGGCCGCCCACCATTGGTGAAATCACCGAGCCGAGGCGCACGGTGAGCATGGTGATCGCCCCCGCCTGCATCAGATTCTCGCGCCCGACCAGCGCGGGCGTTGCCGCCAGCAGCGCCGTCACGCCTAACGAGGCGAAGAAGCCGTCCCACAGCCCCAGGGCATAAATGGCAATCAGCGACGGCTCCGGCAGCATCGCGTTCAGACACAGCCCGATAAAGCCCACGCCGCAGGTGCCGCGCGCCAGCAGGATCAGCTTTTTACGCTCGTAGCGGTCCGCCAGCACGCCGCCGACCATCAGGCCGATGAACATCGCCCCGCCGGTTAAGGTGACGGATAACCCCACCAGCCAGCTGGAGTGCGTCATGGTCTGGATCTGGACCGGCACGGCCACGCCGAGCAGCCCGAGGGATAAAATAGAGATAAAGCGAGCGATAAAAACGGCGCGATACGCCGGGTGCGTTTTCAGCAGGCTGAGGTTGAGCAGCCAGGATTTTTGATTCATGACAAAGCCTTGAGTCTATTTCTACCCATTCAATGGGCGCACATGCTAACATAGCCAAATAAGATAGATAACGATAATCACTATCATTATCAAATCATGGATGTTGCTATGTCGTTTTCCTCTTCTGCGGTGCGCACCGCTGCCGCGCCCGTTTTACTGCTGCTCCTGAGCCTTGCGGTTGCACTCAGCCTGCTGGTCGGCGCGAAGCCGCTGCCCGCGTCCGTTATCGTTGATGCGCTTACCGGCACCTGCCAGAGCGCAGACTGCATTATCGTGCTCGACGCCCGACTGCCACGCACGCTTGCCGGGCTGCTGGCGGGTGGCGCGCTTGGCCTTGCCGGTGCCCTGATGCAAACCCTTACCCGCAACCCGCTGGCGGACCCCGGCATTCTCGGCGTCAACTCCGGCGCCAGCTTTGCCATCGTGCTCGGCGCGGCGCTGTTCGGGTTGACGTCGCCCTCTGAACAGCTGGTGATGGCCTTCTGCGGCGCGCTGGCCGCCTCGCTGGTCGTCGCCTTTACCGGGAGCCAGGGCGGCGGGCAGCTGAGTCCGGTACGCCTGACGCTTGCGGGCGTGGCGCTCGCGGCGGTGCTGGAAGGCTTGTCCAACGGCATCGCCCTGCTCAACCCGGACGTCTACGACCAGCTGCGCTTCTGGCAGGCTGGCTCGCTGGATATCCGCACCCTCGACACGCTGAAAGTGGTGGCGATCCCGGTCGCTATCGCTGCCGCCGTGACGCTGTTTTTGAGCCGATCGCTCAACAGCCTGAGCCTCGGCAGCGACACCGCCACCGCCCTCGGCAATCGGGTGGCGCGCACGCAGCTGATTGGTCTGCTCGCCATCACCGTACTCTGCGGCAGCGCGACCGCCGTGGTCGGCCCGATCGCCTTTATCGGTCTGATGATGCCGCACATGGCGCGCTGGCTGGTAGGGGCGGATCACCGCTGGTCGCTGCTGGTGACGCTGCTTGCAACCCCTGCCCTGCTGCTGTTTGCCGACGTGCTGGGCCGCCTGCTGGTGCCCGGCGAGCTGCGCGTCTCGGTGGTCAGCGCCTTTATCGGCGCGCCGGTGCTGATCTTCCTGGTTCGTCGTAAACGCGGAGGTGGCGCATGATGGCCCCGTCCCGCCGTTTACTGACCAGCGTCTCGCTGCTGCTTCTCGCCATTCTGCTGCTGGCGGTCTGGAGCCTGCGCAGCGGCGCGGTGTCGCTCGACTTTACTCAGGTGGTTAACGCCCTGCTCGGCAGCGCGCCGCGCAATATCACCATGGTGGTGACGGAGTGGCGACTGCCGCGCGTGGCGATGGCGATTCTGGTCGGCGCGGCGCTCGGCGTGAGCGGTGCGATATTCCAGTCGCTGATGCGCAACCCGCTCGGCAGCCCGGACGTGATGGGCCTCAATACCGGGGCCTGGAGCGGCGTGCTGGTGGCGATGGTGCTGTTTGGTCAGCACCTGACGGCGATTACCTTTACGGCGATGGCGGGCGGCATTCTGACGTCCTTACTGATCTGGGCGCTGGCCTGGCGCAACGGCATCGACACCTTCCGCCTGATCGTCATCGGGATCGGCATCCGCGCCATGCTGATGGCCTTTAACACCTGGCTTTTACTGCAGGCCTCGCTGGAAACCGCGCTCTCCGCGGGGCTGTGGTACGCCGGTTCCCTCAACGGCCTGACGTGGGGCAAAACCTGGCCCGCCGCGCCGCTGATTGTGCTGATGTTTATCGGCGCGCTGCTGCTGGTGCGACGTATGCGCCTGCTGGAGATGGGCGACGACAGTGCCTGCGCACTGGGCGTGGGCGTCGAGCGCTCGCGCCTGATGCTGATGCTGGTCGCCGTACTGCTGACCGCCGCCTCCACCGCGATCGCCGGGCCGATCTCGTTTATCGCCCTCGTGGCACCGCACATCGCCCGCCGTCTTAGCGGAACGGCGAGGTGGGGATTAACCCAGGCAGCGCTGTGCGGCGCGCTGCTGCTATTGGCCGCCGATCTCTGCGCCCAGCGGCTGTTTATGCCTTATCAACTGCCGGTGGGCGTAGTGACCGTCAGCCTCGGCGGGATTTACCTCATCGTCTTGCTCGTTCAGGAGTCACGCAAGAAATGACAGATTCAACCACCCGCTTGCGCGGCGAAAACCTCACCCTCGGCTACGGCAAAAAAATCATTGCCCGTGACTTATCCGTTGCCATTCCGGACGGCCACTTCACCGCGATTATCGGGCCGAACGGCTGCGGTAAATCGACTCTGCTGCGCACGCTGAGCCGCCTGATGACGCCGGCTGAGGGCAGCGTGTTCCTCGACGGGGAGCAGATCCAGCGCTTCGCCAGCAAAGAGGTGGCCAGGCGCATCGGGCTGCTGGCGCAAAACGCCACCACGCCGGGAGACATCACGGTGCAGGAGCTGGTCTCACGCGGGCGCTACCCGCACCAGCCGCTGTTTACCCGCTGGCGCAAAGAGGACGACGAGGCGGTGAACCGCGCGATGCAGGCGACGGGAATTACCGATCTCGCCCGGCAAAGCGTGGACACACTCTCCGGCGGGCAGCGTCAGCGCGCGTGGATCGCGATGGTGCTGGCGCAGGAGACCTCCATCATGTTGCTGGACGAGCCGACGACCTGGCTCGACATCAGCCATCAGATTGACCTGCTGGAGCTACTGAGCGAGCTGAATCGCACGCAGGGGTATACCCTGGCGGCGGTGCTGCACGATTTAAACCAGGCGTGCCGCTACGCCACGCATCTGATTGCCCTGCGAGACGGTGAGATTGTGGCGCAGGGCGCGCCGAAAGAGATTGTGACGCCGGATCTGATCGAGAGGATCTACGGCATGCGCTGCATGATTATTGACGATCCGGTAGCGGGCACGCCGCTGGTGGTGCCGTTAGGTCGGCGGTAATTGCCGGGTGGCGGCTACGCCTTACCCGGCCTACACTCGGCTCCCGTAGGCCGGGTAAGGCG
>NZ_JAWNCA010000047.1:0-22111 GCF_034106185.1 Enterobacter sp. 296B2 | reverse complement strand
GTGTTTCCGTGGTGTTGCGTAACCGCCCTCAAATTAACTATTTAAAAAATACTCTGTTCCCGGGGGCGCCGGGCCGCCGTAACCCGTGCTGTGTTATTTGGGGTGCTGCTCAACCGCCACCGGGGCGGGTTGTCCCCCCCGCTCCACGTATTAGATCAGAAAATCATCCAGTGATTTACCCTCTGCCAGCGCGCTGGCAATAGGCTTCGGCGTGCGGCCCTGGCCGGTCCACGTTTTCTCTTCACCGTTCTGGTCAATAAAGCGATATTTCGCTTCACGCGGTTTACGCTTTTTAGCCGGTTTACCCGCCTGCGCCAGTTCTGAACCCAGCAGATCGGAGGGGGAAATACCATCGGCTTTCATCAGCTCCAGCAGGGCATTAATTTTTTCCTGCTGCTCGGCACGCTGCTGCTCTAATTCTGCCAGCTCGCTGCGTTTCTCTTCAGTAACGACCCTGACCTTTTCCAGCATTTCCTCAAGAACGTCCAGGGATAATTCACGCGCCATCGCGCGCAGGGTTCGGATATTATTAAGATTCTGTAACGTCAAAGACATATTATTTGAAAACCTTTTCTTTGGGGTAAATAGATAAATCGCCGACAGAATAATTCATTTGAGTTGAAATATCTACCCAAAGGACCGTATGGGCATAATTGTAAATATAACTAAATCACGCTGTTAATATTAGAACAGGATGCAGTCAGGGCAGAGGCGAATCTAATCACTGCATCCATATAAATGGTCAACTTTAATCCGAATCACAGCATATTGCGCCGCTACCATAACGGTGATTTTCACCCGCACAAACATTAAAACTAACCGATTGATTACATTATAAAAATTATCAAACGAGACAGATTATAACGAACAGAGTAAAAATCACACAATTTTAGAGAATTTTGTGGACAAAAGGTGATTAAATAAAAATTAATCACTAGTTGTTAGTTCAAAGTCAGAGATATACTCTATACACCTCAAGCAAACCAACCTAAAGCACTAACCGCTGCAGGAAAATCGTTTCCACCGTGTTCTTCTCAAGGAGTTCAGACATGTTCTCGCCGCAATCTCGCCTGCGCCACGCGGTGGCGGATACTTTCGCGATGGTTGTTTACTGTTCCGTCGTGAACATGCTGATCGAAATATTCCTCTCCGGAATGACCTTCGAGCAGTCACTTTCTTCTCGCCTGGTGGCGATCCCGGTCAATATTATTATCGCATGGCCTTACGGGCTATACCGCGATGCCGTCATGCGCTTCTCGCGTCGTATCAGCCCGGCGGGCTGGATGAAAAACCTTGCCGACGTACTGGCGTACGTCACGTTCCAGTCTCCGGTCTACGTGGTTATTTTGCTGACGGTGGGCGCGGACTGGCACCAGATCGCCGCAGCGGTCAGTTCGAATATCGTGGTATCAATGCTGATGGGTGCGGTATACGGCTATTTTCTCGACTACTGCCGCCGTCTGTTCAAAGTCAGCCAGTACAGCCAGGTAAAAGCGTAATGTGAAGCGACTGGCGAATGCCAGTCGCAGATTTACTGTACGTCGCCAAACAATCCCTTAAGAAACCGCTCCAGCGCCATACGCGAGCTGAAACCGTGCGGAATACCATAATGCTCATGCCGTTCACCGCCTAAATAGAGCGGAAATTGCTGATAATGATCGCAGGTTTTAATATCCGAGGCAGGTTCAGCAAATGACAGACTTCTGTCTTTCAGCGTCGGGTGAATAATGAGTGCGGTACGTCCCATCCTGGCTTCACGATTAACATACACATAATTCTCGCCTCGGCGATATCCATACGCTTTTGGCGTCACCTCATCCATGGTGAATCCCTCTTTTTCAAGAACGCGTGCCACCTCGTCAGGTCGTAAATACATATCTTTTCCTCGTTATCTTTTCCTGCCTGGCAACCTTACAGTATTCAGCATTAGCAGGGCTTTCAGAATAGTCCATAAACTGCCGGATAACGCGTGATGCGCTTCAGATATTAAATTTCTGAACTAAACTCATCAGGAACACAAAATTACGGAGGATCGTATGTTTAACAGACCGAACCGAAACGATATTAACGACGACGCTCAGGATATTCGTAATGATGTCAGCCAATTAGCGGACACGCTGGAAGAAGTGCTGAAGTCCTGGGGTACTGACGCGAAGGACGAAGCGGATGCCGCAAAACGTAAGGCTCAGTCTCTGCTCCGTGAAACCCGCGCCCGCATGAACGGACGTTCACGCGCCACACAGGCGGCCTGCGATATGGCAAGCTGCGCTACGACCTTCGTACGTGAAAAACCACTTTGTACGCTGGGAACCGTCGCGGCGGTCGGCATCTTTGTCGGTGCCCTGCTCAGCCTGCGTAAGTAAGTCTGACTTATCCGCCCCGGTAGCCTCTGGCGCCGGGGCTTTTCTTTGCCTTCACACCCGAAAAACCCGTACAGCCAGCCCTGCCCCGCTGTGCTCATCATCAGGGCAACATCAATCTGAATTTCCCATATCTTGTATGGTTGAATCTTATCTCAACTACATCTAGTATTCTCTTTAGAAAGACACACACTACCTGACGCGTTAACTCGCGCCCTTTTCTCATTCTAAATGGAAATACGAATCATGAGCATTATTATTTACACTCGTAATGACTGTGTTCAGTGCCACGCCACCAAACGGGCGATGGAGAGCCGCGGCGTGGCGTTTGAGATGGTGAATATCGACCAGCAGCCCGAGGCCGCCGATACCCTGCGCGCGCAGGGATTTCGTCAGCTTCCGGTGGTGGTTGCCGGTGACACCAGCTGGTCTGGCTTTCGCCCGGACATGATTAACCGCCTGAGCGCTCAGGCCACGCGTGCATGAGCAGGCTGGTCTACTTTTCCAGCAGCTCGGAAAACACGCTCCGCTTTATTGAGCGCCTTGGGCTGCCTGCGGTGCGTATTCCGCTCAACGAGCGGGAGCGTATTCAGGTAGACGAACCTTACATTCTGGTGGTGCCCAGCTATGGCGGGGGCGGTACGGCGGGAGCGGTGCCTCGCCAGGTGATCCGCTTTCTGAACGATCCTCATAACCGGGAGCTGATTCGGGGCGTGATCGCGGCGGGCAATCGTAATTTCGGCGATGCGTATGGCCGCGCCGGGGATGTCATCTCTCAAAAATGCGGCGTGCCGTATCTCTATCGTTTCGAACTGATGGGGACACAGCAGGACGTAGAAAACGTGCGTAAAGGAGTGAACGAATTTTGGCAACGACAACCGCAGAACGGGTAATTCAGGCAACGCCGGACTACCACGCATTAAACGCGATGCTTAACCTCTATGACCGGGAGGGGCGCATTCAGTTTGGCAAAGATCGCGAGGCGGTAGAAGCCTTTTTCGCGGCCCACGTCCGTCCGAACAGCGTCGCTTTTGGCAGCCAGCAGGAACGTCTCGACTACCTGGTTAACGAAGGTTATTACGAGGAGCGCGTGCTGGCCCGCTATAACCGCGCTTTCGTGGTGAAGCTGTTTGAGCGCGCCCATGCCAGCGGTTTTCGTTTCCAGACCTTTCTCGGCGCGTGGAAGTATTACACCAGCTACACCCTGAAAACCTTCGACGGCAAACGCTACCTGGAAAGCTTTGAAGATCGCACCGTGATGGTGGCGCTGACGCTGGCCCAGGGCGACGAAGCGCTGGCTGAAAGGCTGACGGAGGAGATCCTCTCCGGCCGCTTCCAGCCCGCCACGCCGACCTTTCTCAACTGCGGTAAAGCCCAGCGCGGCGAGCTGGTCTCCTGCTTCCTGCTGCGCATCGAAGACAATATGGAGTCGATTGGTCGCGCGGTGAACTCGGCGCTGCAGCTTTCCAAACGCGGCGGCGGCGTGGCGTTTCTGCTCTCGAACCTGCGTGAAGCGGGCGCGCCGATCAAGCGCATCGAAAACCAGTCCTCCGGGGTAATCCCGGTGATGAAGATGCTGGAAGACGCGTTCTCCTATGCCAACCAGCTTGGCGCGCGTCAGGGCGCGGGGGCGGTTTACCTGCATGCGCACCACCCGGACATTCTGCGTTTTCTCGATACCAAACGCGAAAACGCCGACGAAAAAATCCGCATCAAAACCCTGTCGCTCGGCGTGGTGATCCCGGATATTACCTTTAAACTGGCTAAAGAGAATGCCGAGATGGCGCTCTTCTCGCCCTATGATATTGAGCGTATTTACGGCAAAGCGTTTGGCGACGTGGCCATCAGCGAGCTGTACGACGAGCTGGTGGCCGACGAGCGCATTCGTAAAAAATACATCAACGCCCGCGATTTCTTCCAGACGCTGGCCGAAATTCAGTTTGAATCCGGCTATCCGTACATCATGTTTGAGGACACGGTGAACCGCGCGAACCCGATCGCCGGGCGTATCAACATGAGCAACCTGTGCTCGGAGATCTTGCAGGTCAACAGCGCCTCCGCCTACGACGAGAACCTGGACTACGCGGAGATCGGCAAAGATATCTCCTGTAACCTCGGGTCGCTCAATATTGCTCACACCATGGATTCGCCGGATTTTGGCCGCACGGTGGAGACCGCCATTCGCGGGCTTACGGCGGTCTCAGACATGAGCCACATCCGCAGCGTGCCCTCCATCGAGGCGGGTAACGCCGCATCGCATGCCATTGGCCTGGGGCAGATGAACCTGCACGGTTATCTGGCGCGGGAAGGTATCGCCTACGGCAGTCCGGAAGGGCTGGATTTCACCAACCTCTATTTCTACACCGTCACCTGGCACGCGCTGCACACCTCGATGATGCTGGCACGCGAGCGCAGCCAGCGGTTCGCAGGCTTTGAGCAGTCGCGCTATGCCAGCGGGGCGTATTTCAGCCAGTATCTGGAAGGCGACTGGCAGCCAAAAACCGAAAAAGTGCGCGAACTGTTTGCCCGCGCGGGGATTACCCTGCCAACGCGCGAGATGTGGCAGCAGCTGCGCGACGACGTGATGCGCTACGGCATCTACAACCAGAACCTGCAGGCCGTGCCGCCAACCGGTTCGATTTCCTACATCAACCACGCCACGTCGAGCATTCACCCGATCGTGTCGAAAATTGAAATTCGTAAGGAAGGCAAAACCGGACGCGTTTACTACCCTGCCCCGTTTATGACCAACGAAAACCTGGCGCTTTACCAGGATGCGTATGAGATCGGCCCGGAAAAAATCATCGATACCTACGCGGAGGCGACAAAGCACGTGGATCAGGGGCTGTCGCTGACGCTCTTCTTCCCGGACACCGCCACCACGCGGGATATCAACAGAGCGCAGATCTACGCCTGGAAGAAAGGCATCAAAACGCTCTACTACATTCGCCTGCGCCAGCTTGCGCTGGAAGGTACCGAAATCGAAGGCTGCGTGTCCTGCGCGCTGTAAGGAGAAAGGATGAAACTGTCACGCGTGAGTGCCGTTAACTGGAATAAAATCCAGGATGATAAAGACCTGGAGGTGTGGAACCGCCTGACCAGCAACTTCTGGCTGCCGGAAAAGGTGCCGCTCTCAAACGATATTCCGGCCTGGCAGACGCTGAGCCACGCCGAGCAGCAGCTGACGATCCGCGTCTTTACCGGGCTGACGCTGCTGGACACCATTCAGAATACCGTCGGTGCCCCCGCACTGATGAGCGACGCGCTGACGCCGCACGAAGAGGCGGTGATGTCGAACATCAGCTTTATGGAGGCGGTACATGCCCGCTCCTACAGCTCGATTTTCTCCACGCTGTGCCAGACCAAAGACGTGGACGCGGCCTACGCCTGGAGTGAAGAGAGCGAGTCGTTGCAGCGAAAGGCGGAGCTGGTGCTGGAATATTACCGCGCCGACGAGCCGCTGAAGAAGAAGATCGCCAGCGTGTTCCTGGAATCCTTCCTCTTCTATTCCGGCTTCTGGCTGCCCATGTACTGGTCGAGCCGGGGCAAGCTCACCAACACCGCCGATTTGATTCGACTCATCATTCGTGACGAGGCGGTTCACGGGTATTACATCGGCTATAAATACCAGAAAGGGCTGGAGAAAGTCAGTCCGGAGAAACGCGAGGAGCTCAAAGGTTTTGCGCTCGATTTGCTGATGGATCTGTACGACAACGAACTGAGCTATACCGAAGAATTGTACGCCGGAACGGGCTGGGAAGAGGACGTAAAAGCGTTTCTCTGCTACAACGCGAACAAAGCGCTGATGAACCTTGGTTACGACGCGCTGTTCCCGCCGGAGATGGCGGAGGTGAACCCGGCGATCCTGGCGGCGCTGTCGCCGAATGCCGATGAAAACCACGACTTCTTCTCCGGGTCCGGCTCGTCGTACGTGATGGGTAAAGCGGTGGAAACCGAGGATGAAGACTGGGATTTTTAATGAACGCTAACGTTCGTTAATTTAATATAAACCCAACAATTCTCTCTCTAATATTTACAAAACATCTACACTGTAATTTCCGCGTCATATTCGCCTGAATCATTCCGATTCAGGCGAAATTTCCTGATGCCGCAGCAAAAAAATGAGAAAAATTCAAACTACCCTCAGCCCTTTATTCATGGGAAACTCAGCCGCTTCGCTTACCTGAAAATTCACGTCATAAGCAAACCCAGGGTTGTCTCAGATTCTGAGTATGTTAGGGTTATGCCCGTTAACAATTTACCATGGTAATCATATCGACATAAACAAATAACAGGACACTCTCTATTGCATGGCAATTAAATTAGAAGTGAAAAATCTTTATAAAATATTTGGCGAGCACCCGCAGCGCGCATTCAAATATATTGAGAAAGGCCTTTCGAAAGAGCAAATTCTGGAAAAAACCGGGCTATCGCTTGGCGTTAAAGACGCCAGTCTGGCCATTGAAGAAGGCGAGATTTTTGTCATCATGGGGTTATCCGGTTCGGGTAAATCCACTATGGTTCGCCTTCTCAATCGCCTGATTGAACCCACCCGCGGGCAGGTGCTGATTGACGGTGTGGATATCGCCAGAATATCAGACGCCGAGCTTCGCGAGGTGCGCAGAAAGAAGATCGCAATGGTGTTTCAGTCATTCGCGCTGATGCCGCACATGACGGTGCTGGATAATACCGCCTTTGGCATGGAATTAGCCGGCACGCCCGCTCAGGAACGTCAGGAAAAAGCCCTTGATGCCCTGCGCCAGGTGGGGCTTGAGAATTATGCTCACGCGTATCCGGATGAACTTTCCGGCGGTATGCGTCAGCGCGTGGGATTAGCCCGCGCGTTGGCCATTAATCCAGACATATTATTAATGGATGAAGCCTTCTCAGCCCTCGATCCGTTAATTCGCACCGAGATGCAGGATGAGCTGGTAAAATTACAGGCCAGACATCAGCGAACTATTGTCTTTATTTCCCACGATTTAGACGAAGCCATGCGTATTGGCGACCGAATTGCCATTATGCAAAACGGAGAGGTGGTGCAGGTCGGCACGCCGGATGAAATTCTGAATAATCCGGCGAATGATTACGTGCGAACCTTCTTCCGCGGCGTGGATATTAGCCAGGTATTTAGCGCTAAAGATATTGCGCGCCGAACGCCGAACGGCATTATCCGTAAAACGCCAGGCTTCGGCCCGCGCTCCGCCCTTAAGCTGCTGCAGGACGAAGACCGTGAATACGGTTATCTGGTTGAACGCGGCAATAAATTTGTCGGCGTTGTCTCCATCGACTCTCTGAAAACCGCGCTTAGCGAAAATCAGGGGATCGATGCGGCGTTAATTGACGCTCCGCTTGCCGTGGACGCCGAAACGCCGCTCAGCGAGTTGCTCTCTCACGTGGGCCAGGCGCCGTGCGCCGTGCCGGTCGTGGGTGAGGAACAACAGTACGTCGGCATCATCTCCAAACGGATGCTGCTGCAGGCTTTAGATCGCGAGGGGGCAAACAATGACCGATCAAACTAACCCGTGGGGCGCCACAGAGGCAGCGGACAGCGCTGCGCAATCCGCCGACGCATGGGGCTCCACGCCTGCACCTGCCGACGGCGGCGGCGCGGCAGACTGGCTGAACAGCGCACCCGCGCCTGCGCCAGAACACTTCAACATCATGGATCCGTTCCATAAAACCCTGATCCCGCTGGACAGCTGGGTTACGGAGGGGATCGACTGGGTGGTCACGCACTTCCGTCCGGTGTTCCAGGGGATCCGCGTCCCGGTGGACTACATCCTGAACGGCTTCCAGCAGCTGATGCTGGGCATGCCTGCGCCGGTGGCCATTATCCTGTTCTCCCTGATTGCCTGGCAGTTCGGCAGCGCGGGGATGGGCATCGCCACGCTGATTTCGCTGATTGCCATCGGCGCGATTGGCGCGTGGTCGCAGGCAATGATCACGCTGGCGCTGGTGCTGACCGCCCTGCTCTTCTGCATCGTCATCGGGCTACCGATGGGGATCTGGCTGGCGCGCAGCCCGCGGGCCGCGAAGATTATTCGTCCGCTGCTGGATGCAATGCAGACCACGCCGGCGTTCGTCTATCTGGTGCCTATCGTGATGCTGTTCGGCATCGGTAACGTGCCGGGCGTGGTGGTGACCATTATCTTCGCCCTGCCGCCGATTATTCGTCTGACCATCCTGGGGATTAACCAGGTACCTGCGGATCTGATTGAGGCCTCGCGCTCGTTTGGTGCCAGCCCGCGCCAGATGCTGTTTAAGGTTCAGCTCCCGCTGGCGATGCCGACCATCATGGCAGGCGTTAACCAGACGCTGATGCTGGCCCTGTCGATGGTGGTGATCGCCTCGATGATCGCCGTTGGCGGACTGGGCCAGATGGTGCTGCGCGGCATTGGCCGTCTCGACATGGGGCTGGCCACCGTTGGCGGCGTCGGGATTGTGATCCTCGCCATTATTCTCGATCGCCTGACTCAGGCCGTCGGTCGTGATTCACGCAGTCGCGGCAACCGTCGCTGGTATACCACCGGCCCCGTCGGGTTACTGACCCGCCCATTTACAAAATAAGGAACAACGATGCGACAGAGCGTACTTTTTGCTACAGCGTTTGCCACCCTTGTCTCCACCAGCGCGTTTGCCGCTGACCTGCCGGGCAAAGGCATTACCGTGCAGCCGGTGCAGAGCACCATTTCGGAAGAGAGCTTCCAGACCCTGATCGTCAGCCGCGCGCTGGAGAAGCTGGGCTATACGGTCAACACGCCGAGCGAAGTGGATTACAACGTGGGCTACACCTCGATTGCCTCCGGTGACGCCACCTTTACCGCGGTGAACTGGCAGCCGCTGCACGACGACATGTATGCCGCCGCCGGTGGCGACAAGAAATTCTATCGCGAAGGCACCTTCGTGACGGGTGCGGCTCAGGGTTATCTGATCGACAAGAAAACCGCGGATAAGTATCACATCACCAATATTGAACAGCTGAAAGATCCGAAGATCGCCAGACTGTTCGACACTAACGGTGACGGCAAGGCCGACATGATGGGCTGCTCGCCGGGCTGGGGCTGTGAAGCGGTGATTAACCACCAGAACAAAGCGTTCGATCTGGCGAAAACCGTCGACGTGAGCCACGGCAACTATTCAGCGATGATGGCCGACACCATTGCCCGCTTTAAAGAGGGGAAACCGGTGATCTACTACACCTGGACACCGTACTGGGTGAGCGACGTGCTGAAGCCGGGTAAAGACGTGGTGTGGCTGCAGGTACCGTTCTCCTCCCTGCCGGGCGAGCAGAAAGATATCGACACCAAACTGCCGAACGGCATGAACTACGGCTTCCCGGTGAACACCATGCATATCGTGGCTAATAAAGCCTGGGCGGAGAAAAACCCGGCGGCGGCGAAGCTGTTCTCGGTGATGAAGCTCCCGCTGGCGGACATCAACGCCCAGAATGCGATGATGCACGCGGGCAAATCCTCTGAGGCGGATGTGAAAGGCCACGTGGACGGCTGGATCAAAGCTCACCAGCAGCAGTTTGACGGCTGGGTGAAAGAGGCGCTTGAAGCGCAGAAGTAAAAACAACACCCCTCACCCTAACCCTCTCCCCGAAGGGGAGAGGGGACTTTATACACCCTCTCCCCTTCGGGGAGAGGGCCGGGGTGAGGGGCTCAAACCGCACCCAACCCAAACCGCACAAACACACACATAACAATCCCCCAACATTCACAATCATTGGTTATTATAGTTTCCGGAAAAATAATCACTTAACTAACGATTCCTGAAACCAATGACGAAAACAACTCAGGGGCTTAGTCCCGCACTCATCCTTTTGATGTCCGTGGCAACGGGTCTGGCAGTCGCCAGCAACTATTACGCGCAGCCTCTGCTCGATACTATCGCCCGCGCGTTTGTCCTTTCCGCCAGCTCGGCAGGCTTTATCGTCACCGCCGCACAGCTTGGCTACGCCGCCGGGCTGCTGTTCCTGGTGCCGCTCGGAGATATGTTTGAACGCCGGATGCTGATTGTTTCGATGACGCTTCTGGCCGCAGGCGGCATGCTGATCACCGCCAGCAGCCAGTCGCTGGCGATGATGATTGTCGGCACCGCGCTAACGGGACTGTTTTCCGTCGTCGCGCAAATTCTGGTGCCCCTCGCGGCAACCCTTGCCTCCCCGGAAAAACGCGGCAAGGTGGTGGGTACCATTATGAGCGGCCTGCTGCTCGGGATCCTGCTGGCGCGTACCGTTGCCGGGCTGCTGGCAAGCCTCGGCGGCTGGCGCACCGTTTACTGGGTGGCGAGCGTATTGATGGTGGTGATGGCGCTGGCGCTGTGGCGCGGGCTGCCGAAGGTGAAGCAGGAGAACCACCTGAATTACCCGCAGCTTCTGGCCTCCGTGTTTAGCCTGTTCACGCAGGATAAACTGCTGCGCACCCGCGCTCTGCTGGGGTGTCTAACCTTCGCTAACTTCAGCATTCTCTGGACGTCGATGGCATTTCTGCTCGCCGCACCGCCGTTTAACTATTCAGAAGGGGTGATTGGTCTGTTCGGCCTGGCCGGTGCCGCCGGTGCATTGGGCGCGCGCCCGGCAGGCGGGCTGGCCGACAAAGGCAAATCGCATATCACCACGACCGCCGGACTGGTTTTGCTCCTGCTCTCCTGGGCGGCTATCTGGTATGGACACGTCTCGGTGCTGGCGCTGATCGTCGGTATTCTGGTGCTGGATCTCACCGTACAGGGTGTGCATATCACCAACCAGACCGTGATTTACCGCGTGAAGCCCGAGGCGCGTAACCGCCTCACGGCCGGATACATGACCAGCTACTTCATTGGTGGGGCAGCAGGTTCGTTAATTTCGGCGTCGGCATGGCAGCACGCCGGCTGGTCAGGTGTGTGCGGAATTGGCGCAATCGTCGCCGCGCTTAACCTTGTTGTGTGGTGGCGCGGCTACCATCGTCAGGAAGCAATTCACTAAGTTTTACATTGCTTTGGGCCTCTTAGGGTGTAAAGGGGCCCGGCAGTCTGTTAATGTAAACGTAATCATTTATCCCAGAAATTTTAATGTGGGTGACATATCTACAATTGGCATGAATAGTTCAGACCCCCGTCCTCACATCCTCTCTTCAGCGGGTTCATACCCTACGCTTTCTGTGCTCACCGGGTCACGGACTTACCCGGCGCTTTCTGATGGTGGCATTCATTTGGCGGATATAACCGCACAAATAATCCATTTACATTATTTGTCACCATCGTTACTATATCGGCTGTAATTAATGAGGTTATGCCCAAAATGGATAGTTCGTTTACGCCCATTGAACAAATGCTTAAATTCCGCGCCAGTCGTCATGAGGACTTCCCGTATCAGGAGATCCTGCTGACCCGCCTGTGCATGCACATGCAGGGTAAACTGCTGGAAAATCGTAATAAAATGCTGAAAGCTCAAGGGATTAACGAGACGTTGTTTATGGCGTTGATTACGCTGGAGTCTCAGGAAAACCACAGTATTCAGCCTTCTGAGCTGAGCTGCGCGCTGGGATCGTCCCGTACCAATGCGACCCGTATTGCTGATGAGCTGGAAAAGCGCGGCTGGATTGAGCGCCGTGAAAGCGATAACGATCGCCGCTGCCTGCATCTGCAATTGACCGATAAAGGTCACCAGTTCCTGCGTGAGGTGCTGCCACCTCAGCACAATTGCCTGCACAAACTCTGGTCTGCCCTCAGCACCGCCGAGCGCGACCAGCTTGAGCACATCACTCGCAAGCTGCTCACCCGTCTGGACCAGATGGATGAAGAAGGCGCAGTTCTTGAGGCGCTGCGCTAACGCGACGACACGCTCAACAATCCAGATTTATAAAAGAAAACCGACAGGCCAGCACGTCACACTGCTGGCCTTTCTGACAACAGGTCGGCTCAGCCGATGTGAAAATAAGAAGATCGTGGAGAACAACAATGAGCGCAAATGCGGAGAGCACTACCCCGCAGCAACCGGCCAACAAGAAAGGCAAACGTAAAAGTGCCCTTCTTCTGTTGACCTTGCTCTTTATTATTATTGCCGTGGCATATGGGATCTATTGGTTTTTAGTATTGCGTCATGCAGAAGAGACTGACGACGCATACGTGGCAGGGAACCAGGTACAGATTATGGCGCAGGTGTCGGGCAGCGTGACGAAAGTCTGGGCTGACAATACCGACTTTGTGCAAAAAGGCGATGTGTTGGTGACCCTCGATCCAACCGATGCCCAGCAGGCCTTTGAGAAAGCCCAGACCGCGCTGGCCTCCAGCGTCCGTCAGACCCGCCAGCTGATGATCAACAGTAAGCAGCTGCAGGCCAACATCGACGTGCAGAAAACCGCGCTGGCGCAGGCCCAGAGCGACCTGAACCGCCGCGTTCCGCTCGGCACCGCCAACCTGATTGGCCGTGAAGAGCTGCAGCACGCGCGCGACGCGGTTGCCAGCGCTCAGGCACAGCTTGACGTGGCCATTCAGCAGTACAACGCCAACCAGGCGATGGTGCTCGGCACCAGCCTGGAAAACCAGCCCGCCGTGCAGCAGGCAGCGACCGAAGTGCGCAACGCGTGGCTTGCCCTGCAGCGTACTAAAATCGTCAGCCCGATGACCGGTTACGTCTCCCGCCGTTCCGTTCAGCCAGGAGCGCAGATTAGCCCAACCACGCCGCTGATGGCGGTCGTGCCGGCAGACAACCTGTGGGTAGACGCTAACTTTAAAGAGACGCAGCTTGCCCATATGCGTATCGGCCAGACCGCGACGGTCGTCAGCGACATCTACGGCGATGACGTGAAGTACACCGGGAAAGTGGTTGGCCTGGATATGGGGACCGGCAGCGCCTTCTCCCTGCTGCCTGCGCAGAACGCCACCGGTAACTGGATCAAAGTGGTTCAGCGTCTGCCCGTGCGTATCGAACTGGATGCCAAACAGCTGGCGGATCACCCGCTGCGTATCGGCCTCTCAACGCTTGTGACGGTCGATACCGCCAACCGCGACGGTCAAATCCTCGCAAGCCAGGTGCGAAGCACGCCGGCTTATGAAAGTAACGCCCGTGAAATTAGCCTCGATCCGGTCAACAAGCTGATCGATGACATCGTGAAGGCAAACGCCGGTTAATCCGAAGGTGAGCGTTATGCAACAGCAAAAGCCGCAAAAACCGCTGGAAGGCGCGCAGCTGGTCATTATGACCATCGCGCTGTCGCTGGCGACATTCATGCAGGTGCTGGACTCCACCATCGCAAACGTGGCGATCCCAACGATCGCCGGTAACCTTGGCTCGTCGCTGAGCCAGGGGACCTGGGTCATTACCTCGTTTGGGGTGGCAAACGCCATCTCCATTCCGATCACCGGCTGGCTGGCGAAGCGCGTCGGTGAGGTGAAGCTGTTCCTCTGGTCGACAATCCTGTTCGTGCTGGCCTCCTGGGCGTGCGGCATGTCCAGCAGCCTGACGATGCTGATCTTCTTCCGCGTCATTCAGGGGATTGTCGCCGGGCCACTGATCCCGCTGTCCCAGAGTTTGCTGCTGAACAACTATCCGCCTGCCAAACGCTCCATCGCGCTGGCGCTGTGGTCGATGACCGTGATTGTCGCGCCGATTTGCGGGCCTATCCTCGGCGGCTATATCAGCGATAACTACCACTGGGGCTGGATCTTCTTCATCAACGTGCCCATCGGTGCGCTGGTGGTGCTGATGACGCTGCAGTCTCTGCGCGGTCGCGAAACGCGGACCGAACAGCGGCGCATTGACGGCATCGGGCTGGCGCTGCTGGTTGTCGGCATCGGTAGCCTGCAGATCATGCTCGACCGCGGTAAAGAGCTGGACTGGTTTGCCTCTACGGAAATCATCGTGCTGACGGTGGTCGCCGTGGTCGCCATTAGCTTCCTGATTGTCTGGGAGCTGACGGACGATAACCCGATAGTCGATCTCTCGCTCTTCAAATCGCGAAACTTCACCATCGGCTGTCTGTGTATCAGCCTCGCCTATATGCTCTACTTCGGCGCGATTGTTCTGCTGCCGCAGCTACTGCAGGAGGTGTACGGTTATACCGCGACCTGGGCGGGGCTGGCGTCTGCACCTGTCGGGTTAATACCGGTTCTGCTGTCGCCGATTATTGGCCGCTTTGCCCATAAGCTCGACATGCGCAGGCTGGTGACGTTCAGCTTCATTATGTACGCCGTGTGCTTCTACTGGCGCGCGTATACGTTCGAACCGGGAATGGACTTTGGCGCCTCCGCGTGGCCGCAGTTCATTCAGGGCTTTGCCGTGGCGTGCTTCTTTATGCCGCTGACCACCATTACGCTCTCCGGCTTGCCGCCCGAGCGCATGGCGGCAGCATCGAGCCTGTCGAACTTCACCCGTACGCTGGCGGGCTCTATCGGGACGTCGATCACCACCACGCTGTGGACCAACCGTGAATCGATGCACCATGCCCAGCTGACCGAAGCGGTGAACCCGTTCAACCCTAACGCTCAGCAGATGTACAGCCAGCTTGAGGGGATGGGGATGACGGAGCAGCAGGCCTCCGGCTGGATTGCCCAGCAGATCACTAACCAGGGGCTGATTATCTCGGCGAACGAGATTTTCTGGATATCGGCGGGGATCTTCATCGTCCTGCTGGGGCTGGTGTGGTTTGCTAAACCGCCGTTTGGCGCCGGTAGCGGCGGCGGTGGCGCGCACTAATTCGCGTTGTCCAGAACGCGACAGCGATTGTCAGTTTCGATAAAGCAGCGCTCCTGAAATCAATTCACGATAGTGAAAAGACAACAGGAGCGCATCATGCTGAACACACCCGCCGACAAATACCAACCCTATCCCACCGTTTCATTGCCCGACCGTCGCTGGCCGGAGCAACGCATCACCCGCGCGCCGCGCTGGCTCTCGACCGACTTACGCGACGGCAACCAGGCGCTTGCCGAGCCGATGGACAGCGCGCGCAAGCTGCAGTTCTGGGACCTGCTGCTGGGCTGCGGGTTTAAAGAAATTGAGGTGGCCTTCCCGTCCGCCTCGCAGACCGACTTCAACTTTGTGCGCCAGCTGATCGAAGAGAACCGCATCCCGGATGACGTCACGATTCAGGTGTTAACTCAGGCGCGGGAAGATCTCATCCAACGCACTTTCGAATCCCTGCGAGGCGCGAAGCAGGCGACCGTCCACCTGTATAACGCCACCGCCCCGCTGTTCCGCCGCCTGGTATTCGGCATGGAGAAAGCGCAGATCGTCGAGCTGGCCACGCGCGCCACGCGCCTTATCCGCCAGCTGTGCGAAGAGAACCCGGATACCTGCTGGCAGTACGAGTACTCCCCGGAAACCTTCTGCTTTACCGAGCCGGAGTTTGCGCTGGAGATTTGTGAAGCCGTGGCGGAGATCTGGCAGCCGTGCGATGCGCGTCCGATGATTATCAACTTACCCGCCACCGTCGAGGTCAGCACGCCAAACGTCTATGCCGACCAAATTGAGTATTTCTGTCGCCACTTCAGCCGCCGCCGCGACGTCTGCATCAGCGTGCATCCGCATAACGACCGAGGTACCGGCGTTGCCAGCGCCGAGCTGGCCGTAATGGCGGGCGCGGACCGCGTGGAGGGCTGCCTGTTCGGCAACGGTGAACGCACGGGCAACGTCTGTCTGGTGACGCTGGCGATGAACCTCTACAGCCAGGGCATTAGCCCGAATCTGGATTTCAGCGACATGAACCAGGTGGTGGAAACGGTGGAAACCTGCAATCAGCTGCCGGTGCACCCGCGCCATCCGTGGGCAGGACGGCTGGCCTATACTGCTTTCTCCGGCTCGCACCAGGATGCCATCAAGAAAGGCTTTGATGCCCGCAGGCCTGGCGATCGCTGGGAGATGCCCTATCTGCCCGTCGATCCACAGGATATCGGCTGCACCTACGAAGCGGTGATCCGCGTGAACAGCCAGTCAGGAAAAAGCGGCAGCGCGTGGCTTATCGAGCAAAATCATGGGCTGAAACTGCCCCGCGCCCTGCAGCAGGA
Source organism: Enterobacter sp. 296B2 (assembly GCF_034106185.1). Classification (NCBI taxonomy): domain Bacteria; kingdom Pseudomonadati; phylum Pseudomonadota; class Gammaproteobacteria; order Enterobacterales; family Enterobacteriaceae; genus Enterobacter; species Enterobacter sp. 296B2. Next base: position 5,759 of record NZ_JAWNCA010000047.1, on the reverse strand, counting down.
TTTCAGCCAGCACGTGCAGCAGGAAACCGACCGCCACGGAAAAGAGATGACGCAGAATGCGCTTTGGCAGCTGTTCCGCACCCGCTACGGGCTGGTGACCACGCCGCAGTTTGCGCTGCAATCCTACCGCAGTGACGGCCAGCAGGATGGCCAGCTGCGGCTGACGGCAAGCGTCGTCACGCAGGGGGGAACCCGTCAGCTGGAGGGTCAGGGTAACGGGCTGCTCTCCGCTGCCGCTCAGGGTTTAAGCCGCTGGGTCAACGCGCCGTTTGTGATTAAGGATTATCACGAGCATACGCTGGGTGAACGCAGCGACAGCCGCTCGGTGGCCTATATTCGCTGCCTGTTCCAGGACGGCACCAGCAGCTGGGGCGTGGGCATTGACAGCGACGTGGCGCGCGCGTCGCTTCAGGCTCTGTTTAACGCGGTTAGTCGTTCTTAAAGTAATCGCTGGGTGAAAGGCCCATCACCCGGCGGAACATTGCCGTAAAGGCGCTGTGGCTGCCGTATCCCAGATCCAGCGCCACGCGTAATACCGGCTGGCCCTGCGCCAGCCGCACTAAGGCTTCCAGCAGACGCGCCCTTCTCAACCACTCGCCGTAGCTTAATCCCGTCTGCTGCTGAAAATGGCGGTTCAGGGTACGCTCGCTCATGCCGAGCAGGCTCGCGCTCTGTTGACCGCTCCAGCTTTCACCTGGTGACTGACGGACCTGCCGACACAGCTGGCGTAACGCTTCGCTTTCCGGCTCCGGCAGGTGAAACGGCAGCACCGGCATAGTGCGAATTTCATCCAGAATGAGCTCATAGACGCGCTCATCCCGGCTTCCCGGTGAGTACGATTCAGGTAAAGTAAGGGAGACGAGGATAAGCTCGCGCAACAGCGGCGCGATCTGCACGATCTGGCAGGTGGCCGGGAGATCGGCCCGCGCCAGCGGATCGACAAACAGCGTTCGCGCTGCAACGTTGCCGGTGATGCGAAGCGAGTGCTGTGTTCCCGCCGGTAGCCAGACGCCGCGCCCGGGAGGAACAACCCAACAGCCTGATGCCGTATCGACCCGCACGACGCCCGTCAGGCTGTGCAGCAGCTGTGCGCAGTCGTGCTCGTGCCACGGCTCGCTGTCGCCGTGAACGTAATCATGGGCAAACGGAACGAGGGGACGATGGGTAAAGGAGAACGTAGAGGTTGTGGTCATGGGGTTAAACCACCCTCACCCTACCCTCTCCCGGTGGGAGAGGGAAAAGGTGCACTAGATGTGCAGCTCCTGCAGTTTTTCTTTTGGCAGGGCCAGCTCTTCGTTGCTGTTCACGCGAACATCACGCTCGATGATGTGACGGGCGATGTCCTGCGCTTCTTCCAGAGAGTGCATCTGGTAAGTTCCGCACTGGTAAACGTTCAGCTCAGGGATTTGGTTCTGCTCTTTCACCTTCAGCACGTCTTCCATGGCCGCTTTCCACGCATCGGCGACGCGTTTCTCTTCCGGCTGACCAATCAGGCTCATGTAAAAGCCGGTACGGCAGCCCATCGGAGAAATGTCGATGATCTCAACGCCGTTGCCGTTCAGGTGGTCACGCATGAAACCGGCGAACAGGTGTTCCAGAGTGTGAATGCCTTTCTCCGGCATCACTTCTTTATTCGGCACGCAGAAGCGCAGATCGAAGACGGTGATCGTGTCGCCGTGCGGGGTGTGCATGGTCTTCGCCACGCGGACTGCAGGTGCTTCCATACGGGTATGGTCGACAGTAAAGCTATCTAATAACGGCATACGTCACCTCCGATAGTGATTTTTTTAAAATAAACTGAACTCTTCTACAGAACGCGCGTCTGAGTATATGAAAGACGCGCATTTGTTATCATCATCCCTGAATTCAGAGATGTATATTTTGGCCACAGCGATGTGGCCTTTTTCTTTTTTGCTTAAGCCTGCTTCGCCAGAAACGCCTCAAACGACTCGGTATCCGCCGCTTCAACCTCTTTCTGACGCACAACGGACGCCTCGCGTTCCGCGATAAAATCCGCTTCGCTCAGCACTTCTAACGGCTCCTGCATCAGCATCTCACGGTACTCCGCTGAGAGTGAACGCCCCGTGCCGCCAATGCCCTGATCAATCATAGAACGCAGAATGCGCGCAGAGAACGTCAGTTCCGGATTATCAAAACTTTCCACCAGTTGGTCGCAGATCTGTTGATACGCGTCGCCGCCGTCGATGCTGTCCATTGTCCGGGCAACACGCTTCAGGTCGTGGAACAGATCTTTACCCACCTTAGCCAGCGGGAACTGCGCCGTTTCGCAGCCAATGCCTAACGTCAGGCCAGGCTTGCGCCCTTCCAGAATCACGCGGTTCCAGTTCGTGCGCGTACAAAGCAATTCATCTGAACTCATTTCCGGCGCATCCGCCAGCGCGCACCAGACCATAAACAGATCCAGGAAGCGAACCTGCTGCTCGTCAACGCCAATCGGAGAGAACGGATTGATGTCCAGCGAGCGCACTTCAATGTATTCAATGCCGCCGCGCTGCAGCGCATCCGACGGCGTTTCTCCGCTGCGCGTCACACGCTTCGGACGAATTGGCGCATACAGTTCGTTTTCAATCTGCAATACGTTACTGTTGATTTGCAGGCGCTTTCCGTCTTTTTCGAGGCCGATTTTCGCGTACTCTTCCGACGGGGTTTTGATCGCCCGCTTCAATCCTGCCACATATTCGTGCAATTCGTTAAACGTAATACCGAGATTGCTTTGCGATTTATTGGTATAGCCCAGATCGCTCATGCGCAGAGAAGTCGCGTACGGGAGATAGTACATTCCGCACTCCGTCTTTTCGAACGGCAGCGTGGTCGGTTTCCCCTGCAGGAACGATGAGCAAATGGCAGGCGACGCGCCAAACAGATACGGAATCACCCAGCCGAAACGGTAATAGTTGCGAATCAGACGGAAATAACCGGCGGAGATCGCTTCTTTATCCGTTTCTCCCCCCTTCGCCTGCCAGAACGCCATCGGCAAAGAGAAATTGTAGTGCACGCCAGAGATAGTCTGCATGAGTGCGCCGTAGCGATTTTTCAGACCTTCGCGATAGAGCGTTTTCAGCCGGCCAATGTTTGACGTGCCGTACTGCGCCAGCTCAATCTCCTGGCCCTGCTCGATATAGCACGGCATGCTGAGCGGCCACATGCGCTCATCGCCAAGATTGCGCGCGGTGTAGCGATGGATATCGCGCAGGATCGTCAGCATATGATCGATATCGCCGTCCACCGGCGTAATGAACTCCAGCAGCGCTTCAGCGAAATCGGTTGTGATCCATTTATGTGTCAGCGCCGAGCCTAACGCCTTCGGGTGACCCGTCGTCGCTAAGCTACCGTCCGCGTTAACGCGCAGCGTTTCACGCTCAAGACCACGCTGAATACCCTTCAGAGCCTGAGGGTGGTTTTCCAGCCAGGCCAGCGCCTGAGATACGTCCGGGATCAATTTGACCTCCCGCCTGTCAAAGTAATGTTACTCAGCATAATTGTAATGGTTGACGATTGAAGGTCGCGTATTCATTCCACCAATTAGTGCCACCACGTCATACCCTGTAGTGTTGCCCACGCCACGAGAACATAGCGCAACGCCTTGCCAAGGCACAAAAAAAAGAGCACCGGTCCCCAGGAGATGCGCATCCATCCCGCCAGCAGACACAGTAAATCGCCTATTACAGGCATCCAGCTTAATAACAGCGTGGCAGCGCCATAGCGTTTTAGCCAGCCGACTGCCTTTTCCTGCCAGCGCGACTTTTCGCGCAGCGGAAAGAAACGCCCAAGAATAACGTTAGTCAGCCCTCCAAGGCTATTACCCATTGTTGCTATTAATACAAGCAGCCAGGGCTGACTGACGCCGGACAACAGCATCGCCACCAGCACCACTTCCGAATTTCCCGGTAACAGCGTGGCGCTTAGAAAACTGCTGGCGAATAATGAGGCAAGTGACAGCGCGTCACTCACAGCAAGCGCACATCCACCGCATCCATTCCGGCATCACGCGCGGCCTGAATACCGAAATCGGCATCTTCAAACACGACGCATTTTGCCGCCGGTACGCCCATTAATTCTGCGCAGAGCAGAAAGGTGTCCGGTGCGGGCTTGTGATTTTTAACATGATCGGCGGCAACCACGGCAGAAAAATAGTGGCGCAGGCCAAGATGGTTGAGCAACGCTTCTGCTATCGCGCTCTCGCTGCCCGTACCGACAGACATCGGGCGACGCCCGTGCCACTCTTTTACCACATCAATCAGTGGCAGAGGGCGTACGGTATCTAAAAGCATGGCTTTTACCGCATCGGTTTTTTCACGCGCGAGAAGGTGTGGGTCGAGATCGGCCTGATTCAGTTCAATCACGGCCTGCGCAATACGCCAGGTAGGGGATCCGTTGAGGGCAATCATCGCCTGAAGGTCGAAACGCATGCCGTAGCGACCAAGGACCTCGGTCCAGGCTTGACGATGCGTGGGTTCGGTATCCAGGATGGTGCCATCCATGTCGAAGATCAAACCGTCATACTGTGCGTACATCGTGCTCTCGCTAAACGATTAACAAAGCATTACTTTATCGTAAAAGGTGGTTTTTGTCGCTGATTGCGAAATGATAACAACGAGAGTGATTAAGAACTAAACATCGAAGGGAAAGGCAGAAGAGATGGTGCATCCGGGAGGATTCGAACCTCCGACCGCTCGGTTCGTAGCCGAGTACTCTATCCAGCTGAGCTACGGATGCATCGGGAAATGCTTTTAGAAACAGTAAATGGTGCATCCGGGAGGATTACTCGGCTGCGCCTCGCCCTGCAGGCCGTTGCTGAAGCAACGTTATCCTCCCTGGTACTCGCGATTAACTCGCAGACCTTGAAACAACAGCGTGGCTATTATCTCGGAGAATATGGTGCATCCGGGAGGATTCGAACCTCCGACCGCTCGGTTCGTAGCCGAGTACTCTATCCAGCTGAGCTACGGATGCATCAGGGTACTGCTTTCAGAAATAGTAAATGGTGCATCCGGGAGGATTCGAACCTCCGACCGCTCGGTTCGTAGCCGAGTACTCTATCCAGCTGAGCTACGGATGCATCGGGATTTACTACTGTACTGCTCGATATTCATATCACTTCTAAAGCAATATGAAGTAATAGATGGTGCATCCGGGAGGATTCGAACCTCCGACCGCTCGGTTCGTAGCCGAGTACTCTATCCAGCTGAGCTACGGATGCAAAATGGCGGTGAGGCGGGGATTCGAACCCCGGATGCAGCTTTTGACCGCATACTCCCTTAGCAGGGGAGCGCCTTCAGCCTCTCGGCCACCTCACCACACAACGCCTCTTTCGAGTGCTTCGAGTTACTCGTTAAGAGCTTCTCGTCGCTGCGTGGCGCATATATTACTTTCTGGGACTTATAAGTCAAACAATTTTCCAAAAGCTTTTATCGTTTGCACAAATCACACGCAATTCGCATGTAAAAGCCGCAAAGAGGGTGTTTTATAAGCGGATTTTGCAGGCAACGCCACAGAAAACATCTGACGAAATGGCGGTGTTGAGACGAGTTAAGGGTAACGTAGTGGTTAAAAAGAGAGCGATTGAAATTAAACGGTAACTTTAAGCAGGAAAAATAGCGGGAGGGTTGCGGGGAGGGCCGCCCCCCGCGCAGGCCAGAAGAGGATGAGTGCGGGGGGGGGTTTTTTTGCGGGGGTACGGGGGTTTTTTCTTCAACGGGGGCTCCGTAATGTGTTTGTGTCTGTATAACCCAAATTAG
>NZ_JAWNCA010000046.1:0-23768 GCF_034106185.1 Enterobacter sp. 296B2 | reverse complement strand
TGTATAAGTTACAGACATGACAAAAAAACCTAGTCACGAATGACAGGTTTGATCAATGATTTAAATTTTATAGAGAGATGTATTTCAAATAATAGCCATAGTTTTAAGATAGAAACATAGATATATGATATAAAAATCGAATAACCAAAATACTGCTGAAGTTGGTTTTAACTTCAGAGAGGGACGAAACATCCCTAACCAAATGGATTCACGAAACCGCAATACACAGCTCACTTGTATCCTTAATAAGAATACGAATCCAAATTTTAAAGAACTATCAGTACTATCGCTTAGCTTCTTCCAGTTTTTCTAGGAGAAACTCATGAACGAGTTTTGAAGACAGTGCAGCCTACATTTCGGTAGGCCAACCCATTCATTTTAAAGAGCAGCGTGTTAAAAACGCTATGGTAACTCGCTTTTCAGCGACGTAGATTGCTATAGCAATCATTGTCTGTACAAGTACAAGATAGATCACTACTGTCTACATGTCCAGTTATCATTGATTTTAGTTGTGGTTAAAATGTTGGAAAAGCTTAACCCCCTATCGAACCAAAATTTACTTATACCTGTAACCTCTTTTAAGGCGCAAACAATGAGTGAAGAACGTGAGTACAAGAATCTTAACCTCAACAGAGACTGCATTGAGCCTCTTACAAGAGAATTCTGCGCCCAAAATGGGTTAGAACTTCGTTTTTTTGGTCCAAAGCCCGGTTCGCCAGGACTTAGGATTTGTATTGGTAAAGTTGGTGTTGAGGATGGAACACTTGATGTTCACTTCATCAAAAATGAGGGCACTACAACCCTTCAGTGGAATACAGGTAAAAACCATGACATTAGTCATGCGCTAGCCGACGTGTTGCTTGACACAATTAACCCTGATGAGTTTAAGAGCGTGAACATGACGCTCATAGGATTTGAGAGGGAGCAAATACGAACAGTTATAGAATTGATGACAGAAGGGGATGATGCTGAGTTCACACTTGATACTGCTGAGAACAATGGGAGCTTAGTTTTCAAACTAAATTGTAAGGCTCACGGAGACCACCTTGTGGTAACGCATCATTCAACAAGACGCCTACAGATCCAAGGGCGTCCACTGACCTGCTATAGAAAGCTGGTTTATCTTATGGCGGATATGTTGGATATGGCAGGTCTGGAACTGGTGCTTAGCCGACGAGATGAAAGCGTCGCTGAAATTGTAAGAAAGGAAGTTGCAGCAGAGTTCTTAAGGAAATTATTACCGAACTCCTACGATAACCTGCCTAGTATCACGAGGAATTTGCTACTTGCTGGCCAGTGTGTCAAAATCTCGAGCCCACAACTACCTGAGTACTCCATGCTCTTTTTCCCAGAGCTTAGATCGCTTGAAGGGGCATTAAAAGGTAAGTTAGCTAGCTTCGGTTTTGACTCCGATCAGAACGATTTTGGATATTTCTTCTCTCCTGCCGGGGGTGGGGGTTTCGAACTTAAATCGTCATTCGATGGTCATATCAGCGATGAGCAAACTAGAAATTTGCTGGGTAAAGCCTACACTTTTTTCAATAAACATCGCCACGGTCTCTTTCACATGCAAAGCGTTGAAGATGCTAGCAGACAGATCGGTTCCATAGAGCAACTTCTAAGCCTCTCCGCAGATGCTTATACCCACTTGGATAATTTGTATAGATAATATGTTTAATATCAGACAGATAGATAACAATATGTTTCCAATAGTTGTTATAGCCACAAGCTACAACAACCCTTTGTCTTGTCTGAACTCTATCGCTGAACATCTCCATGACCAAGAGTTTAGCGGTAAGGTACTTTTTGATTTACTGTGCTCTAATGGTCTGGAGAGCAATAGGTTCATGTCGGCTGTTTTTGACGGTGATAAGTTTAGTAAAAGCACGTTCAAAGTTGAATCCCTAGACACATTCCCTTTAGAGATTGTTGAAAATCAAAACGCTTACTTTTCAAACCATAAATGGTTGCTTGCGAATTCAATTCTAAGCAACCATCAAGTTCTTAATTTTCAATAAAATACCTAGAATATAAAGATACAATTTAATATAAATTATCTAAGTAATCAGCATACCACTGCAGCATCTCACGCCGCCCATCAATGTACTGAGCATGATTGTATGTGCCACGTATCGTGTTTCTATCAGAATGCGCCAGCTGCGCCTCTATCCAGGCAGAATTGAATCCCTGTTCATGTAACACAGTGCTCATGGTGTGCCTGAAGCCATGGCCAGTTGCTTGACCGGCATAGCCAATACGTTTAATCACCTGGTTAATGCTGGCTTCGCTCATCGGCTTCCCTGCGTCATTACGCCCCGGGAAAACATACTTTCCTCTACCGGTAATCTCTTTGAGTTCGAGTAACAGCTCCTTGGCTTGTCTCGGAATAGGAACGAGGTGTGGTCGGCGCATCTTCATGCGCTCTTTTGGGATTAGCCAGAGATCTTTGCTCAGATCAAATTCATGCCACTCAGCAGCACGAAGTTCGATGGTTCTGACACTGAGGTACATGAGAAGTAATGTCGCGATGCGGGTAATTTTACTGCCGCTATATGCATCGACAGCTTGTCTGAAGGGACCAAGTTGAGCTGGTGAGAGATGAGGGAAATGTTGCTGTCTGGGGGATTTCAGAGCCCCTGCTAAATCAGTGACTGGATTGTACTCGGCCCTGCCGGTGATGACAGCATAAGTGAATATCTGGCGGCAAGCCTGTCTCGTTTTCTTCAACTTATCCAGGACACCGCGTTCCTCCATCTTCTTCAGAACAGAAAGCATGTCCATTGGTTTGATATCGGTAATAGCTTTTCTACCGATGTGAGGGAAAATATCTTTTCGCAGATATTCGAGAATGTCGTCAGCATAACCGGAAGACCAATTCGGTTTCTTATGTTCATGCCATTCAAGTGCAAGAGACTCAAAACTGTTATTAACCGCGAGTATTCTGGCTTGCTTCTCCGCCTGCTTAACCTCAGACGGATCTTCACCATTAGCGAGTAATCGCTTCGCTTCATTTCGCTTATCTCTTGCCTCAGCGAGGGTTACATCAGGGAAGACGCCAATTGAAAGGAGCTTTTCTTTTCCTGCCAGGCGGTACTTCAGGCGCCAGTATCGGGAACCATTTGGGTTAACTAGCAGGTACAGGCCACCGCCATCCGCCAGTTTGTAGGGCTTATCCTGAGGCTTAGCAGTGCTGATCTGGCGTGCCGTTAACTTCATTGGGGGTATCTCTTTCCATTGAACCTGTGCATACCCCCGAATGTACCCCCACTTTGATGTAGATTTCAATATAATTTAGTAGACGTAAGGAGAGCGAGATTTAGCTGAATGGCTTGATATTACTGGATTGAGTAGACTTTGAGAGACGTTGGTAGAAGTGAAAATGGCGCGCCCTGTAGGATTCGAACCTACGACCTACGGCTTAGAAGGCCGTTGCTCTATCCAACTGAGCTAAGGGCGCACTGAGAAGAGTGTACTTCGCGGTGGTGAAACGCGAAGAATTATACGGTCAATGGCAGGTGAGTCAATGCCTTTTCCGTTTTCCGGGGCAATTACCCCTAGCCGATTGTAAATACGGCTATTTTCTCAACATTTCTCCCTGTTTCACCGTAAAATTCAGCACTGCGAAAAGGCTTAGTTGCATTTAAGTAACGCCTGCTGTTTTCCGGAACGTCAGCTCGTCACACTAGAGCGAGGTATCCCGGCCGCCTGGAGGCTGACAGACAACAGGATAATGGAGTGACAGCGCACAACCCGTTCGATACGCCCCCCCGGTTACACGACATTTCTCAGGACATCGTCGGCATCAAACTGGAGCCTGTCGTCGCCCTCACCTCTCAACGACGGGTTGGCGTGGAGGTACTAAGCGTCCTGTCAGACACATGCTACAGCGAGGATTTTTTCCGCCATCAGCCAGCAGGCTGGTCAATGACGCTGCTTGAAGCGCAGCTTGCCGCACTAAAAAATACGCCGCACGGTCATAACCTTTTTATTAATTTGCCGATAACCGTTCTGACAGAGCCAGCGTCTTTTCAGCGGCTTATAAAACTGAAAAACACGCCGCTGAATATTGAGATTGTTGATTCCCCTGTTTTTCTGACGTTCTCTGCCGCACAGAAGCAGAGCGCCATTCAGAACATGCGGACACTCCGGCAGCAGGGGCACAGTATATGGCTGGATGATATTGACGAAATTATCATTCAGCCGTTTTTATTTTGTCGGTTACCGTTGAGCGGCATCAAAATTGATAAGGACGCATTCTGGCGTTTACGCGCCACGCCTGCGCTGAGGCAACTGGTTTCACGTTGCTTTCAGCTGGCCGGGAGCGTGCTTATCGAAGGTATTGAGACTGAACGCGATCGCACCTGGGCACTGCAGGCAGGCGCAGATTTCGGCCAGGGGTATTACTGGCCGTCCTGGACATGGCCGGAGGATTAAAACGCCATTTCCAGGAGGGAGACCATGCGAATGACAGTGCGCCGTTACCGGCGGCGGCGTACAGGAAGTGATGCACTGGGATTTACGCGCTCACCTTTTGCTCCCCCCTTTTTCGACCGGCTCGAATTTTTGAGCCAGTCCATCAGCCAGCCCCGAAAAACCGATGCTCCGTTTATTATCCTTGTTACGGAAGATCATTTTCTGCGCACCGGTTTTCTCAATGGGCAGTTTCCCCTGAGCAGCTGTTGTGACTACACCTCGCTGGATGATGCGCTGGGCGCCCAGTTCCAATGGCCTTCAGCCCGTCTGGTGGTGGATATTGAAAGCCGTTCCACCGGGCTTATCGATCAGTTGGATCGGTTAAGAAGGCATAGCCTGTATCCCCCCTTCCTGACGCCGTGGCTTCTGGTCCGGGCAGATAATTATGATACCCGCCTGTTCTGCAAGGCGGCAGGCCCTTTTCACGTGCTGGAACGTCAGATGAACGCGGCAGGACTTCAGCACAGCCTGATGGATTCTCGCCCCCCGCAGGGTTCCGACAAAGACTGGTTTTCCCGCAACGAATGGCCCATTCTGCAGGAGCTTGCCCGCGGAAAGACGTTACGTCAGATTGCCCTTTTGCAGAATCGTCCCTATAGCCGCATTATCTACCGTCTCAGCTGCATCCTGCTGAAGCTGGGGCTGAGCCATCGCCAGGAATTGTTACACCTTCTTAATAACCTCTCAGACTGTACGTTTTAACTTGCGCACTAACCTCTTATTTCCTAAAGCGCTTTAGGAATTTACTTACCCTCAATGTTAATTAACGGTTAAATTTTAACAATATATTCAATTTTATAACTATTCCTAATTTATGGTCCGGAACCATGTGAAATGTCACAGATTGAATCAATGGCAGCACTTTCCTCCATCCGTTAAGTGAATGCAGAAGGCGTTAATAAGATGATAATGATGTAAAAACAAGCAGCTTCGCTTCACTCTCCTGGAGCGGAAAGCAAAGTGAGTAGCATGTTCTCCTGTGCGATGATGACGCGACGGTGATACACCTTAAGCACTTTCAGATGAAGGTTTGACACTCTGCGGGGGTACTTTTCCGCCTCAATTTCCCTGGCTCCCCCTCCGAATTGAGGCTCTCTTTTGTTAACAATATCGTAACATAAAGAGACATCTGTTATTTTTTGTTATTACATAAAGATGAAAAGATGTGGTAAATAGGATAACAGGATATTTCCGCTAAATTTAAAAAAATAGCCATTCAGATCCAGAAGATAATACAAACCAATAAGCGGAGGTTAATTTACAGGGTTTTCGGAAAAAACTTACCCTGTATAATAAGAAGCGTACCAAATCTGAATAAGAAAAACCTTTTTGCCAACACCAGCCAAATGAGATGACCGCGCTGAGGCACCGTTCTTTTCATTACGTAAACAAGGATGCTTTCGCTCTTTCCAAGGAAATACTACGGTATAGGGATCTGCACTTTATATCCTTCCGGCATTTCGAGAGTTTTACAAAACTCTGCATAACGCTTTTAACAATCTGAGGCATTAAAAATGAAACCGGCATCCGTTATCATTATGGACGAACATCCTATCGTCAGAATGTCGATAGAGGTCCTGCTACAGAAAAATAAAAATATCATAGTCAAGCTTAAGTCTGGCGATAGCCATGAAGTTCTTGACTGCATTCGCAATCATCCTATCGATTTGGTGATCCTTGACATCGAACTCACGGGCACAGACGCATTCGCTTTACTGAAGAGAATCAGAAACTTAAACAAAGACATCAAGGTTCTGTTCCTCTCCTCCAAATCAGAGTTATTTTACGCGGGTCGAGCGATTCGCGCCGGGGCCAACGGCTTCGTCAGTAAACGAAAAGATTTGGGTGAGATCTACAATGCCGTAGAGATGATTCTGATGGGCTATTCTTTTTTCCCGTCTGAAACGCTGAATTTTATAAACCATATGGGTTCAGGAAAAGGGGTGACTGTGGATATGCCATTATCGAATCGTGAGGTCACGGTATTGCGTTATCTGGCGAATGGATTATCCAATAAGGAGATTGCTGAGCAGCTATTGTTGAGCAATAAAACCATTAGCGCGCACAAATCCAATATTTATTCCAAGCTTGGCGTGCAAAGCATCGTGGAATTAATAGATTACGCCAAAGCGCACGAGCTACTATAACCTGAATTCACTCCCTGCAGTTTATCTGAGCTGCAGGGAGTGCGGTCAGTGCTAATTATAATTAATCATGAAGGTGGCATCCGCATCAGCCCGTCCGGGCTGAGGGTTATCGGCAGTGGCAATATAATTGGCATAAAATGACAGCGTCGCATTCCCCTGCGCATCAACCGTGACCGGCTGGCTGGCCTGCTGAAGCGCCAGGCGCGTCTTATCCGCATCCCTGATCTCAACGGCGACGTGGCTCGCTGTACTGGCATCATTCAGCGCCAGCAATCCGCTGTTGCTCCCGTCAGCTTTACCGGAGAACGTAATGGACGCCGCCCCGGGCGGGCAGCCGGTCAGCTTCAGCGTGAAGGGCATTGGCTGCGTGCGGCTCCCCGTGGTGTTGAGCTGCTTCGTGGGCCAGGTGCCCAGCGTGACCGTTTTGTCGCTATCGTTACCCTCTGCCACGCAGGTGAAATCGACAATATTGCCGTAGAGACGAATATTAATTTCGCCCAATGCGGTTTCCGCCTGAGCCTGGGTGCAAAGCGCAAAGAGCGCCACGGTGATAAAACGGATCCCGTTTCGCATGTCTGCTCCTTAGTCGTAATCCACGCGCAAATATCCGCGCGAGGTAAAGCGCCCTTCCGCTGGCTTGTTGCCCGTCACGCTCACCGGCCAGACCCTGATCCCCACCTGCGCCTGGGCGCTGTCGTCCAGGCGGAACGGGATTTTGCTCGTCAGGTTGTTAGGCGTGAGCGGCGCACCGCTCTCGTTGGCAATGATGAACCCCACATCCGGGTTATCCGACACCAGCACATTATCGGAGACCTTTTCAGCTTCGACGCGCATCGTCAGCATGGCGTTTGCCTCCACGTTGGTGCATTTAATCGCGATGGTTTTGCTTTGCGATGAGACGCCCTCCGGCTTGTTACCCACGCCAGCCTTGCTGAACAGGGAGGCGCCAATGTCGCCGAAATCAAACTCAACCACATTGCCGGCGTTGATGGCGCAGCTCTGCGGCACCTGAATGATTCCGCTGTAGCTGATGGTGTAGACCGGCGTGGTCAACGGATCGGAGGAGGTGGTGGTGACGTAAACCCGGAACATGGTGGCACGCGGGATCACCACCATATTGATAAAGCGTCGGGTCACCTTAAGACGGAAAATAAGGCTGGAATCCTGCACGCCAAACGGTTTGTTTTTTGAAACGTTCGGATGGCTCCCCATCTGGATATAATTTTTGGGTGGATAAAACGCGCCAGCATAGCTGTCCGTGATTTTCATCGCCCCGTCCAGATAGTCGTTAAGCTTCAGATACTGATAGCCATCGCTGGTCCCGGTGACCGGATAATCCGTGACGTAGCTGCGCTTGGTCGTATTCCCGACGGTGCCCTTCGGGCAGACGGCATTGACCCCCACCCACTGCGATTTCTCGCTGAGGGTCACAACCTGCCCAACCTGGTTATTCGAGCTGTTGAATTTATCCGTCAGGTCGTAATGCACCTCCGTCGGCACGCCCTTTTCATTGACGCACACGGTGGCTAACGCGTTTGTCGCGGGCAGCAGTGCCAGAAGCGACAAGGCTAAGATATGGATTTTAATCACAGCGGATCCCCTTAAGTGTGATCGCCTGTTGCAGGCTCTTTTCAGGCAAGCTGTAAGGCGCACGGCACTGGGATTGCGCCCCGTTCCCCCACTGGATCAGCAGTTCGCCTTCCAGCGGCAGCCCACTCAGGTATATTTGCCCGTCATCACCCACCATGCTGGTCATGCCGCTCTGAACTTCACGCACCACGGCGCCGAACGGCACGGGCTGGTTGCCACGCGTTACCGTCAGCAAAGCGCGCACGCCAATGCGGGTATCAAAGCTGGCGCGGACCAGCGCGCCTTTGGTTGGCACCACGCTGCTCACGTTGTTTTCGATATCGGTACTGTTGCTCATGGTATTGGTGTCCAGCGCCACGCGGTTGTAGCGGTAGACGGTGGCATACGGCATGACCGCGTAGCCTCGCCAGTCGGTCTTCACGCCGGTCTGGTTTTCCACGCTGACGCCTGATGCCCCCGGAGCCTTAATCAGCACGTTGGTATCGCCCAGCGGCTGGCTGAAGGTCACGCCGTCGGCATGGCCAACCACCCCGCCGGAGAGCTGCCAGTTGAGATCGTGCTGATCGCGGGAATAGTTGTAGCCCACGCCCAGCGTGCCGTAGGTCGCCTGCCAGTTGGCGCTGGCGCTTCCGCTTGAGCCATTGGTGCTGGCGTGTCCCTGGGTCACGCTGTAGTTCAGGTTACGATCCTCCAGCAGCGTGCCGCTGACGCCGGTTTGCCAGCTCGTGTCGCCATCGCTGTTTCGGCTGGCGGATGCGGTGGCATAGGCGCGATCGATCGCGCTGTCCCGGCGATAGCCCTGACGGGTAAAGAGGCTAAACGGCACAGAGACATTGAACGACGCGATCCGGTCGGTACCGTCGATCCCGACGGATTTGTTCCACGACCATGACAGGGAGTAGTTGATCCCCTTCACGCCCCCCGCGTAGCCCAGCTGATACCAGAGGTTCGTTTCGTCCGTCCCCCAGTAGGTTTGCTCGCTCCCGGAGATATAGACCGAACCGTAGTCCCCCAGCGACTGGGAAATGTTGAGCTGGAAGCGGCCTTTTTTATTCCACGTCAGGTTGTGATAGCTCTGCACGTCCGGCACATCGTTATCGTCCTGGCTATCGGCATACTGGTAGCCCTCCATTGAGCGCCAGGCCACATCGTCCAGGGTGTAAAACCCTTTTGTGGAGTAGCGATAACCCAGCAGCTGGAAGTTGGTGCCAAATCCGTTCAGCGATTTTGCATAAAGAAAACGCAGGGACTGCCCTTCATGTTTGCTGTCGTCCGCGAGCTGGCTGCGGGCGTGGGTGATATCGACGGAGACTGCCCCCCAGTCACCGAGGTTTTTCCCGGCACCGACGGCCAATGCGGTATAGCGTGACGCCAGCTGGGTGCCGCCATAGAGCGTAATGCCGTTGGCCAGGCCGGTAATCAGGGTGCCCTGGGCGAAGAATGGTGTATCCTGGTCGCTGTTACCGCTGCGGTAATCCCCCGCCACGAGGTCATATTTCCAGCGACCTTCACGCTGCAGGAGTGGCACGGTGGAGTACGGCACGGTGTAACGCTGCTGGCTGCCGTCTTTCTCTTCCACCGTAACGTCCAGGTCACCGCTGGAGGAGGTCGGGTTAAGATCGGTGATGGCGAACGCGCCGGGCTGGACGTAGCTCTGATAGATAACGTAGCCGTTCTGGCGAACCACCACTTTGGCAGGCGTACGGGCAATACCGCGCACGGTCGGCGCGTAGCCCTGCAGGCTGTCGGGATACATGCTGTCGGAAGAGAAAAGCCGCCCGCCGCGAAAACCGACGCTGTCGAAAACGTCATTCCCGGTGTTGCTGTCACCCAGCACCAGTTCACTTTTCAGCGGGATAACGGTGCGCTGTGCCCAGGTGCCAATATTCTGCCACTCGCTGCGCCGCTTGCCGTTATTTTGCGTGTAGCGCCATGCGCCGTTGTTACGTAAACGCCAGGCACCATAGTTCAGCCCGCTCTGCAGGTTCAGGTAATAGCTGTCGTCTTCGCTTCCCCGGTTGCCCGTGAAGCTGTAGTTCACCAGCGCGGCGGGAATGCCTTCATCCCACTGTTCAGGCGGAATATAGCCGCGCGCGCTGTTCTGCATCGCCACCTGCGGGAGGCTGATGTTAAGGCGCTGCGAGGCAAAGTTAAATACCGTTTCGCTGCCGGGAATGGCCGTGGTCAACGGAACGCACGTTTCACCCTGCACGTTAGCCAGTTCGGGAAATGCGGCAACGTTGACGCCAAAGCGATCGAGCATCGCGCGCGTAATGCACGGCGACAAACCGCCCGCCATCGGCGGCATGTTCTCGGCCTGCTCAAAACGCACGTCCTGGGTGCCGATAAACTCATCGTTACGCCAGATATCCACGCGATAAATGCCGGGCGCCTGCTGGTGCCCCTGTTCAAAACGCGACAAATCCGCCACGCTGGCGGTGTCGTCGGACAAGAAGGCCGGGTTGAAGTAGCTTTCGCTCCAGCCGGCCTGCGGCCAGAGCGCGGCCATCAGCGCCAGTGCAACCGGGCAGTAACGTCCCTGGTGATTTTTCATCGCCCTGACTCTGCTCACAGGTTGACGCTGCGCGCTGGTGTAATGGCGCCGTAGTCATTCACGCTCTGCCAGGAGAGCGTACCGCCGGCCCCGGCGGGCAGCACCTGCTGAGCCGAGTTTTTCGGCGCCACCATCAGGTTTTCCAGCGTCTGGCCACCCAGCTTCAAGTTGACCAGGGTGATGTAGTACGGAGAGGCGTTGCTGACTTTAAGATGGTTCCCCACGCGCTCAAAACGCAGCTGGGACAGCGCCTCATCCGGCTGCATCGCCAGGTTAGTCGGGCGCACAAATAGTTTGATGCGTGAGAGGATCGCCAGCTGCAGCACGTTATTGTTTTCTGTTTTCGCTTTATTCACTGACGGGATCGCCTTCACGTTCATGTAAAAGAGCGATTCGCGATCTGCAGGCAGCGCCGGACCGGCGTAAATAATACGCAGCGTGTTTTCACTGTCCGGCTCGCTAACGAACAGCGGCGGCGTGACGGCAAAGGTTTTTTCCTTTTGCCCGCTGGCATTTTCGATCCACGCGTTAATTAAATAGCGTTCTTGTTTATTGCTGTTGGTGATCGCCAGCGACGTTTGCTTCGCATCCGCCGGATAAATAACGCGCGTGGCCCCCAGCGCAATACCGCCGGAAGCATTCGCGCAAGCAGAAACCATCATTAAAATAAACGATAAAAGCAGTCCTGGTTTAATTAGCATATTCATCAAAACCGTACCTTTAATAATGTGTTCGCAGGTGTTATGGATAAATCAACGTAAACCAGACATCCGACTGTATATTGCCTGGCACGAGGTGTTCGGAAATAGCGCGATAGCGGGCGCTAAAATGAAATGCGAGCTCGCTGGTATTGACCGGCAGCCAGCTAATGGCCGTCGCATTCGGGATAATCTGACGCTGCTGCTCATCAAAAAGCGCCAGCCCCACGCCGCTGCTTACAGGCGTTTCACCTGGCCGCGATGTCGCCAGAAAAACCTGCGGATCTTCCGCGGGCGTAACGCCCTGAAACTGGATCCCCACGGTGCGCGAGACATCCACGCTGCAGTCCAGCAGCCGCACGGTGAAAGGCACATTAACCGTTGAAAAGCTGCCCACACCGGAAAATGAATTGGTTCGGTACTGCCCCATGTCGATGCGCATATTCTGGCTGTCGGGCGCCACGGCGCAGCCGCCGTTTACCAGCTCCCCCCGAAGATGCACCTTGCCCCCTTCGATCACCACGGTATGTGCCGATGCCGGGCAAGCCATCGCGAGGGTTAACAGCAGTAGTGTTCCAGTCCTTGTCATCCTTCGTTCCTGGCAGTAGCGTATGACGGGCCTCGTCCCTGAGGCCTGAACATCCCTGTGCGAGGGTATTATTCGTATTTCATTACGAAGGTGGCGTCAGCGTTCGCCTGGCCTGGCTCGGTGGTCGCAGCCGTTGATTTGTAGCGCGCGGTGAATTGCAGGGTGTTAGTCCCTTTAATCAGGTCTTTCGCGGCAGAGAAGGTCGCACCGTCCGGGGTCAGCACGCTGGATTTGCTGTCGAGGATTTCAATACCCACGCCTTTCGCGGTGTTGTCGTTGTTACCGGACGTCACGGCCAGCAGAGTTTTGTCGGTCGCGTCGATCTGGCCGGTAAAGGCAACGGCAGCGGTTTTAGCAACCAGCGGATCGCAGTCATTCAGTTCGATGTTGAACGGAATATTAGAGGTGGTGTCGCCCACTTTGGTGAATTTCGCGGTACGATACTGACCGAGATTAACCGTCTGCTCGGAAGAATCGGTATTTACTGAACAAGCAGCATTAACCAGTTCACCTTTAAAATGCACGGTACCGCCATTTACGGTAACCGGCGTAACCGGGTCGGCTGCATTAGCGGCACCCGCGACCAGGGCCAGTGTTGCAATAACAGAAGAAGCAATGTTGCTGAGTTTCATGTCTATTCCTTTAAAATGTAAATAACCCTTCCCGCGAAAATCGGGAATAAGAAATACGTTCAATTGATTAATTGAAAGCTTATTTCGGAGAAGACAAAGTAGCTCAGGACGTGATTTTTAAATATGTCAAAACACTGCCATTTCGCCAGGTCACATCCTAATACCGCCTAAGAAATTGACCATCCCTTAAGAAGGGTTTTTGCGCCTCGCGGATGAAAACTCGTAAAGGGTGACTGACAGCGGCGCTCGCTTCTGACAAAATACACGCCATCCCCCCTTTCAAACGTTACAGACGGAATCTTCTCTCTGATGGCAGCAAAGATTATTGACGGTAAAACGATTGCGCAGCAGGTGCGCTCTGAGGTCGCGGAAAAAGTGAAGGCGCGTAAAGCGGCAGGATTTCGCGCCCCCGGGCTGGCCGTTGTGCTGGTTGGCAGCAACCCGGCATCGCAGATTTATGTCGGCAGCAAACGCAAAGCTTGTGAAGAGGTGGGGTTCGTCTCCCGCTCTTACGATTTGCCGGAAACCACCAGCGAAGCGGAACTGCTGGAACTTATTGACACTCTGAATGCCGATAAAGAGATCGACGGTATTCTGGTTCAGCTGCCACTGCCGGCAGGTATCGATAACGTGAAGGTGCTGGAGCGTATCGCGCCGGATAAAGACGTTGACGGTTTCCATCCGTATAACGTGGGTCGCCTGTGCCAGCGCGCGCCGCGTCTGCGCCCGTGCACCCCGCGCGGCATCGTGACGCTGCTGGAGCGTTATAACATCGACACCTACGGCCTGAACGCCGTCGTCATCGGTGCGTCCAACATCGTGGGCCGCCCGATGAGCATGGAGCTGCTGCTGGCCGGCTGCACCACCACCGTGACCCACCGCTTTACCAAAAACCTGCGTCACCACGTCGAGAATGCCGACCTGCTGATCGTCGCAGTGGGCAAGCCGGGCTTTATTCCGGGCGAGTGGATTAAAGAGGGCGCGATTGTCGTGGATGTAGGGATTAACCGTCTGGAAAACGGCAAGGTGGTCGGCGACGTGGTCTACGAAGATGCGGCGGCTCGCGCCTCTTACATCACGCCAGTACCGGGCGGCGTTGGCCCGATGACCGTCGCAACGCTGATTCAGAATACTTTGCAGGCATGCGAAGAGTACCACGATGTAGAGGAAGCATAAGATGGCCACATTTTCATTAGGCAAACACCCGCACGTTGAGCTGTGCGATCTGCTCAAGCTCGAAGGCTGGAGCGAAAGCGGCGCGCAGGCGAAAATCGTTATCGCCGACGGGCGGGTTTTAGTCGACGGCGCGGTGGAAACCCGCAAGCGCTGCAAGATTGTCGCGGGACAGACCGTGAGCTTTGAAGGTCAGAGCGTGACCGTGACGGCCTGAGTCCCCCCCCTCACCCTAACCCTCTCCCCAAAGGGGAGAGGGGATCAAAAACCCCCTACCTCCATCACGGTTAATTATCGATCAACTTCAAAGAATCACTATTTCATCTGTTGAAAGGTGAGAATTCAGTTGCGCAGTTTTCACTCTTTCCCCACGATAAGTAGAACGTTCTACTAAAACGTTCTACTTACAATAACAGCGCCAAAAAAAGCGCTACTCGGGGGAAATCAGCATGAGTCTGATATCAGGGTTTGTTAAATCGCTGTCTAAATTATCAATGATTGGTCGCGCCTTAATGCTGCCAATTTCACTGCTTCCCGCCGCGGGCCTGCTGCTGGCCTTCGGCGATAAGTTCCACCTGCCGCTAATGATGAACGCCGGCGGGGTTATCTTTGATAACCTGCCGATGCTGTTTGCCATAGGCTCCGCCGTAGGTCTGGCGTCCGAGTCCGGCATCGCGGCGCTCTCCGCGGCAGTCTCGGTGTTTGTCACCAACATCACCATCAGCACCGTGCTGAGCATTACGCCGGAAATGGCCTCACAGGGCGGGAAATACGCCATGGTGGTCGGTATCCCGACGCTGCAGATGGGCGTCTTTGGCGGTCTTATCTGCGGGATCCTCGCAGCCTGGTGCTATAACCGCTTCCACACCATGCAGTTGCCGGAGTTCCTCGGCTTCTTCTCCGGGAAGCGCTTTGTGGCAATCGCCACAGCGTTCCTCTCTTTCCTGATGGGGCTGCTGCTGCCGTACGTCTGGCAGCATATTCAGGCCGGTATCGACGCGCTCTCCGTGATCGTGAACGGCGACAACCAGGCGGCATCGACCTTTATCTTCGGCCTGGTGGAGCGCGCACTGATCCCGCTCGGCCTGCACCACATCTGGTACCCGTCCTTCTGGTATTCGTTCGGGGATTACACCACCCAGGCGGGCCAGGTGATCCACGGTGACCAGACCATCTGGTTCAAGATGCTCGAAGAGGGGGTGAAATCCTTCAGCAGCGACACCTACCAGAACGCCGGTAAGTTCATGCAGGGCGAGTTCCCGCTGATGCTGTTCGCGCTGCCTGCGGCGTGCCTGGCGATGTACCACGAAGCACACACCAAAAATAAGAAAATCGCGGCCGGTATTCTGTTCTCTGCGGCGCTCACCTGCTTCCTGACGGGGATCACCGAGCCGGTAGAGTTCACCTTTATCTTCGTGGCGCCAATTCTGTACGTCTTTAACGCCATCATGGCGGGCCTGGCGTACATGACCATGTACCTGCTGCACGCGCATATCGCCAAATCGTTCTCGGCGGGCTTTATCGACTACCTGTCGTTCGGGATCCTGCCGTCGTTTAACGGCTATCAGACCAACTTCCTGAGCGCCATTATCATCGGCATCCCGATGGCGCTGATTTACTACTTTACGTTCCGCTTCGTGATCCGCCGCTTCGACGTGAAAACGCCGGGCCGTACGGAAGTGACCGCCAGCGCGAATGACAAGTCCGATTCCGAACTTGCCACTGAAATCATCGGCCTGCTGGGCGGCGCGCAGAACATTGACTCCGTCGGCTCCTGCATCACCCGCCTGCGTCTGGAAGTGGCGAAGAGCGATGCGGTGGACAGGGACGGACTGAACGGTCTCGGCGCGCGCGGCGTGGTCTTCGTCGGCGATAACGGGATTCAGGTGATTTTCGGTGCGAGAGCACAGTTTATCGCCCAGACCATGTCCACCATGATCGGCAAATAATAAGATGCCTGAACGACACGTCTCCTGTACGCTGGGAGCCGTGTCTTATCCGGCTGATAATCGGTAAATTTCAGGGAGCGGTTTTGAAGAAAGTCAGCATCATTGATGTCGCAAAGCACGCGGGCGTGTCGGTCTCTACCGTCTCGCTGGTGCTACGCCAGAAAGGGAAAATCTCAGAGGCGACGATCGAGAAGGTCAATGCCGCCATCACGACGCTGGGCTATGTTCATAACGTTGCCGCTGCCAACCTTCGCGCCAACACCTCCAATCTGATCGGCCTGATCCTGCGTGACTTCAGCGACAGCTTTTCCATCAAGGTGATGGCGAGCATCGTTCAGGAGCTGGAGAAGCAGGGTTATATGGTTTTTCTCGGCCAGCCGCTGAACGACCGTGAACATCTCGAACGCACCCTGCTGTCGTTTAAGCAGCAGGGCGTCGCGGGCGTTATTTATCTGGCGTCTGACACCTGTAACGCCGCTTTACCGGAGCAGATCCGCCAGTGCCCGCTGCCGCTGGTGGTGGTCTCGCAGTCCCTGCTGGATGAAAAATGCAATCTGGTAATGCGCGACAACCGCCAGGCGGCGAACCTGGCTGCGCGCTATCTTATCGAGCGCGGACACCGCACGATCGCCTACATTGGCGGGCGAGAGGGTTGTCTTATCCGCGAGCAACGCCTGCTCGGCTTTCGTAGCGCGATGACGCAAAACGGGCTGGTCTGGCGCGATGAATATTCACCGGCCTGCAGCGACGACACCCAGGCCGCCGCGATGGCGACGCGCCAGCTGCTGGAAAAAAACAACGCCATCACCGCCCTGCTTTGCCACTCCCCGGATGCGATGATCGGATCCATTTCCGGCATTCATCAGGTGGGCCGCACCGTGGGGAAAGACGTCTTCTTAACCCAGCAGATCGCGCTGATCGGTTTTGAAGATATGCTGCACGTTAACCTCACCTCCCCTTCCTTCACCTACGTCTCCTCGGCCAGCGATGAAACCGGGCGACAGGCGGCAGGGCTGATTATCCGCAAGCTTAAGGAGCCGGATCTGCAAACCCAGCGCATTACGCTTTCCGGGCAGCTTATCGCACGCGAGTCGGCGTAAAATCAGAATTTAGCACCGGTTTGCCGCAGCGAATTCGCTGCTATATTGCCATGATTTGCCATGGATAAATGTAATGCCTACCGTTATTACTCACGCTGCTGTCCCTCTTTGCCTGGGCTTAGGTCTGGGAACCAAGGTCATCCCTCCCCGCCTGCTGTTTGCCGGTATCGTTCTCGCCATGCTGCCGGACGCCGACGTGCTGGCGTTTAAATTCGGCGTTGCCTACGGAAATGTTTTCGGTCATCGCGGCTTTACCCACTCCCTGTTGTTCGCCTTTGCGGTGCCGATACTTTGCGTGCTGATTGGCCGACGATGGTTCCGGGCCAGCCTGACGCGGTGCTGGCTATTTTTAACGGTGTCATTGCTGTCGCACAGCCTGCTGGATTCGATTACCACGGGCGGGAAAGGCGTCGGCTGGTTATGGCCGTGGTCGGATGAACGCTTCTTTGCGCCGTGGCAGGTGATTAAGGTCGCGCCGTTTGCGCTGTCGCGCTATACCACGCCGTACGGGCATCAGGTGATCGTTTCAGAATTGCTGTGGGTGTGGCTGCCGGGGGTAGTGCTGATGGGGTTGCTGTGGTGGAGAAAGCGTGCGCGCTGATGCCCTCCACCCACAGTGAGAGGGAGACAACCGAACGATCCCCTCTCCCTTAGGGAGAGGGTTAGGGTGAGGGTGGAAATTACTTACGACGCCAGGTCGTTCCCTGCGGGCCGTCTTCCAGAATGATGCCCATCTCGGTCAGACGGTTACGCGCCGCATCTGCCGCCGCCCAGTCTTTCGCCTGACGCGCTTCCAGACGCGCTTTGATAAGCCGCTCAATTTCCGCCACTTCGCCGTCGTCCGCCTGCGCGCCGCTCTGCAGGAACACGTCCGGCTCCTGCTCCAGCAGGCCGAGCACGGAAGAGAGCTTGCGCAGATGGGACGCCAGCGCATTCGCCGCGGCCATGTCCTCTGACTTCAGGCGGTTCACTTCACGCGCCATGTCGAACAGCACGGAGTAGGCTTCCGGGGTGTTGAAGTCGTCGTTCATCACCTCAACAAAGCGCGCTTCGAATGCTTCGCCACCAGCCGCAGGCACTGATTTGTCGGTGCCGCGCAGGGCGGTGTACAAACGCTCCAGCGCCGAGCGCGCCTGCTTCAGGTTCTCTTCGCTGTAGTTCAGCTGGCTGCGATAGTGGCCGGACATCAGGAAGTAGCGCACGGTTTCCGCGTCGTAATACTTCAGCACGTCGCGCACGGTAAAGAAGTTGCCCAGCGATTTCGACATCTTCTCGCGGTCAACCATCACCATCCCGGAGTGCATCCAGTAGTTCACGTACTCGCCGCCGTGGGCGCAGGTGGACTGCGCGATTTCGTTTTCGTGGTGCGGGAACATCAGGTCCGAACCGCCGCCGTGAATGTCGAAGTGCTTGCCCAGCTGTTTGCAGTTCATCGCGGAACATTCAATGTGCCAGCCCGGGCGGCCTTCGCACCACGGGGATGGCCAGCTTGGTTCGCCCGCTTTGGACATTTTCCACAGCACGAAGTCCATCGGGTTACGCTTCACGTCCACCACGTCCACGCGCGCGCCGGCCTGGAGCTGATCCAGATCCTGACGGGAAAGCGAACCGTAGGTTGGGTCCGTCGGCACCGAGAACATCACGTCACCGTTGTCAGCAACGTACGCGTGACCGCGCTCAATCAGCTTCTCGGTGATATCGATAATTTCGTGAATATGGTGGGTCGCACGCGGCTCGCTGTCCGGACGCAGAATATTTAAAGCGTCGAAGTCTTTGTGCATCTCAACGATCATGCGATCCACCAGCGCAACAAAGCTTTCGCCGTTTTCATTAGCGCGCTTGATGATTTTATCGTCGATGTCGGTAATGTTACGCACGTACTTCAGGTTATAGCCCAGGAAGCGCAGGTAGCGAGAGACGACGTCGAACGCGACAAAGGTACGGCCATGGCCGATATGACAGAGATCGTAAACCGTAATACCACACACGTACATGCCGACTTCCCCGGCATGGATAGGTTTAAATTCCTCTTTCTGGCGCGTCATTGTATTAAAGATTTTTAACATCGAAGATTCCATGTAAACACGTGTGTGGGTTGTTTGTTCCCTATAATACCCATAATTCGGAATAGGATCAGCACACAATGCAAGGTGATCGCGTCCTGTGGTTATGCTATAACAAGCCCCTATATATGACCCGAAGGCGGGTCGACGTACCACAATAACGGAACAGGATGCAAAAATGGTTACTTTCCACACTAATCATGGCGATATCGTAATCAAAACCTTTGATGACAAAGCGCCTGAAACAGTTAAAAACTTCCTGGACTACTGCCGCGAAGGTTTCTACAACAACACCATTTTCCACCGCGTGATCAACGGCTTTATGATTCAGGGCGGCGGTTTCGAGCCTGGAATGCGCCAGAAAGAGACCAAAGAAGCGATCAAAAACGAAGCGAACAACGGCCTGAAAAACACCCGCGGTACGCTGGCAATGGCCCGTACTCAGGCACCACACTCTGCCACCGCGCAGTTCTTCATCAACGTGGCGGATAACGACTTCCTGAACTTCTCCGGCGAAAGCCTGCAGGGTTGGGGCTACTGCGTCTTCGCAGAAGTGGTTGAAGGGATGGACGTGGTTGACAAGATCAAAGCCGTCTCAACCGGCCGCAGCGGTATGCACCAGGACGTTCCTAAAGAAGACGTTGTGATTACAAGCGTGACCGTCAGCGAGTAATTCGTGGCGACACTCTTTATTGCGGATCTGCATCTGCAAACAGAAGAACCGGCGATAACCGCCGGTTTTCTGCGTTTTTTACGCGGGGAAGCGAAAAGCGCCGATGCGCTGTACATCCTGGGCGACCTGTTTGAAGCCTGGATTGGCGACGACGACCCAAACCCGCTGCACCGTGAAATGGCTGCCGCCATTAAAACGCTGGTGGATTCCGGCGTCCCCTGCTACTTCATTCACGGCAACCGTGATTTCCTGCTCGGCAAGCGCTACGCCCGTGAAAGCGGTATGACGCTGCTGCCGGAAGAGCAGGTGCTCGACCTCTATGGCCGCAGGGTGCTGATCATGCACGGCGATACGCTCTGCACCGACGATACCGGCTACCAGGCGTTTCGCGCCAAAGTCCACACCCCGTGGATCCAGAAGCTGTTCCTTGCCCTGCCGCTGTTTATCCGCAACCGCATCGCCGCCAGAATGCGCGCGGGCAGTAAAGCCGCCAACAGCAGCAAGTCCCTGACCATCATGGACGTTAATCCGCTGGCGGTGGTGAACGTGATGGAAAAGCATGGCGTTCAGTGGTTGATCCACGGTCATACTCATCGTCCTGACGTGCATTCCCTTATCGCCAACGGTGAACCGGCCCATCGCGTGGTACTGGGCGCGTGGCACAGCGAAGGCTCTATGGTCAAAGTCACGCCAGAGGGCGTGGAGCTTATCGCGTTTCCGTTTTAACCCCCTCACAAGTATTTCTATTTTTTTGAATAATATCGGCAAATTGTTTCGATTTTAATCAGCCCGTGGTCGGCCTATTATTTATCACATCAGGGCAACACGCCCTATCCCAGACAAAATATTTAAGGAATACGACCATGAAATCCATCAAAACTTTCGTTGCAGTTGCTGCTCTCTCCCTGGTTTCTTTCGGTTCTTTCGCTCAGAGCGTGAGTGCAACCGGCTCAACCCTTGACCGCGCAGAAGCGAAAATTGCTGCCCAGGCTGCTGAACAAGGTGCGTCATACAAAATCACCAGCGCGCAGTTCAACAACCGCGTGTACATGACCGCAGAACTGACGAAATAATGATTGCCGCTCGACGAAAACAGACCGCCTGAACGCGGTCTGTTTTGTTATGAATTGATGGCAACAACGGCTCAAGATTTAACCGCGCAACCGTTTTCCTTGCCCGTATAACATGCTATTCTCTGTGCCCTCGAAAGCAGTGTGTTTCGCACCACAGGAGTTTTAAGACGCATGTCTTCCCGCAATAATCCGGCGCGTGTCGCCATCGTGATGGGGTCCAAAAGCGACTGGGCTACCATGCAGTTCGCCGCCGAAATCTTTGAAATCCTGAATGTACCGCACCACGTTGAAGTGGTCTCCGCGCACCGTACGCCGGACAAACTGTTCAGCTTCGCCGAAAGCGCTGAAGAGAACGGTTATGAGGTGATCGTTGCCGGTGCGGGCGGCGCAGCACATCTGCCAGGCATGATTGCCGCCAAAACCCTGGTGCCGGTTCTGGGCGTCCCTGTTCAAAGCGCCGCATTAAGCGGTGTCGATAGCCTTTATTCCATCGTCCAGATGCCGCGCGGTATTCCTGTCGGCACGCTGGCGATTGGCAAAGCGGGCGCGGCGAATGCCGCTCTGCTGGCCGCGCAAATTCTTGCAACGCACGACAAAGATTTACGCCAGCGTCTGGCGGCGTGGCGTAAAGCCCAGACCGACGAGGTGCTGGATAACCCGGACCCGCGGGGTGCAGCATGAAGCAGGTTTGCGTCCTCGGTAACGGCCAGCTGGGCCGTATGCTGCGTCAGGCCGGTGAGCCGCTGGGTATTGCTGTCTGGCCCGTCGGGCTGGACGATGAACCTGAGGCCGTCCCGTTCCACCAGAGCGTGATCACGGCAGAAATCGAACGCTGGCCGGAAACCGCGCTGACCCGCGAGCTGGCGCTCCATAACGCCTTTGTGAACCGCGACGTGTTCCCGATTATTGCCGACCGTCTGACGCAAAAGCAGCTGTTCGACAAGCTCGGTCTGCCGACCGCACCGTGGCAGCTGTTGTCCGACAAAAGCGAGTGGAATGACGTGTTCGCGATGCTGGGCGAACTGGCGATTGTAAAGCGTCGCGTGGGCGGCTACGACGGCCGCGGCCAGTGGCGCCTGCGCGCGCATGAAACCGCCGAGCTGCCGGACGACTGCTACGGCGAGTGCATCGTTGAGCAGGGCATCAACTTTAGCGGCGAAGTGTCGCTGGTTGGCGCGCGCGGGCACGATGGCCGCACGGTGTTTTACCCGCTGACGCATAACTTGCATCAGGACGGCATTCTGCGCACCAGCGTCGCCTTCCCGCAGGCCAATGCCGACCAGCAGGCGCAGGCGGAAGAGATGCTTTCCGCCATCATGCACGAGCTGGGCTACGTGGGCGTCATGGCGATGGAGTGTTTCGTCACACCATCGGGTCTGCTGATCAACGAGCTGGCTCCGCGCGTGCACAACAGCGGCCACTGGACGCAAAACGGCGCCTCCATCAGCCAGTTCGAACTGCATCTGCGCGCGATCACCGACCTGCCGCTGCCGAAGCCCGTCGTTAACAGCCCGTCGGTGATGATCAACCTGATCGGGACCGATCTGAACTACGACTGGCTAAAGCTGCCGCTGGTGCACCTGCACTGGTATGACAAAGAGGTCCGCGAGGGTCGTAAGGTCGGTCACCTGAACCTGAACGATACCGATACGGACCGCCTGAGCGCCACCCTGGAAGCGATCGTTCCTCTCCTGCCGCCGGAATATGCAAGCGGCATTGTCTGGGCACAGTCAAAGCTTAAGTAAGACATCCACGCCGGGGAGTTGACCTTCCCCTTCCCCGGCGTACAATCCCCGCCCATTGCTGCTGAGTTTTCTTCTGGAATAACCATGAACGATGGAACGGACTATCGCGCGATCCTCGCGTCTGATACCCCTTTAATCGACGTTCGCGCGCCGATCGAATTTGCCCAGGGCGCGATGCCTGCGGCAGTCAACCTGCCCTTAATGAACGACGACGAGCGCGCCGCCGTCGGCACGTGCTACAAACGCCAGGGCCCCGAAGCCGCGCTCGCGCTCGGCCATCGCCTGGTGAACGGTGAAACGCGCGATGCGCGTATCCGCGCCTGGCGGGAGGCCAGTCTTGCCCATCCTGAGGGCTTTCTCTGCTGCGCGCGCGGCGGCCAGCGCTCGCATATCTCGCAGGCCTGGCTTAAAGAGGCGGGCGTCGACTACCCGCTGATCCGCGGCGGCTATAAGGCCCTGCGCCAGACGGCGATTCAGGTAACGATCGAGCAGTCACAAAAGCCGATGGTGCTTATCGGCGGCTGTACCGGAAACGGTAAAACGCTGCTGGTGAAGCAGCACGCGCAGGGCATCGATCTGGAAGGGCTGGCACACCATCGCGGTTCGTCGTTTGGCCGCACGCTCACGCCGCAGCTTTCCCAGGCCAGCTTTGAAAACCACCTTGCGGTTGAGCTATTGAAAAAAGACGCTGCGCGCTGGGTACTGGAAGACGAGGGCCGCATGATTGGCTCCAACCACCTGCCGGAGTGCCTGCGTGACCGCATGGTTGAAGCCCCTATCGTTGTCGTCGAAGACCCGTTTGAAATTCGTCTTGAACGCCTGCGCGAAGAGTATTTCGACCATATGTGGGCGGACTTTTCTGCTGCCTACGGCGAGGAAGCGGGCTGGAAAGAGTACAGCGAGTATCTGCATCACGGCCTGTTCGCCATTCGCCGCCGTCTGGGGCTGCAGCGGCATGCAGAATTCACCGCGCTGTTAGATTCCGCGCTGTTGGAACAGCAACGCTCTGGCAGCACGGAGGCGCACTTCAGCTGGCTTGCACCGCTGCTGAAGGACTATTACGACCCGATGTACGGCTATCAGCTGGAGAAAAAGGCGGAGAAGATTGTGTATCGCGGGACGTACGAAGAGATTGCTGAGTGGCTTGATCGCTGAAAAAGAAAGCCGGGTGGCGAGGTAAAAGCAAAACGGCAACCAGGGTTGTAATGCCGATCAGTTAAGGATCGGTTGACCGATCCAGTGGCTGTGTAAGAATCCGGAAATGCTCACCCGTTTCCGGATTTTTTTATGCACATTGGACAGGCTCTTG
>NZ_JAWNCA010000045.1:0-25266 GCF_034106185.1 Enterobacter sp. 296B2 | reverse complement strand
CCCGGCCTTACGGAAACGCTTCGGCGATTTACAGCCGGACCAGGGCGTCGCTGAAAGCTTTAACTCGTTCTGAAACAACCTTATTGCTTCTGCTTATAAATTACTGGGGATTCCTCAGCCCGCCAGGATGAGGGCACCCGCCTGCACTTCCCCCTCCTTTCCTTCCCCCTCTCTGTGCTACCATAAGCCCATATCACGCCCGTAGTAATCAGTTGAGTAAGCGTTATGTCCTCCAGAATTCTGACCACCAGCATTGCTGGCATTGATGCCTTTATGCGCGACCCACGCGGTGTGTTGACCCACGCCGAAGGCGGCACGGTTGCGGTTTTTGCCGACAACGCGCCGGCGTTTTACGCAATCACGCCGGAACGTCTGGCACAGCTTCTGGAGATCGAGGCGCAATTGTCACGCCCGGCGAGCGACGTCACGCTGGATAACCAGTTCTTTGATGAACCGGTTAATACCCCACTGGCCGTTCCGATGGGTAAATTTGCCCTGTACGCGGGCTGGCAGCCTGACGCGGATTTTCAGCGGCAGGCTGCACTGTGGGGCATTGCGTTAACCCAACCCGCCACCGCGGAAGAGCTCGCCGCGTTTACCGCCTGGTGGCAGGCGGAAGGCAAAGTGTTCACCCACATCCAGTGGCAGCAAAAGCTCGCGCGTCATCTTCAAATAACCCGCGCCAGCAACAATGGCCAGCCAAAGCGCGATATCAACGCGTTTTCAGAACCGGATAAACAGATCCCAAGCGGATTCCGAGGTGCGAAATGAAGAACGTCGGCGACCTGATGAAACGTCTGCAAAAAATGATGCCTGCCAACGTGAAGCCCGCTTTCACCACGGGTGAAGAGCTGCTGGCGTGGCAAAAGGAGCAAGGTGAAATCCGTGCCGCCGCGCTCGCCCGCGAAAACCGGGCGATGAAAATGCAGCGCACCTTTAACCGCTCCGGTATTCGTCCCCTGCATCAGAACTGCTCGTTTGATAACTATAAAATTGAGACCACCGGGCAGATGAACGCGCTTGCCGCCGCACGTCAGTACGTGGATGAATTCGACGGCAATATCGCGAGCTTCATTTTTAGCGGCAAGCCCGGGACCGGAAAAAACCACCTCGCAGCCGCCATCTGCAACGAGCTGCTTCTGCGCGGTAAATCGGTCCTCATCATCACCGTGGCCGATATCATGTCCGCCATGAAAGACACCTTCAGCAACCGTGAAACCAGCGAAGAACAGCTGCTTAACGATCTAAGCAATGTGGATCTCCTGGTCATCGACGAGATAGGCGTTCAGACGGAATCCCGTTATGAAAAGGTCATCATTAACCAGATTGTCGATCGCCGCTCCTCCTCCAAACGCCCCACCGGCATGCTGACGAACCACAACATTGACGAGATGACCCGTTTACTGGGTGAACGCGTCATGGACCGCATGAAGCTGGGCAACAGTTTGTATGTCATCTTCGACTGGGACAGTTACCGCAGCCGCGTCACCGGCAAAGAGTATTAAGACAGTTCCAGGAATCACCAGCAGGGCGCAGGTATATACTGGAACCCCTTCCGGCCCAAAACGGACCTTTTTGAGAAAGCCATTATGAAAAAACAGATTCTTATCAGCACCTTTTTAGGCGCGCTGCTGGTTACCGGCGCAGCGCAAGCGGCTTCCTGGCAGGATTCCCTGTCAAGCGCAGCAAATGAGCTGACCAAAGAGGGCAGCAGCGCCCAGGGCGGGCTCTCGGCCTCTTCTCTCACCAGCCTGCTGAGCAACAGCTCCCAGAGCCTGAGCGCGGGCACGATGAACAACGCGGCGGGGATTCTGGAATATTGCGCAAAGCAGAAGCTGGCGTCCGTGACCGACGCGCAAAACGTGAAAAACCAGGTGCTGGGTAAACTGGGTCTCGATACGCAGGAACAGAAAGCAGATACCAGCTATATGGACGGCATTCAGGGCCTGCTTAACGCGCAAAACGGCCAGCAGCTTAACCTGAGCACCCTCGGCAACTCCTCTCTGGCAAAACAGGTGAAAACCAAAGCCTGCGATCTGGTGCTGAAACAAGGCGTTAATTTCATCTCCTGACCCGCCCCATTTTCTGCCACAACACGCCGCGTTTAATGCGATAGGCTTGCATCGCGGCGTTAAACGAGCGTTTTTCCTACCTGCCACCGTCTCAGCGTCCGTTTGACAGGATGCGACCATCCTCATAAAAACGATTTTATAAACCAAATCCTAACAACAGCACACTTTCGTGACACTAAAATTGCAGCTAAACGACATCGCCATTACATTGTCTTACCAAAAATAAACAGTTAGCCAGCGAAGCACCTGGCGTCATGAGGATATGCTGTTGTCAGAATTTATCTCTCTTATCCTTTTCCTGGCCTCCGTCGGCGTTTATGCCTGGAAAGCCGGCCGTAACACCTGGTGGTTTATCGCCACGCTGGTGGTGCTCGGCATTTTTATCATTTTAAACATTACCTTATACGCCAGCGATTACTTCACCGGCGACGGCATTAACGATGCTGTGCTCTACACCCTGACGAACAGCCTGACGGGCGCGGGGGTGGGTAAGTACATCCTTCCGGGGCTGGGGCTGATAGTGGCGCTGGTGACGATTTTCGGCGCGCTCGCCTGGGTGCTGCGCCGCCGTCGCCATCTCCCTCACCATCATGGCTACAGCCTGCTGGCGCTGTTCCTGGCGCTGGCCTCCGTTGATGCCAGCCCGGCGTTTCATCAAATTACCGAGCTTGTGAAATCCCAGTCGCGTGACGGCGATCCGGACTTCGTGGCCTATTACAAAGAGCCGTCGAAAACGATCGCCAACCCGAAGCTCAACCTTGTCTACATCTACGGTGAAAGCCTGGAGCGTACCTACTTTGATAACGACGCGTTCCCTAACCTGACGCCGGACCTTGGCGCGCTGAAAAATGAAGGTCTCGACTTCAGCCACACCATGCAACTGCCCGGCACGGATTACACTATCGCCGGAATGGTGGCTTCCCAGTGCGGTATCCCGCTCTTCGCGCCTTTTGAAGGCAACGCCTCCGCTTCAATGTCGACGTTCTTCCCGCAGAATATTTGCCTGGGCGATATTCTGAAAAACTCCGGCTATGAAAACTACTTTATGCAGGGAGCAAACCTGCGCTTTGCCGGAAAAGATGTGTTTCTGAAATCCCACGGTTTTGACCACCTGTATGGCTCGGAAGAGTTAAAAACGACGGTTGCCGATCCGACCTACCGCAACGACTGGGGCTTCTATGACGATACAGTGCTGGACGAAACCTGGAAGAAATTTGAGGAACTGTCCCGCGCCGGGAAGCGTTTTTCTCTCTTTGCGCTGACGGTGGATACCCACCATCCGGACGGGTTCGTCTCGCGCACCTGTAAGCGCAAAAGCTATGACGTGGATGGCAAAAACAATAAGTCTTTCAGCGCCGTGACCTGTAGCCAGGAGCACATCGCCGCGCTGGTCGAGAAAATCAAAACCTCGCCCTGGTTTAAAAACACCGTCATCGTCGTCTCGTCCGATCATCTGGCGATGAAAAACAGCGCGTGGGATCAGCTCAACAAGCAGGACCGCAGCAATCTGTTCTTCGTCCTGCGCGGCGACAAGCCGCAGCAGGAGACGATCGCCACCAAGCGCAACTCCATGGATAACGGCGCGACGGTGCTGGACATTCTGGGCGGCGACAACTTTATTGGCCTTGGGCGCAGCACGCTGTCCGGACAATCCCTGTCGGAGGTCTTCCTCAACATGAAGGAGAAAATTCTCGCCTGGAAGCCCGACATCATCCGCCTGTGGAACTTCCCGAAAGAGATGAAAGACTTCACCATCGATCGGGATAAAAACACCGTCGCCTTCTCCGGCAGCAATTTCCGTCTGCCGCTGCTGGTACGCGTGTCGGATAGCCGCGTTGAACCGCTGCCGGAAAGTGAGTACTCCGCGCCGCTGCGTTTCCAGCTGGCCGATTTCGCCCCTCGCGATAACTTCGTCTGGATCGACCGGTGTTACAAAATGGGCCAGCTCTGGTCACAGCCGCTGGCGCTTTCTACCGACTGGTGCGTCTCTCAGGGACAGCTTGGCGGGGAACAAAACGTGCAGCATGTTGACAAAGCCCAGTGGAAAGGCAAAACCGCCTTTAAAGATACGGTGATTGATACGGCTCGTTATCAGCACAACATCGACATGCTTAAAATCGTCGACAACGACATTCGTTATAAAGCGGACAGCTTCATCTTTAACGTGGCCGGCGCGCCTGAAGAAGTGAAGCAGTTTAGCGGCATCTCCCGTCCGGAGTCCTGGGGGCGCTGGTCGAACGCGCAGCTGGGCAACGAGGTGAAAATTGAGTACACCCATCCGCTGCCGGAACAGTTCGACCTGGTGATCACAGCCAGAGCTTACGGGCCCAACGCGAATAAGCCCGTGCCGGTGCGCGTGGGCGATGAAGAGCAGACGCTGACGCTTGGTAACGACGTAAGCACTCACACGCTGCATTTCACCAATCCATCGCGCAGCAATACTTTAGTCATTGTGCCGCCAGATCCGCAGTCCACCAATGAAGGGAATATTCTCGGCCACTCACCCCGCCAGCTCGGGATTGGCATGGTCGAAATCAAAATTGTCAGCAAGCAAGGCTAACGCATGCCCCGCCCGGCATTCCGTCGGGCGGTTATGAAAATAAATAATTCTATATAAAGTTTATAAAAAAGATAAAAACTCTTTATATAAGTCAATTTTATTTATAAATATCCCGCCAAAAGCCACCACCATAGAATGTACAGCTCCTGAAATCACTACGGAGCGGTACACACTTTTATCATGCTAACCGGCTATAAGTTCGAGTCCATCCGGGCATTGCGCAGTGAAAATGTCATTGCCTGGGAGGTATTGTCCACGGCAAAACCCCACGTCAATCTTGAAGACTACTTTAGCTCAATGCCCTCTGCGCAGCGTAAAGAACACTTCTTTGCGCAGCTTCGCCATACCCTGTCTTGCGAAGAAGGCGACAAGTATTACCTCAATGCGACATCGGATTTGCTGCTGGAACCGGACTTCCTCGACAGGCTGAAAGAAGAAACCTCCTGCCCGGAGAGGCTGGCTATCGAAGTTACCGATCTCCATACGATGGTACAACTCGACGATATGCAAAGCCGGTCCCTACGAACAGGTATCGCGATGCTCCATCAATGGGGCGTTGAAGTGTGGGCCGACGACGTCTGCGAAGACATTCTTCCCGAGCTGCTTGCCAGCCAGATCCGCTTCTGCGGCGTCAAAATTGACAAACATACCTTCTGGATCGGACGTACCGAGCAGGCTAAGTTCCTGCACCTTACCCGCCAGTACAAGCGTGTCGCCAGTAAGGTACTGATAGAAGGCATCGAAACCGCGGGTGATTTCGCGCTGGCCCGCGCCAGCGTGGCCGACTACGGCCAGGGTTATCTGTGGGGCATGAAATGACGCCTTTCATCCCGAATGCCGGCTATCAGGTCATCGTTCTGAGCAGCAATGCGTTTTTGTGGCTCGGCCTCCATTCGATAGTATCGACGGCCGTGTCCCCCCGTCCTGAGGCGTACTGGATCAACAACGTTACTCCAGAAGCGCTTCTGCGTTTGCAGGAGCTGCTCAGCACGCACACCGGGCAGAGCTGGCTGTTATTTACGGATACGGCCAGGGTCAACGACATTAACGCCCTGCCAGGCAATGAGCGGATCAGAGTGGTCCCGGGAAATGTGTCCCTTGCCCAGCTGAGCCACTGCTTTAGCGACATGACCTTCTCTTTAGAAAATACCGCCACGCTCACGTACCAGGAAATGCGGGTTTGCATGCTGCTTCAAAAAGGCTTCAGCCCGGTGCGTATCGCACAAATCCTTAATAAGTCACCGAAAACGATCTACACCCACAAGCGTAACGCGATGAACAAATTTTGCTGTCAGAACCTGGCAGAATTCCATCGAAAACTCTGCCTGCTGGACGCTCTGGCCACTTCTCTGTAATTGCACTGTTATTCACGTCAGGAAATAAGATCATGAAAATTATCTCCACTGCTGTATGTTGTTCCGCTCTCCTGCTTCCTGCCGCTGCGATCGCCGCAGACAGCACCGCAAGCGCGACGATGCACGTTTCACTTGAGGTGGTAAAATCCTGCACCCTCAAAGCCAACGACCTCAATTTCTCACGCCACGGGTCGGATGAATCAAGCGAAATTCAGGCCAAAACGCAGGTCGATATTGTGTGTACTAACGGTACGCCGTTCACGCTCTCTGCCACCAGCAACGATAGCAGCGAAAACGGCACCTTCTGGCTGAAGCCGGAAAACGGTGAAACGGGCGCACAGAAGATAGCGTGGAAACTTTTTGCCGATGAGAGCAAACAGACGCAAATCACCAGCACCGATGGGCTTACCGATACCGGCAACGGCATGGCGCAGGAAGAGACGCTGTATGGCGTTATTGATGCAGGGGCGCTGACGACCGCGCAGGCGGGCGCCTACAGCGACGATGTCACCTTAAATCTGGTGTATTGATCATGCGGCGCTGTCTTCCCTGCTTCATTCTGTGGCTCCTGATGCTGACGCTGCTGTCTCGCTACGCGCTGGCCGCCACGCTTCAGGTGGCCCCCGTGACGCTCGATCTCCAGAGCGGTCAAAGAGCATCCGCGGTTTACCTCACGAACAGCGGCAAAGCGGCTATCCATGCTCAGATACGGGTTTACGAATGGACCCAGCAAAACGGCAAAGATGTGTTAACGGCCACCGACGAGGTGGTCAGTAGCCCGGCGATGACCTCTCTGGCCCCGGGCCAGCAGCAGCTGGTGCGCATCATCGTTATGGAGCCCGGCATCCGTGAACAGGAGCAAAGTTACCGCCTGGTCATTGATGAGCTGCCGGATGAAACGTCCCGTGCGGCCAACCCCAATGCGGTGCACTTTCTGCTGCGCTACTCGATTCCCGTCTTTATTGCCGGAAACCAGAATATGCCCGTCAGCCGCGATGCCCTGAGCTGCGAACAGGCGGAGCCTCCGGGAACGATCCGCTGCTATAACGCCGGAAACAGCCATATTCGCCTGAGCCACCTGCAGGCCCTGACGGCCAGCGGGCAGGTTGTGGGAGCGGTGAAAGGGCTGGCGGGCTATGTGCTACCGGGACAGACCGCGCTTGTGACACTTAAGCAGGCTTCACACCACACGCTCAGCGCACTGCGCGCCTATCTCAATGATGAACACCATGCCAGCCAGATCCCCCTGCGCCCGCTCGCTACTCGCGCTCCTGCTTTGGCTACCGCTCACGCTGTCAGCCCGGGTTGAACCCGCCGCCGACACCGTACAATGGCTGGCCATCACGGTGAATCACGCTCCTCGAGGGGAGCTGTGGGCCTGCCGGGTCGTGGGTGAGGCGCTGTGGATTGACCGCGGCGACCTCAAAAAGCTGGGGCTTCGCGCCCCGGATGACCACAGCGAGTGGGTAGAGCTGACGTCCCTGCCTGGCCTGAAGGTCAGGCTCGACTTACACGCTCAGCAGGTCTCCCTTACCGCCGACGCAAAGGCGCTCGACGGCCAGCAGCGCCTGACTATCGAGAGGCCGACCGCGCAGTATCGCTATCCCGAGGCGCAGCCCATCAGCGCGTTTACGCTCGGGTATGCCCTTTATGCCAGCGATTCCCAGGGGAACCGCCAGCTTAACGCGCAGACCTCGCTGACCGCATCCGGGGCGCTTCCCGGCACCTTCAGCAGCAGCTTTTCAAGCCATGCGGGGGAGGAAAACAGCGCGGGGCGGCCCAGCCACACGCGTCTTGAAACACGCTGGCAGTGGGACAACGCAGACTCGCTGACCAGCCTGGCGCTGGGCGACAGCATCACCACGGGCACCCGCTGGAGCCGGCAGGTACGTTTTGGCGGCCTGCACTGGGCGCGAAATTTTGAGCTTAATCCGCAGCTCAACACCGAACCGCGCAGCCGCTACAGCGACACTGCCGTCCTGCCTTCAACGGTCGATCTTTACATCGACGGGCTTAAGCAGAGCAGCGAGCACGTGACGCCGGGGGATTTTCTGCTGGATACCCTCCCCTCCTTCACCGGAAGCGGACAGGCGCAGGTGGTCATTACCGACATCAACGGTCAGCGTCGCACCGTACAGCTCGATCTCTACGGCGCGCCGGGGATGCTGGCGGAAGGGCTCAGCAGCGGCTCGCTGGATATCGGCTGGATGCGGCAAAACTACGCCCTGCGCTCGAATGACTATGCCCCCGATCCCGTGCTCGACGCGGGCTGGCGCTATGGGGTAAGTAACCGGCTGACGCTGGCGCTACACACGGAACAGCAGAGCAAACTGCGCAATGTCGGGACAGGCGTCGACTGGCTGATCTCGCCCGACATCGGGATTGTTAGCCAGCATGTTGCCCTGAGCGACAGCCCTTATGGCCAGGGAAAACAGTGGGGCCTTGGCTGGCAATGGAACGGCAGCGGGACGGGCTTCTCTGCCAGCACCGTCCGTACCGATGCCGACTTTGCTGATAACGCCCGCACGATCGGCGCCCTGCCGGTCAGACGCAGCGATAGCGTCTGGCTAAGCCACTCTGTTCCTCATTTTGGTACCGTAGGCGCAGGCTGGGTACAGCAAAACATTCAGGGCAACAAACAGCGCTACCTCAACGCCTCCTGGTCCGTCTCGCTGCCGGCCCACCTCTCCACCACGCTGAGCTATACCCGTTCGTTTACGGATGCGTCGAGTAACGTTCAGCTTATGCTCTCGGTCCCGTTAGGCCGTGCGGATACTCTCTCCGTTCAGACCAGCCGCGAGACGTCACGCATGGATTATCGCCACCAGCCGGACGATCGGCTCGGCGGTTGGTCATGGCAGCTGGGACAAAGCGTTGGTGAGCGCCGGGATACCTATGCGGACGTGGGCTATCTGGGTCATGCAGGCGAGTGGCACGTCGGGCTGGAGCAAGGCGCTAAGCTGGGCAATCAGTACGCCTCAGCCGAAGGCAGCCTGACGCTGCTGGATGGCAGCCTTCATGCCCTGCGCTACAGCCAACAAGGTCTGGCGCTGGTCTCCACCCACGGCGTTGGACACGTGCCGGTAATGCTGGAAAACCGCCCGGCAGGCGAAACCGATGAAAACGGCTATCTGCTGCTGACCGACCTGCCGCAATACCACAGCAGCAAGGTCAGCATCAATCCGCTGGATCTCCCTGCCGATGTAATGTCCCCCGTCACCGACATGGATGCCAGACCGGGCAACGGCAGCGCGGTAAAGGTCGATTTTAATGTCCATCACGCCGTGACGGTTCAGGCCCGGCTGGTCGACAGCCGCCACAAGCCGCTCCCGCTGGGCAGCATCGTTTCAACGCCACGCGGCGCGACCATCGTCGGACGCGACGGTTTTATCTGGCTTGAAGATCCGCCCCTGCCGGGTGAACTGGTGGTGAAAACCGGCGAGGGGGTGTGTCGGGTCACGCTTCCGGCCCCGCGCACCGCGTCATCAATACAGAATATTGGAGAACAACTGTGTCATTAAAAACACCGTTATTGCTGCTGCTCGTGCTGTCCATGAAGGCGATGGCGGCAGCGTGCTGGATAACCTCACCCGCCGCCATCAACTTTGGCAGCGTCGTGGCGGGAAATGCCGCCTCGACCAACACCGAGGTTAAATTTAGCTGTCAGGCCGACAATAACGGCACGATGGAATATATCAACGTCTGCCTGAGCAGCATTGATGCTCCACCCTTTCAGATGCTCTCGAACGGGGACCAGGAGGGGAAACAGTACACCCTGCTCTTCCGCCTGCTTAACGGCGTCGCGCGCTCTCAGGAGCTGGGCCCCGCCAGCGGCGGGGATCTCATTCAGCAGACCCTGACTGCACAAAGCAATACCAGCATCAGCGGTAGCTTTCCGCTTATCGCCACCCTCCCGCCGGGGCAAAACCAACTGCCGGCGTACCACTATTACAACTACAACATGAATCTGCGCATCGCCTGGCACAGCGCCACCCGTCAGGATGCGCTGCAAAATTGCTCGGACGGCTCCGCGGAGGGCGAGCAGGTGCAGGGCGGCACCAGCGCGCAGGCCGAAATCAGCCAGGGGTGCTACATAGAACGCGTCACCCCGCTTAACTTCGGCACGCTGAGCAGCACCGCCACGCTGCACCCGACGCGTTCCACGGCAACACTCACCACGCGATGTCCGGCCGGCACGGCGTTTACCCTTGCCATGGGCAACGGCAACCATGCCAGCGGCAATCAGCGGCAGCTTTGCAACGACGAAGGCCAGTGCCTGCGCTATGCGCTCTGGCAGGATGCCGCTGCCACGCAACGCTGGGGCGATTCGCGCAGCGGGGATGCGCTGGTCGTCACCCATCCCGCAGGCGGCACCCAAAGCTTCACCGTTTACGGAGAAGTCCCGGCCCAGCCTCTGAGCGGTACGGGGGAATTTATTGACGACGTGATAATTACGCTGACTTATTAAACCACTCAAAAAACCGTCTGGATCAATGTTATCGGTAACAATGGCGTTAAAATAGCCAGCAGCTCTGCTTAGAAGATGTAAACACCTTCTCTTTTTTTTCATTATCTCTGTCTGTTTTACAACAACTTATGAAATACCTGCTTGCTGACGCCATCGTCTACAACGACGAGGACGGTTCTGTTTCTCTTATCAATGCGCCGGATGAGGATGCGCAGATCCTCACCTGCACGGCCAATACCATCCTGAAGCTGCTGGTCCAGCATCATGGCAACGTGATTGAACGGGACACCTTTCTCCATGAGGTCTGGGATCGGCGAGGGCTACAGGGATCGAACAACTCGTTAAACCAGTACATCAGTATTTTGCGCAAAATGCTGGCAAGCCTGCTTCCCGACGCGCTGTTTATCGTCACGGTCCCTAAGACGGGCTTTATGCTCAGCGCCGACGTCACGGTAACGCCCCAGGAGGAGGCGCCCCCGGCCGCCAAAATGGCGAAACCGGCATGGCGCGCTCGACCGGAACGGCTGTTCTGCGGCGCGCTTACTCTGGCGATCGTGACGCTGTGCCTCTGGATAACGGCGATCAAACCAGTAAACCCGCAGAGGGAAATCCATCTGCTGACCCATATCGGCTCCTGTCCGGTCTACACCTTTACGCCGCTGGCGGATGTGTTTCACGAGAAGGCGATTGCCCTGGCGCAAACCCTTCAGCAGGACGGCCATCTCCCGTGTCTGAAAAATTCCATTTTCTATATGCACATCCAGAGAACGCTTTTTTACGGCCACGAAGGACGGCTGGTGCTTTCCCAGTGTTCCCTCACGCGGGATAAAGCGAGCGCCTGCCGTACGCTTTACTATTACGAGTGGTGATATGCGACAGATAAAAATTTGGCTCATTCTGATCTTTAACCTGATGCTCATCGGCGCCGCGCTGGCGTGGTACTTCTACACGCCCCCGCTGGCGGTGGCCTGCGACGGTAACCTGACCTTCTCCGACAGGCGCGACAATCACGATTTCACCTTTGATGGGGAGATCATCATGCGGTTCCACCCCGACAAAACCGGGTACATCACCCTAAATGGCAACGTCGAGAACGCCCCGCAAAATTGGGAAGTGTCGCGGCAGGAGATGTTTAAGTGGCGGCACGTGGAGGGGGAACTCTATGAAATCATCATTCAAAAAGTGGAGCGTTTTAGCCACGATGCGATGCCGCCCGGCGTATTTGAAAAATACGTGGCTGGCCTGACTCTGGGGAAAAAAAGGCTCCTGACGATAGAGCGCACGCCGCATGATGCGCTGGTGATTAGCAACTTTTACTCGCCGGTGCTGGTCTGCTCGGAATAATGTCGGAAGGTCAGGCTATACTTCCCGCCATGAACATTTACATTCGCCACACCACCTGCGACGACGTTGCCGCCCTGCCCGCCCTTGAACGCGCGGCGGGCGAACGTTTTCGTGACGACCCGGATCTCGCCTGGCTTGCCGAGGGTGAGGTCATTTCCGCTGAACAGCACCTCGGCTATGCCGAACGGGGGCTAAGCTGGCTGGCGCTGGCGAACGAGCGTCCCGTGGGGTTTCTCCTTGCAGAGGCACACCCTTCGTCACTGTTTATTGTGGAGCTCTCGGTCGATCTGGCCTGGCAGGGAAAAGGAATTGGTCGGCAGCTCATCGCCCGTGCGGCTGACCATGCCCGCAAAGTGGGGCTGACATCGCTGACGCTGACGACGTTCCGGGACGTTCCGTGGAATGCGCCCTTCTATGCAAAGCTGGGGTTTGAATACGTCACTGAACTCACGCCTGAACTGCGTGAAAAACGTGAAGAAGAAGCAGCGCACGGCTTAGCGTATAACTCCCGCTGCGCCATGCGTCTGCCGCTTTGATATCGCCCGGTGGCGCTTCGCTTACCGGGCCTACAACACCTTTCCGTAGGCCGGGTAAGGCGCAGCCGCCACCCGGCACAACGCGCAGGATTAGAACGTTTCCCAGTTATCGCCCGCGTCCGCCGTCGCGGCCTTACGCGATATCACCGGCGCCGCAACGCTTTTCGCGGAAGCAAACTCGCGCGCCTTCATCTGCTCCTGCTGAATGCGGAACACCGCCACGGCCTGCGTCAGGCGGCTCGCCTGCTCTTCCAGCGCCGCCGCTGCTGCGGCAGACTCTTCCACCAGCGAGGCGTTCTGCTGGGTCACGCGGTCCATCTCTGCTACCGCCAGACCCACCTGGTCGATACCGCGGCTCTGCTCGTCAGAGGCAGACGCAATCTCGCCCATGATGTCGGTCACGCGGGTCACCGCGTTCACGATCTCACCCATGGTTTCACCGGCGCTTTCTACCAGCGTTGAGCCCACTTCCACGCGGCCCACAGAGTCTTCAATCAGGCTCTTAATTTCACGAGCTGCCTGGGCGCTGCGCTGGGCCAGGTTACGTACTTCCCCTGCCACCACCGCAAAACCACGGCCCTGCTCGCCCGCACGCGCCGCTTCTACCGCCGCGTTCAGTGCCAGGATGTTGGTCTGGAAGGCAATGCCGTCGATCACGCTGATAATGTCGGCAATCTTCTGTGAACTACCGGCAATGTCTCGCATGGTTTGCACCACGTTGTCCACCACTTTACCGCCTTTCTGCGCGGTTTCAGACGCGCTCAGCGCCAGATGGCTCGCCTGACGGGCGTTCTCGGCGTTCTGCTTAACGGTCGCCGTCAGCTGCTCCATGCTGGCAGCGGTCTCTTCCAGGGAAGCGGCCTGCTGTTCAGTACGGGAAGAGAGATCGTTATTGCCCATCGCGATTTCGCTCGCGCCGCTGTAGATCGCATTCGCGCCGTTACGCACGTCGCCCACGGTACGCACCAGCTCACTCTGCATATGACGCAGCGAGTCAGCCAGTTCACCCATCTCGTTGGACCCTTCCACGTCAATGCGCTTCACCAGGTCGCCGCTGGCGATATGGCGAATATTGTCGATCAGACGCGTCAGCGGAGAGATCAGCGCCTGCTTGATACCCAGCCAGACAGCCACGATCACCACCAGCACGGCAACCAGCACGCTTATCAACACCCAGATCGCCTGGCTGAAGGAGCTGTTGCTGTCTTCAACCGCCATCTGGTACAGCTTGTCGTTCTGCTGCAGGTAGCTCACGTACTGCTTCTCAAAACCATCCTGGTAGCTCTGGGTCGGCTGGTCGAAGAAGGCGTTGATTTTACCTGCCCCCAGCAGCTGAATCAGCTCTGCCAGCGCACCGTGGTAGATATCGTAGTTACGCTTAATCTCCAGCGCAGCGGCGTCGCTTTGACGCGGGTCGCGCGGCAGGGCTTCATAGTCAGCCCAGTTTTTTTCCGCCTGTTTCAGCGAGGCAGACGCAATTTGCATCAGATCGTTAACGGTCGCGCCGCTGCCGATATTGCTCTGATCCATCATGTAGCGGATGCCCGCGCGGTTAAGGGTATTACGGGTTTGCAGCAGCGCAACCCAACTCCCGTTCAGGGTGGATTGTTGCTGACGAATGGTTTGCAGGACGGTGAAATTCTCTTTGTCATTCTTCAGAGCATTAAAGAAAAGACCACCGGATGTGAGTTGTAACAGGCCAAATATAGCTAAAACCAGCATTAAGCTGGTGACAATCTTGATACGGTTTAACATGTTTTCTCTTTCCTCAGACAGATACAGAATTTTCGGCCTGGAAAGGGAAAACTTTACGAAAATCATCCTGGAATTTGTGGTTTTTACTCTTCTTCCCGCGCTGCGTTATGGCGGTTTCCGAGTTCAATAAACTCTTCCAGCAGCGCCGTCAGCTGCTTCATCTTCTCCGGCGTGTATTCCGCCTCAATCTGCTTATACGCCTCTTCCACCTGCGCCTGGGCGTGCTCGTACAGCGCATTGCCCTCTTTGGTCAGCGACACGTACAGCTTGCGCTGGTCGTTCACCGGCTTCAGGCGCAGCACCAGGCCGTCGCGCTCCATGCGCGTCAGAATGCCGGTCAGGCTCGGGCGCAAAATGCAGGTGCGAAACGCCAGGTCGTGAAAATCCATCGACGGATGCTCAGCCAGCACGCGCACGATGCGCCACTGCTGCTCGGTGAGGTTATGGCGCTTCACAATCGGTCGGAAGTAGGACATCGCCGCTTCCCGCGCCTGCAATAGCGCGATGGTTAATGAATCATGCATAGCCTCTCCCCTTTG
Source organism: Enterobacter sp. 296B2 (assembly GCF_034106185.1). Classification (NCBI taxonomy): domain Bacteria; kingdom Pseudomonadati; phylum Pseudomonadota; class Gammaproteobacteria; order Enterobacterales; family Enterobacteriaceae; genus Enterobacter; species Enterobacter sp. 296B2. The sequence goes on along the minus strand of NZ_JAWNCA010000045.1, from coordinate 10,637 downwards.
CATCATTAACAAGTAAACAATCCATAAAAGATGTTTTTATAAACAACACGTTTTCCGTCAAAAAGTCTAACAGAAACCAGTCAATTTATTTAACCATATGATTTTAATAGACATAAAAATCAATATGTAAATTTATTGTTATTCATATCACAAATTCTTCACTTCTGATTGCGAAATGAACAGCAAAAGCATAAAACCAAATCATTAACATATTAATGAAATCATAACCCGGGCCGTCGGGGTAAGGAGTATGTGAATGAAAGGTACCGTTTTTGCCGTCGCGCTGAACCATCACAGCCAGCGTGAAGCCTGGCGTGAGGCATTTGAAAAAGCCCCCTACAACACGCCGCCGAAAACGCCGGTGTGGTTTATCAAACCGCATAACACCGTGATTCGCGCGGGCGAACCGATCCCCTTCCCGCAGGGGGAAACGGTGCTGAGCGGCGCGACGGTGGCACTGGTGGTGGGTAAAACCGCCAGCAGGGTGCGCGTGGAGGAGGCCGCGGAATACATCGCGGGGTATGCGCTGGCTAACGAGGTGAGCCTGCCGGAGGAGAGCTTCTACCGCCCGGCCATCAAGGCCAAATGCCGGGACGGATTTTGCCCGCTCGGCGAACCTGTCGCCGTTGATAACGTCGACAACCTGACCATCATCACCGAGATTAACGGCCGCGAAGCGGACCACTGGAACACGGCCGATCTTCAGCGCAACGCCGCCGAACTGCTGAGCGCCCTGAGCGAGTTCGCTACCCTTAACCCCGGCGATGCAATATTGCTCGGCACCCCGCAAAGCCGCGTTGAGATCCGCCCGGGGGATCGCGTGCGTATTCTGGCGGAAGGGTTTCCGCTGCTGGAAAACCCGGTGGTGGATGAGCGTAGCGTCGCTATTGCTCACAGCACGCCGCCGCAGGCCACGTTGTTTGCCCTCGGCCTGAACTATGCCGACCACGCCAGCGAGCTGGACTTCAAGCCCCCCACCGAGCCGCTGGTGTTTATCAAAGCGCCAAACACCTTTAATGGCGACGGCCAGACCTCGGTGCGCCCGAACAATATCGAATACATGCATTACGAAGCGGAGCTGGTGGTGGTCATCGGTAAAACCGCGCGTAAGGTCAGCGAAGCCGAGGCGATGGAGTATGTTGCGGGCTATACGGTCTGCAACGACTACGCCATCCGCGACTACCTGGAAAACTACTACCGCCCGAACCTGCGGGTCAAAAGCCGCGACGGGCTTACGCCCATTAGCCCGAACATCGTGCCGAAAGCGGCCATCCCCGACCCGCACAACCTTCGTCTTCGCACCTTCGTCAACGGCGAGCTGCGTCAGGAAGGGACCACCGCCGATCTCATTTTCAGCATCCCGTTCCTGATCGCGTACCTGAGCGATTTTATGACCCTGCAGCCGGGCGACATGATTGCCACCGGCACGCCAAAAGGGCTGTCCGATGTGGTGCCGGGGGATGAAGTGGTGGTGGAAGTGGAAGGCGTAGGCCGCCTGGTAAACCGGATTGTCAGCGAGGAGACTGCAAAATGAAAAAGATTAACCACTGGATCAACGGTAAAAACGTCGCCGGAAGCGAGTACTTCCACACCACCAACCCGGCCTCCGGCGAGGTATTAGCAGAAGTCGCCTCCGGCGGAGAAGCTGAAATTCACCAGGCCGTCGCCGCCGCCAAAGAGGCATTCCCGAAGTGGGCTAACCTGCCGATGAAGGAGCGCGCGCGCCTGATGCGTCGCCTGGGGGATCTGATCGACCAGAACGTGCCTGAGATCGCCGCGATGGAAACCGCCGACACCGGCCTGCCGATCCACCAGACCAAAAACGTACTCATTCCGCGCGCCTCGCACAACTTCGAGTTCTTCGCCGAGGTGTGCCAGCAGATGAACGGCAAAACCTACCCGGTCGACGACAAGATGCTCAACTACACCCTGGTGCAGCCGGTGGGCGTCTGCGCGCTGGTGTCGCCGTGGAACGTGCCGTTTATGACCGCCACCTGGAAGGTCGCGCCGTGCCTGGCACTCGGAAACACCGCGGTGCTGAAGATGTCTGAACTCTCCCCGCTAACCGCCGACCGTCTGGGCGAGCTGGCGCTGGAGGCGGGCATTCCGGCGGGCGTGCTGAACGTGGTGCAGGGCTACGGCGCAACGGCAGGCGACGCGCTGGTGCGCCACCACGACGTGCGCGCCGTCTCCTTCACCGGCGGCACCGCCACCGGGCGCAACATCATGAAAAACGCCGGGCTGAAGAAATACTCCATGGAGCTGGGCGGCAAATCCCCGGTGCTGATTTTTGAAGATGCCGACATCGAGCGCGCGCTGGACGCCGCCCTGTTCACCATCTTCTCGATCAACGGCGAGCGCTGCACCGCGGGCTCGCGCATCTTCATTCAGCAGAGCATCTACCCGGAGTTCGTCAAGCGCTTTGCCGAGCGCGCCAGCCGCCTGCGCGTTGGGGATCCAAACGATCCGAATACCCAGGTTGGCGCGCTCATCAGCCAGCAGCACTGGGAGAAAGTCTCCGGCTACATCCGCCTCGGCATTGAAGAGGGTGCAACCCTGCTGGCGGGCGGCCCGGACAAACCGACCGATCTGCCCGCGCACCTGAAAGGCGGCAACTTCCTGCGCCCGACGGTGCTGGCGGACGTCGACAACCGCATGCGCGTGGCGCAGGAGGAGATCTTCGGGCCGGTGGCCTGCCTGCTGCCGTTTAAGGACGAAGCAGAGGGCCTGCGCCTGGCCAACGACGTGGAGTACGGCCTGGCGTCGTACATCTGGACCCAGGACGTCAGCAAAGTGCTGCGCCTGGCGCGCAGCATCGAAGCGGGGATGGTTTTCGTCAACACCCAGAACGTGCGCGACCTGCGCCAGCCGTTTGGCGGCGTGAAGGCCTCCGGCACCGGCCGCGAGGGCGGCGAGTACAGCTTCGAAGTGTTCGCCGAGATGAAGAACGTCTGCATCTCGATGGGCGACCACCCGATTCCAAAATGGGGGATCTGATCATGGGTAAACTGGCGTTAGCGGCAAAAATCACCCACGTGCCGTCGATGTACCTCTCCGAGCTGCCGGGCAAAAACCACGGCTGCCGACAGTCGGCCATCGACGGACATAAAGAAATCAGCAAGCGCTGCCGCGAGCTGGGCGTGGACACCATCATCGTGTTCGACACCCACTGGCTGGTGAACAGCGCGTACCACATTAACTGTGCGGACCATTTCTCGGGCGTCTACACCAGCAACGAGCTGCCGCACTTTATCCGCGACATGACCTACGACTACGACGGCAACCCGGCGCTCGGCCAGCTGATTGCCGACGAGGCGGTGAAGCTGGGCGTGCGCGCCAAAGCGCACAACATCCCGAGCCTCAAGCTGGAGTACGGCACGCTGGTGCCGATGCGCTACATGAACGCGGATAAGCACTTCAAAGTGGTCTCCATCTCGGCGTTCTGCACGGTTCACGACTTCGCCGACAGCCGCCGGCTGGGCGAGGCCATCGTCAGCGCCATCGAGAAATACGACGGCACCGTGGCGGTGCTCGCCAGCGGCTCGCTGTCACACCGCTTTATCGACGACCAGCGCGCGGAAGAGGGAATGAACAGCTACACCCGCGAGTTCGACCGCCAGATGGACGAGCGCGTGGTGAAGCTGTGGCGCGAAGGCCAGTTCAAAGAGTTTTGCAGCATGCTGCCGGAGTACGCCGACTACTGCTACGGCGAGGGCAACATGCACGACACGGTGATGCTGCTGGGGATGCTCGGCTGGGACAAATACGACGGCAGGGTGGAGTTCCTCACCGAGCTGTTCGCCAGCTCCGGCACCGGCCAGGTTAACGCCGTTTTCCCGCTGCCCGCGTAAGGAGCCACCATGCCGCACTTTATTGCCGAATGTACCGACAACATCCGCGAGCAGGCCGACCTGCCGGGGCTGTTCGCCAAAGTGAACGAGGCACTCGCCGCCACGGGCATCTTCCCCATCGGCGGTATCCGCAGCCGCGCCCACTGGCTGGATACCTGGCAGATGGCCGACGGCAAGCACGATTACGCCTTTGTGCATATGACGCTGAAAATCGGCGCCGGGCGCAGTCTTGAGAGCCGGGAAGCCGTGGGGGAGATGCTGTTTGCACTGATCAAAACGCATTTTGCAGATCTGATGGCGAGCCGCTATCTGGCGCTGTCGTTCGAGCTCGACGAGCTGCACCCGACGCTGAATTTTAAGCAGAACAACGTGCACGCGTTGTTTAAGTAATACCGCACGGACTGTCCCCTCTCCCTTTGGGAGAGGGTTAGGGTGAGGGCAAATCTCTGCGGCCTGATGCCCTCACCCCGTCCCTCTCCCACGGGGAGAGGGAGAAAACAAACGTATAACAGGATATCGCCATGCTCGACAAACATACCCATACCCTGATCGCCCATCGCCTGCATCAGGCGGAGCAGTCCCGGGAGCAGATCCGCGCGATCTCGCTGGAGTACCCGGAGATCACCATTGAAGACGCCTACGCCGTCCAGCGCGAATGGGTGAGCCTGAAAATCGCCGAAGGCCGCGTGCTGAAAGGCCACAAGATCGGCCTCACCTCAAAAGCGATGCAGGCCAGCTCGCAGATCAGCGAGCCGGACTACGGCGCGCTGCTGGACGACATGTTCTTCCACGACGGCAGCGACATCCCCGTCGATCGCTTCATCGTCCCGCGCATCGAAGTGGAGCTGGCCTTCGTACTGGCAAAACCGCTGCGCGGCCCGAACTGCACGATCTTCGACGTCTACAACGCCACGGACTACGTCATCCCCGCGCTGGAGCTGATCGATGCCCGCTGCCACAACGTCGACCCGGAAACCCAGCGCCCGCGCAAGGTGTTCGACACTATCTCCGATAACGCCGCCAACGCGGGGGTGATCCTCGGCGGTCGCCCGATTAAGCCCGACGAGCTGGATCTGCGCTGGATCTCCGCCCTGCTCTACCGCAACGGCGTGATCGAAGAGACCGGCGTTGCCGCAGGCGTGCTTAACCACCCGGCGAACGGCGTGGCGTGGCTGGCGAACAAGCTTGCGCCGTACGACGTGCAGCTTGAGCCGGGGCAAATCATCCTCGGCGGCTCGTTTACCCGCCCGGTACCTGCCAGCAGAGGTGACACCTTCCACGTCGACTACGGCAATATGGGCTCCATCAGCTGCCGCTTTGTGTAAGGAGACAAACATGCAAAACGTATTCAAAGCGGCGCTGCAGGCGGGCCGTCCGCAAATCGGTTTATGGCTGGGGCTGACCAGCAGCTACAGCGCCGAGCTGCTGGCGGGGGCAGGCTTCGACTGGCTGCTGATCGACGGCGAGCACGCGCCGAACAGCGTGCAGACCGTCTTAACCCAGCTGCAGGCTATCGCGCCGTACGCCAGCCAGCCGGTAGTGCGCCCATCGTGGAACGATCCGGTGCAGATCAAACAGCTGCTGGACGTGGGGGCGCAAACCCTGCTGGTGCCGATGGTGCAAAACGCCGACGAGGCGCAGCTGGCGGTACGTGCCACCCGCTACCCGCCTGCGGGCATTCGCGGCGTCGGCAGCGCCCTGGCAAGAGCGTCGCGCTGGAACCGCATCCCGGACTACCTGCAGCAGGCCAACGATACCATGTGCGTGCTGGTGCAGATTGAAACCCGCGAGGCGCTAAAAAACCTGCCTCAGATCCTCGACGTGGAAGGGGTCGACGGCGTGTTTATCGGCCCGGCGGATCTGAGCGCCGACATGGGCTTTGCCGGCAACCCGCAGCACCCGGAGGTGCAGGCCGCCATCGAGCAGGCGATCGCGCAGATCCGTGCGGCGGGTAAAGCCCCCGGCATCCTGATGGCGAACGAGCCGCTGGCGAAACGCTACCTTGAACTCGGCGCGCTGTTTGTCGCCGTCGGCGTCGACACCACCCTGCTCGCCCGCGGCGCCGAAGCGCTGGCGGCACGTTTTATCGAACAACCGGTTACGTCAGTTAATAACAATAAATCCGTCTACTAAACGTAAGATCTGGAGCGCAGCATGACGACCTCTACCCTGCAAGATATGAAAGCTATAGAACATCGCGCGATCAACAAGCTGTTCCGTCGTTTAATCGTGTTTCTCTTTATCCTGTTTGTCTTTTCGTTCCTTGACCGCATCAACATCGGCTTTGCCGGGCTGACGATGGGTAAAGATCTGGGCCTCACGTCAACCATGTTTGGCCTGGCCGCGACGCTGTTTTACGTCACCTACGTGCTGTGCGGGATCCCGAGCAACATCATGCTGGCGAAAATCGGCGCGCGCCGCTGGATCGCCGGGATCATGGTGGTGTGGGGCATCGCCTCCACCTGCACCATGTTCGCCACCAGCCCTGAAACGCTCTACGTCCTGCGCATGCTGGTGGGCATCGCCGAAGCTGGCTTCCTGCCGGGGATCCTGGTCTATCTCACCTGGTGGTTCCCGGCCTATCACCGCGCCCGCGCCAACGCGCTGTTTATGATCGCCATGCCGGTGACCATGATGCTTGGCTCGATCCTCTCCGGCTACATTCTGGCGATGGACGGGCTATGGAACCTGAAGGGCTGGCAGTGGCTGTTCCTGCTGGAGGGGCTGCCGTCGGTGGTGCTCGGCGTGGTGACCTGGTTTTACCTCAACGACACGCCGGATCAGGCCACCTGGCTGGACGATGACGAAAAGCGGGCGCTGAAAGCGATGATCGCCCGCGAGCAGGAGGTCGCCATCGCCCAATCCGTCACGCCGCGATCGACGCTGCGCGAGGTGCTGACGCCTGCGGTGCTGCTCTACACGCTGGCCTACTTCTGCCTGACCAACACCCTGAGCGCCATTAACATCTGGACGCCACAGATCCTGCAAAGCTTCAACACGGGAAGCAGCAACATCGTCATCGGCCTGCTGGCGGCGATCCCGCAGTTTTGCACCATCCTCGGGATGATCTGGTGGAGCCGCCGCTCCGACAGGCTGAAAGAGCGAAAAAAGCACACCATCCTGCCGTACCTGTTCGCGGCGGCGGGATGGATGCTGGCCTCAGCCACCGATCACAGCCTGATCCAGCTGCTTGGCATCATCATGGCCTCAACCGGATCGTTTACCGCCATGGCGATATTCTGGACCACGCCGGACCAGGTTATTAGCCTGCAGTCCCGGGCGGTGGCGCTGGCAGTGATCAACGCCATCGGCAACGTCGGATCCGCCGTCAGCCCATTGCTGATTGGGATCCTGCGCGACGCGACCGGCAGCTTCAGCTCCGGACTGTGGTTTGTGGCCGGGCTGCTGGTGGTCGGCGCGCTGGTACTGACGCGCATTCCGATGACGCAGCGGGATCAACAGAGGAACGAGCATGTGCCAGAGCCCTATCGCCAACATTGATATCAGCAAGGAGTACGACGAAAGTCTGGGCACCGACGACGTGCACTACCAGTCGTTCGCCCGCATGGCGGCCTTTTTTGGCCGCGACATGCAGGCGCATCGTCATGATCAGTATTTTCAGATGCACTTTCTCGATACCGGGCAAATTGAGCTCCAGCTCGACGATCACCGCTACTCGGTGCAGGCCCCGCTGTTTGTCCTCACGCCGCCGTCGGTGCCGCACGCGTTTATCACCGAATCCGACAGCGACGGCCACGTGCTGACGGTACGCGAGGATCTGATCTGGCCGCTGCTGGAGGTGCTCTACCCCGGCACCCGGGAAGCCTTCGGCCTGCCGGGGATCTGCCTCTCGCTGGCCGACAGGCCGGACGAGCTGGCGGCGCTGAAGCATTACTGGCAGCTGATTGCCCGGGAATCCACGGAACAGCTGCCGGGGCGCGAGCACACGCTGGTCCTGCTGGCGCAGGCGGTCTTTACCCTGCTGCTGCGCAACGCAAAGCTCGACGACCACGCTTCGGGCGGTATGCGCGGCGAGCTGAAGCTGTTCCAGCGCTTTACCCAGCTGATTGATGCGCACTACCACCAACACTGGACGGTGCCGGAATACGCTGGCGAGCTGCACCTCACCGAATCCCGCCTGACCGATATCTGCCGCCGCTTTGCCAACCGCCCGCCGAAGCGACTGATCTTCGACCGCCAGCTGCGCGAAGCCAGGCGGCTGCTACTCTTCTCCGACAGCGCGGTGAGCGAGATTGCCTGGCAGCTGGGGTTTAAGGATCCGGCCTATTTTGCCCGGTTTTTTAACCGATTAGTGGGGTGCTCGCCGAGCGCGTATCGGGCGCAGAAAGTACCGGTGTCGCCTGTTCCCCTCACCCCTGCCCTCTCCCAAAGGGAGAGGGAGTAACCGTCCCCTCTCCCTTTGGGAGAGGGTTAGGGTGAGGGAAATCACACTCTGCGATCTCTCGCGAAAAGTACCCGCCGTTGTCCCAATCGTCCCTTCACGTCTCGCCCCTCTCAGGCTTCAATTAAACAACAAAAACAAAACATAAATTTAACAAACCAATTCCGATACGAGGTCCCTATGAAGCCTGAAGATTTTCGCGCAGACGCCAAACGTCCGTTAACCGGCGAAGAGTATTTAAAAAGCCTGCAGGACGGTCGTGAGATTTATATCTACGGCGAGCGCGTTAAAGACGTCACCACCCATCCGGCGTTTCGCAACGCGGCGGCCTCCATCGCGCAGATGTACGACGCCCTGCACAAGCCGGACATGCAGGACACGCTCTGCTGGGGCACCGACACCGGCAGCGGCGGCTATACCCACAAGTTTTTCCGCGTGGCGAAAAGCGCCGACGACCTGCGCCAGCAGCGCGACGCCATCGCTGAGTGGTCGCGCCTGAGCTACGGCTGGATGGGACGTACGCCGGACTACAAGGCCGCGTTCGGCTGCGCGCTCGGCGCCAACCCGGCCTTCTACGGCCAGTTCGAACAGAACGCCCGCAACTGGTACACCCGCATTCAGGAAACCGGCCTGTACTTCAACCACGCCATCGTTAACCCGCCTATCGACCGCCACAAGCCTGCGGACGAGGTGAAAGACGTCTACATCAAGCTGGAGAAAGAGACCGACGCCGGGATTATCGTCAGCGGTGCGAAAGTGGTGGCAACCAACTCGGCGCTGACCCACTACAACATGATCGGCTTCGGCTCCGCGCAGGTGATGGGTGAAAACCCGGACTTCGCGCTGATGTTCGTCGCGCCGATGGATGCCGAAGGCGTGAAGCTGATCTCCCGCGCCTCTTACGAGATGGTGGCAGGCGCTACCGGCTCCCCGTACGACTACCCGCTTTCCAGCCGCTTCGACGAGAACGATGCGATCCTGGTGATGGATCACGTGCTGATCCCGTGGGAAAACGTGCTGATCTACCGCGATTTCGACCGCTGCCGTCGCTGGACGATGGAGGGCGGCTTTGCACGCATGTACCCGCTGCAGGCCTGCGTGCGCCTGGCGGTGAAGCTCGACTTCATCACCGCCCTGCTGAAGAAATCCCTGGAGTGCACCGGTACCCTGGAGTTCCGCGGCGTGCAGGCGGATCTCGGCGAAGTTGTGGCCTGGCGCAATATGTTCTGGGCGCTGAGCGACTCCATGTGTTCCGAAGCCACCCCGTGGGTAAACGGCGCGTATCTGCCGGATCACGCCGCGCTGCAAACCTACCGCGTCATGGCCCCGATGGCCTACGCGAAGATCAAGAACATCATCGAGCGTAACGTGACGTCCGGGCTGATCTACCTGCCGTCCAGCGCCCGGGATCTGAACAACCCGCAGATCGACCAGTATCTGGCGAAATACGTGCGCGGCTCCAACGGTATGGACCACGTTGAACGCATCAAGATTTTAAAACTGATGTGGGACGCCATCGGCAGCGAGTTTGGCGGCCGCCACGAGCTGTACGAAATCAACTACTCCGGCAGCCAGGATGAGATCCGCCTGCAGTGCCTGCGTCAGGCGCAGAGCTCCGGCAACATGGACAAAATGATGGCGATGGTCGACCGCTGCATGTCCGAATACGACCAGCACGGCTGGACGGTGCCGCACCTGCACAACAACAGCGATATCAACATGCTCGACAAGCTGCTGAAATAGCGCAGCGGGAGGTTGCAATGCATTTAGATGAACAACGCCTGCGTTTTCGCGACGCAATGAGCAGCCTGTCGGCGGCGGTCAATGTGGTCACCACCGAGGGCGAGGCGGGCCGCTGCGGCATCACCGCCACCGCCGTCTGTTCGGTGACTGACACCCCACCGTCGGTGATGGTGTGCATCAACGCCAACAGCGCCATGAACCCGGTATTTCAGGGCAACGGCAGGCTGTGCGTCAACGTGCTGAACCACGAGCAGGAGATCATGGCCCGCCACTTCGCCGGGATGACCGGGATGGCAATGGAGGAGCGCTTTGCCCTCTCCTGCTGGCAGAAAGGCCCGCTGGGGCAGCCGGTGCTGAAAGGCGCGCTGGCGAGCCTGGAAGGCGAGATTACCCAGGTGCAAACCATCGGCACGCATCTGGTTTATCTTGTCGAAGTGAAAAACATCATCCTGAGTGACGCGGGACACGGCCTGATCTACTTTAAGCGCCGTTTCCACCCGGTGATGATGGAGATGGAAGCCGTCGTGTGATCCCCCTCGGGGGGGGGGGGGGGGGGGGGGGGGGCCGGGGGGGAAAAAAAAAATAAAATTATTGGCGCAAAAACGAGCGGATTTAAACAAAATATATATTTTTTTTGTGGG